>DASSJR010000268.1:0-8637 GCA_035691135.1 Nocardioides sp. | reverse complement strand
ACCGCCGCACGCGGCCAGGCTTGAGATGAGCAGGACCGCGGAGACGGCCCCCAGTGTGCGCTTCAACGGCATGGATTTCCTCCGGTTGTTGACGACGACAACCCGTCCTTGGACTGCCGCAGTGATGCGCCCCCGGTCATGGAGTTGTGAGCCGAAAGTGGTGACCAGAGGCCGCCTCGACATGAGGCTCATCGTGGTCTAGGTCACACCCCGCGTCAACTACGGAATGATCACGATGCACTAGTCAGCGCCGCTTGAGGCGCCTGGGGCCAGGCATCGGCTTGCGCTGGACCGAGACCCCGGCCATCAGAGCGACCCCCTTGACCCGGAGCACGGGCGAGTCGGGACCGATCTCCGGCGCCACCTTGTCGCGGGCCTGCTCGAAGCCACCCATGATCCCGATGCCGTCGACGATGACGTGCGTGCGCGCATTGACGATGATGTCGATGCCGGCCCAGATGGCGTTGGCGTAGATCACCGTCTCCCGGCTGGTGAGCCGCGCCTCGCGCAGATCGAGGGTGATGCCGGCCCACATCGCGAACGCCGTGTGGCTCGCGCCGACCTCCCAGAGTCCCTTTCGGCTTGCACCGCCCATGAAGGCGAGGGTCGAATCGTGCCGCGAAGCCGGTACGAGGGGACCGGTTGCCTGGTGGGGACCGGGCGAGGGCAGCTGCTCGCTCCCCCGGACCGGGAGGTCAGCGGTGATGGGGATCAGGTCGGCGTAGGTCTTGGCGGCGTACGCCCACTCCAGGCGCTCGTCGAGCTCGTCGAGGTCGAGCCGCCCCTCGCCCGCGGCCTGCCGGAGGATCTCGGCGACTTTGTGCCGGTCGGCGTCCGAGACACGCAGCAGGGCGGGGTCGCGCGGGTCGAGCGGTCCCTCCATGGGGTCAGGGTAGCCGCGCAGGGGAGCGGCACCGCGCCATCCCGGTCAAGCCACCCGTGTGCGGAAGCGCCGGCCGGGCTGGGCCATCCAAGCCATAGACACCCCCGGTCCGGACACGGGATCGTGGTCGTTCCGAGCGCTTTGGGGTGGGGAGACCCTGCTGTGGGAGCACTGCCACATCCAGACGTCCCGCCGGGACCACGGCGGGACCTCGCCGACGCCCTGCACCGCCTGCACCACCGGGCCGGCTGGCCCAGCCTCCGGGCGCTCGCCACGGCAGCAGGATGCAGCCACACCACGATCTCCGCGGTCTTCTCCTCCCCGAAGCTGCCGTCCTGGGGAGTCCTCGAGCTGATGGTCGAGGCGATGGACGGGGACGTCCACGAATTCCGCGAGCTGTGGTTGGCCGCGAGCGCCCCGCCTGAGGGCAGGGTGTCGGAGGCGCTCCGCATCGCCGGGCGCACGGACGAGCTGACTGCGGTGAGGCGTCACCTCGAGAGCGGCTCAGGTCTCCTGTTGGTGACCGGCGAGGCTGGGCTCGGCAAGACGCGCCTGGTGTCGACCGCCGTCGCCGCGGTGCCGGACGTGTTCGTCGCGGCCGGATCCTGCCTCCCGCTGTCGACCGACGTCCCCCTGCTGCCGATAGGCGACCTCCTGCGGGCGGCGTACGACGTCGACGCCGGCCAGTGGCTGGAGAAGTCGTTCGGTGAGTGCGCGGCGTACGTACCCGGCTCGCTGAGCCGCCTGTTGCCGGAGCTCGCGCCGTGGGCAGAGACCGATCCGGACACCGACGGCTGGGCTCGCGAGCGGCTGTTCGCGGCGGTGGGTGCCACTCTGAAGGCGTTGGCGGTCCATCGGCGGCTCGGCCTGCTCGTCGAGGACCTTCACTGGGCCGATGCGTCCACCCTGGACCTGGTCGAGCACCTGCTCTGCCGGAGCACTGGCGTACCGATCGTCGGCACCTTCCGTCTCGACGATCCCGCGACGGCACCGAGGACCGAGGAGTGGCGGCTGCGCATCATGCGCCTGGCACAGGTCACCACGCTCGAGCTCGGACCGTTGAGCCGCGACGACACCGCGGAGCAGCTGGCCCTGCTGCTCGGCCGGCCAGCCGACCGGAGCCTGGTGGATCGAATCCACCGTCGCGCTCAGGGTCAGCCCTTGTTTGCGGAGCAGCTGCTCGCCCGCAGCGGCGAGGACGACCAGCCCCTTCCCCGGCTGCTTTCCGATCTCCTCGACCAGCGCCTGGACAAGATCAGCGAAACCGCCTCGGCCGTCGCCATCGGCCTCGGCGTCGCGGGGCGCAGCCTGGACGACTCGGTTCTCCGCCAGATCACCGGCCAGTCCGGGGCGGAGCTGACCAGGGCGCTGCGCGAGCTCGACAGAGCGCGGCTGCTCGACTCGAACGTGAGCCCCGGCGAGATCCGGCTGCGGCACCCGCTCCTCGCCGAGGCGATCCGCCGACGCCTGATCGGAGGCGAGACGGGCGAAGCCCACCGCCGGGTCGCCACAGCGCTCGCCGACTCCGAGACGTCGTCACCGGCCGAGATCGCCTCACACTGGCAATCGGCGGGAGACCGAGAGCAGGAGCTGGCCTGGCGCATCCGCGCGGCTGATCAGGCGGGCCGCCTCTACGCAGTGGCCCAGCAGGCCGAGCACTTGCTCCGCGCCCTCGAGCTTTGGCCGGACGCCGTTTCGTCGGACGGGGCCGCGTCGCTCTCCCGGTCGCGGGTCAGCCTCAACGCGATGGAGTGCCTGCGCGACGCGGGCCAGATGCGGCGGGCACTCGCCCTGGCGGACCAGGTGATGCAGTGGCTTCCGGAGATGAGCACGAAAGAGGCAGCCGACCTCTTCTACCGCGCGGGCTACTACCGAGGTGAGATCGAGGACTCGGCGGCGGGTCTGGAGCTCCTCGAGCGCTCTATTGCCCTCTACGGCGAGCTTCCGCCCTGCCGCGGACTGGTCTCGGCGCTGGAGCTGAAGGGGATGGAGCTCGCTGCACTCGGCAGGCGGGAGGAGGCAGCGACGGCCCTGTACCGGGGATGGGCGGTCTGCGAGGAGCTCGGCGATGCGCACATGACCTTCGGGTTGCTGCCGACCATCGCCTGGCACGAGGCGCTCGCGGGAGACCTGCCCGGGGCGCTCGCGCGGCTCGAGCATGCGCGGCAGGCGCTGCCCAGTCCGGGGCCGACCGAGGAGCTCTGGATGGGTGTCTGCCATACCGACATGTTGCTGATCCACGGGCGCCCCGTGGCGGAGTTGGAGTCGGCGGGAGGTCCCGCACTGGAGGCCGCCCGTGGATGGGGCATCGAGAACTCACACGCTGCCATCGTGCACGCGAACCTGGCCGAAGCCATGCTGAGGGCCGGGCAGGTGGGCCGTGCTGGTGAGCTGCTGGACCCTGTGACCGACGGCGAGGTGACCATCGACCGATGGTTCATGCACAACCTGCGCGCCTTGCTCGACGTGCTGCGCGGGAGATGGGCGGCCGCAGCCGCCCGAGTCAACGCGCTCGACGACCTTCAGCTCACCTGGCACTCTCACGAGACGGCGCGGGCGCAGGTGGCGGCGCTGTCGGACGTGTGGATGGACCGCCCGGTGGCTGCCCTCGACCGCTTGCTGCCGACACTGGCGCCGGTGGCGGCCTCCGACGAGTCGGAGTTCGCCGGTGCCGCCTTCGTGCTGGCGGCCCGCGCGGCCGCCGACTGTGTGCACGGACGTCCCGGACAGCCCGGCCCGATCCGGCAGCAAGATGCACTGCGGCTGCTGGACCGCCTACGCGCGAGCGCCGCGAAGGACCCGTTCGGGGCCGATGCGGTCCCTGCTGATCGACGCGCCCAGGGCGCCACGTGGGATGCCGAGCTCGCGCGCCTGGCCGGCACGGCCGTCCCCGAGCACTGGATCTCCGCCGCGGCCGCGTGGGACAGGCTCGCGCGTCCCCACGACGCGGCGTACTGCCGGTGGCGCGGCGCACAGCTGGCCCGCGCCACGGGCCGGAGCGACGTCGCATCGAAGCTGTTGCGCCGAGCGGCCCGGGACGCGCGCCAGCACGTCCCGCTCTGCACTGCGATCACCAAGTTGGGCATGCCTGTCGGCGTGCACTGACGGGGCAGACAAAGCAGGACACCGGGCCGCTGAGCTGCGACCCGGTGTCCCGGTGCGGACCGACCCCCGTTCGGCCCTAGTTCCATGCGTCGGGGAGCCGGCCCGGCCGAGCGGACCCACCCTGGCTGTCCTGCGACCCGGTCGTCCCGCAACGCTCGGCGAAGTCGGCGGAGCCGAAGCACTTGTCCCGCGTCGGCGCAGGCGAGCTCTGCTCTTGTTCGACGACACCGCCGATGTTGGCCGGTTCGGTGGCGATCTCCGTCCCGCAGGCAGAGGTGAAGGCCAGCGCGACCGTGGCGAGCGCGATGCCCCACGCGGACCTGTGATGAATCGTGTTCATGATGATGTTCCTTTCGTGGTGTGCCGCCCGGTCGGGCCAGCAACTCCACGATCGGTCCGCCAAAGGGCCGGTTGACGAGACCTGACAGAAGCTGACAGCGCGATGAGCGCTAGGGCCGCCAGCGGCGGTGCCGGGTGCCCTGCTCGCCCTGCCGGATCAGCTCCAGCCGCGGCCTCGGCCCGTCGGTGCGGCCGGTCTGTGGCTTGCGCCTCCCGGCCTGCCAGGGCAACGGCCATGCGGCGCCGGGGCCGTCGTAGTCCTGCTCGATGGCGGCGTGCAGGGTCCACATCGGGTCGTAGAGGTGGGCTCGGCCGATGGCGCAGAGGTCCGCGCGGCCGGCGAGCAGGATGGAGTTGACGTCGTCGTAGGACGAGATCACGCCGACCGCGATCGTGGGGACGCCGAGCCGGTTGCGGATCGCGTCGGCGTACGGCGTCTGGTAGGACCGCCCGAATGCCGGCCGCTCCCTGGCCGTCACCTGCCCGGTGGAGACGTCGATCGCGGCCGCCCCGGCGTCCACGAAGGCCCGGGCGACCTCCAGCGCGTCGTCGAGGGTCTGACCGTCCTCGACCCAGTCGGTGGCCGAGATCCGTACCGTCATCGGCCGCTCGGCGGGCCACGCCTCGCGCATCGCCGCGAACACCTCGAGGGGGTAGCGGAGGCGGCCGGCGACGTCGCCTCCGTACTCGTCGGTGCGACGGTTGGTCACCGGCGACAGGAAAGCGGAGAGCAGGTACCCGTGCGCGCAGTGGAGCTCGAGCAGGTCGAATCCGGCCTCGGCGCCGCGGCGTGCGGCGTCGACGAACTGATCGCGGATGCTGTCCATCGCGGCGCGGGTCAGCTCGCGGGGGACCTGGTTGACCCCCTCGCGGTAGGACACCGGCGAGGGTCCGACGACCTCCCAGTTGCCGTCGTCCAGCGGCTCGTCGATGCCCTCCCACATCAGCTTGGTCGAGCCCTTGCCACCGGAGTGGCCGAGCTGGAGGCCGATCCTCGCGGCCGTGTTGGTGTGGACGAAGTCGGTCACCCGTCGCCACGCCGCCTGCTGTTCGTCGTCCCACAGCCCGGCGCAGCCCGGGGTGATCCGGCCTTCGGGCGAGACGCAGACCATCTCGGTCATCACCAGGCCGGCGCCACCGAGGGCCTTGCCACCGAGGTGGACCAGGTGGAAGTCGGAGGTCAGCCCGTCATCGGCGACGTACATGTCCATGGGTGACACCACCACCCGGTTGACCAGGTCGAGCGACCCGATCCGGACCGGCTGGAACATCGGCGGGCGGACGTCGGTGGCGCCGACGTGGTCGGCGTACCACTCGTCGCAGCGGGCGACGAACTCCGGATCGCGCAGCCGCAGGTTGTCGTAGGTGACCCGGCGGCTGCGGGTCATGATGTTGAAGCCGAACTGGATCGGGTCCTGGTGGACGTACTGGCCGAGGTTCTCGAACCACTCGAGGCTGGCCTGCGCGGCTCGTTGGGTCGAGAGGACGACGGCCTTGCGCTCGGCCTCGTACGTCGTCAGGGCCGCGGGCAGGGTCTCGTGCTCGTGCAGGCAGGCCGCCAGGGCCAGGGCGTCCTCCATCGCGAGCTTGGTGCCCGACCCGATCGAGAAGTGGGCGGTGTGGGCGGCGTCGCCGAGGATGACGACATTGTCGTGGACCCAGTGCTCGTTGCGGACCGTGGTGAAGCTGATCCAGCGGGAGTTGTTGGCCATCACCTCGTGGCCCTCCAGCACGTCGGCGAAGAGCTCGCGGATCCGGTCGATGGACTTCTGGTCGGACTCCCCCGGCGCCCAAGCACGGTCGGCGTAGTCGGCGAAGCCCGCCTCCTCCCAGACGGCGGAGGTCATCTCGACGATGAACGTGCTGCCCCCGGCGTCGTAGGGATAGCCGTGGACCTGCATCACACCGTGGGGTGTCTGGGCGACGTAGAACTTGAACGCGTCGAAGACCTTGTCGGTCCCGAGCCAGATGTACTTGCAGTCCCGGGTCTCGAGGGCCGGCCGGAACGTGTGGGTGTACCGCGCCCGGACCCCCGAGTTGAGGCCGTCGCAGGCGACGACCAGGTCGTGGGTGCGGGCGAGCTCGTCGACGTCAGGAGCGTCGGTGCGGAAGTGGAGCGTGACGCCGAGCTCGCGGCAGCGGTCCTGGAGGATCTCCAGGAGCCGGCGCCGCGACATCGCGGCGAAGCCGTGGCCGCCGCTGGTGACCACTTCGCCCTTGAAGTGGACGTCGATGTCGTCCCAGACCGCGAACTCCTGCTGCATCCGGGAGAACACGGCCGGGTCGGCGTGCTCGATCCCGCCGAGGGTCTCGTCGCTGAACACGACGCCGAAGCCGAAGGTGTCGTCGGGGGCGTTGCGCTCCCACACCGTGATGTCGTGGGACTCGCCGGTGCGCCCAGTCGATCGCTGGGCGAGCTGCTGGGCGAGGGCGCTGAAGTAGAGCCCCCCGGGGCCGCCGCCGACCACCGCGATCCGCATGTCAGCCAACATATTGCGTTCTTGACGGAAGTTGTCAAGGCGCAATAGCGTCGCGCGCATGGGCGTCGGGCTGACGGCAGCGCAGGAGGAGTACGTCGCCCGGGTCCGGACCGTCGCCATCGACCACCTCGCCGGCGTACCTCCCGTCCACAACGCGGTGAACCGACCTCTCGTCGCCGCGCTCGGCGAGCACGGGCTGCTCCGCGGCCTGTTCGGGGGTGATCCCGACGAGCCCCTGGTGACCTCGGGCGAGGCGGCTGCCCTCCAGCTCTGCCTGCTCCGCGAGACCCTGGCCACCGTGACCACGGAGGCCGAGACCGCCCTTGCGCTGCAGGGACTCGGCAGCTACCCGATCCTCCAGTCCGGGTCGCCCGCGGCCGTCGAGCGCTGGATACCCGGCGTGGTCGACGGCAGCGTCGTCGCGGCCTTTGCCCTGTCCGAGCCCGAGGCTGGCTCCGATGCGGCGGCGCTCTCGCTGCGGGCGAGCCCCGACGGCGACGGGTGGCGGCTGCACGGGGAGAAGGCCTGGATCTCCAACGCACCCGAGGCCGACGTCTACTCCGTCTTCGCCCGCACCACCGACGGCGCCGGTGCCCGCGGGGTCACGGCGTTCGTGGTGCCCGGCGATGCCGAGGGTCTCGGGGGTGAGCCGTTGGACCTGCTGGCGCCGCACGCGATCGGCACGCTCACGTTCGACGGAGTCCGGGTCTCCGCCGAAGACGTGCTCGGAGAGGTCGACCAGGGCTTCGCCGTGGCGATGCGCACGCTCGATCTCTTCCGGCCGAGCGTCGGCGCGTTCGCGGTCGGCATGGCGCAGGCCGCGCTCGACGCCTCCCTCGAGTGGGCGTTGACCCGGGAGGTCTACGGCGACCTGCTGATCAGGCAGCAGTCGGTCGAGCACACGCTTGCGGAGATGGCGACCCGCACCGAGGCGGCCCGGCTTCTGGTGCGGTCGGCTGCGACGACGTACGACTCGGGTGCGCCGGCCGCCCAGGTCACCCAGAGCGCCGCCATGGCCAAGCTGTTCGCGACCGAGAACGCGCAGTGGGTGGTCGACCAGGCGGTGCAGCTGCACGGCGCCCGCGGACTGCAGCAGGGGCACCTGCTCGAACGCCTCTATCGTGAGGTCCGCGCCCCCCGGATCTACGAAGGTGCGTCCGAGGTGCAGCGCACCATCATCGGCCGAGGGCTGGTGCGTGCACGTGAGAGCCGTCAGGAAGGGCAGTCGTGAGCGGATCCCGCTACCGGGGCAGCGTCCCGATCACCGACGACTGGCAGCACTTCCGGTTCTCGGTCCAGGACCGCGTCGCCACGGTGACCCTGGACCGGCCCGAGAAGATGAACCCGCTGACCTTCGAGTCGTACGCCGACCTGCGCGACCTGCTCCACGAGCTGCCGCACCGCGGCGACACCGACGTCCTGGTGATCCGCGGCGAGGGCAAGGGGTTCTGTGGCGGCGGCGACGTCAACGAGATCATCGGCGAGCTGATCAAGATGGACCCGCGCGACCTGATCGGCTTCACCCGGATGACCGGCGACGTGATCAAGGCGATGCGGGAGTGCCCGGTCCCGATCGTGGCCGGCATCCAGGGCATCGCCGCCGGCGCCGGGTCGGTGATCGCGATCGCCAGCGACTTCCGGGTGTGCTCGACCTCGGCCCGGTTCGCGTTCCTCTTCACCAAGGTCGGGCTGTCCGGTGGCGACATGGGAGCGGCCTACCTCCTCCCCCGGCTGGTCGGCGCCGGCCGGGCCACCGAGCTGCTGATGCTCGGCGAGACCATCGACGCCGCCACCGCCGACCGGTACGGCCTGGTCTCGCAGCTGGTCGAC
>DASSJR010000267.1:0-4875 GCA_035691135.1 Nocardioides sp. | reverse complement strand
GCGGCAGACCAGGTCGAGCTTGTCGCGCTGGGCGTCCGCGAGCGTGTACGCCGGGTCCGTCGAGGTCCAGTAGCCGCAGGAGTAGGCCATCGACGGGTCCAGCAGGAGTGAGTAGAACTCGTTGGACAGGTCGTAGTGGTGACTGATCGCGCGCCGGTCGCGCAGCGGGCTGTGGAGGCGCCCGCGCAACCTGGCCTGCGACGCCGGCGGAGCGGGCGGCAGGCCCAGCGCGCCGATGCTCGACGCCGTGCGGACCGCGCGTACGACGGCCCCGGGTGAGGGCCGGGCGCCGTTCAGTCCCCGTTCCCGCGCGACCGAGAACGCGTGCGTCAGCGCGGTCCCGAGGTCCCACCCGTTGACCTGCGGCACGTCGAGCTCGCCGGTGACGTAGGCCTGCGCGGCGCCCAGCTCACCGGGATGGCGAAGCATGCGTCGCACCGCGTTCGGCGACCGCAGGTCGACCACGGGCGCCTCCGCGGGACCTGCCTCGGAGCCGTCCCAGGCCCGCAGCCGCACCGGCAGGTCGCCGCCGACGAACGGTTCCAGGGCGGTCGCCAGCCGCTGCGCGATCACGGCTGCTCGTCCGGACGCGTGAGGGTGAACTGCTGGACGTCGAGGTAGCCGGAGGCGAAGCCCGCCCGGGCGTACTCCAGGTAGAAATGCCACATCCGCTCGAAGGTGGGGTCGAATCCAAGCCGGCGTACCTGCTCGGAGGCGGCCCGGAACGCCTCGTCCCACTGGCGCAGGGACTCCGCGTAGTGGAGTCCCATCGAGAGCCGGTTGCTCACGCGCAGCGCGGTGTCGCGGGACGTCACCCGCTCGACCGCCTCGACCGACGGCAGGAAGCCGCCGGGGAAGATGTACTTGTTGATCCACGTGTAGGTGTGGCGGGTGGCGAGCATCCGGTCGTGCGGCATCGTGATCGCCTGGATCCCGACCCGGCCGCCCGGGGCGAGCAGCTCGTCGAGCTTCGAGAAGTACGTCGACCAGTACTGGTGGCCGACGGCCTCGATCATCTCGACCGAGAGGATCGCGTCGTACCGGCCGGTGTCCGGGCGCAGGGCGCGGTAGTCGCACAGCTCGACGGTGACCCGGGCCGCCATCCCGGCCGCGGCGATCCGCTTCTGGGCCAACGCCTTCTGCTCAGTGGAGAGGGTGACGGTGCGGACCGTCGCTCCCCGGCGAGCGGCCCGGATCGCGAGCTCGCCCCACCCGGTGCCGATCTCGAGGACGCGGCTGCCCTCACCGACCCTGGTCTCGTCGAGGAGCCGGTCGATCTTGCGGAGCTGTCCGGCGTGCAGGTCGGAACCTTCGGCCGGGGCCGCGGCCCGCAGCTGCTCACCGGTCGGGAGGATCTCGGTGTCGAAGAGGGCGGAGGAGTAGCTGAGGGACGGGTCGAGGAAGAGCCCGAACAGGTCGTTGGACAGGTCGTAGTGGTGGGCGACGTTGTCCCGGGTGTTGCGTTCGCTGTTGCGATGCACGCGGGGCGGACGTGCGACGACCATCGCCCGCAGCTTCTGCAGGCTGTGGGGGACCAGGGCGGGCAGCTCGGCCGCCAGCACGGTCAGGAAGCCGCTGAGGTCCTCGGCGTCCCACGACCCGGTGAGGTAGGCCTCGCCGAAGCCGATCAGCTGGTGCCGGCCGACCCGGGCGAAGAACTCCGCCGGCCGGTGCACGGTCATGGCCGGGCCAGCCCGGCCCAGGGTGCGGGTTCGGTCGGGATCCTCGACGTGGACGGTCACGTCGAGTCGGGCAACTGCGGCCTCGAAGAGCCGGCGGGCCGTCCGTGCCGAGACGGCGGTGCGGAGGCCGGAGGGGACGACGTCCAGCTCGGGCCAGGCGGCCGCGGCTGGGCGGGAGGGGGCGAGGGTCACGAGACTCCTTCCTGGTGGTGGTGGGGTCGCGGCCGGACCGGAAGCCGGCGCAACCAGAGCCAGATGCCGTGCATCCGGATCTGCAGGGCGCCGACCAGGGCCGCGGGCGCGGCGCGGAGCGGGCCGTGTCGGGTGGCGACGCCGGTCAGCGAGGCACTGAACGCGGCGCCGTCGTCGGTGTGCAGGGTGACGGCCACGTGCAGCCGCTCGCCGGGTGGAGGTACGGCGATCTCGTAGGTCCCGTCGGTGCCGTGGAACGGCGAGACGTACATCTGCTTGCCGGTGGTGGCCCGCCCCTGCTGGTCGGGATGGACGAGGTAGGCATGGCGGTCGCCGTAGGTGTTGTGGACCTCGACCACGACCGCCGACTGCTCACCGAAGCGGTCGAAGCACCAGAAGACACTGATCGGGTTGAAGCAGAAGGCGAAGGCGCGGGGTTGTGCGGCCATCAGGATCTGCCCGCCGTCCAGGTCGACCCCCTGGGCGGCGAGGAACCGCACGACGTTCTGCCGGAGGGTGCGATGGGGCGAGCCGAGGTGGTCGCGTGCCTCGAACCGGCCGAGCAGGCCGTGGTCGGGAAGGTGGTCGAGGTCCACCAGCCAGGTGTGGGAGTGGTGGGTGAACGTGCGGCGGAAAGGAGTACGTCGGGTGTGCCGGATCGTGGTCCGGTAGACGATCCCAGCGCCGCCGGGGACTGCCGTTTGGTACCAAACGGCGGGAAAACGGCGCCGATCCTTGTCGTTTGTGCGCAATCGTGGGGGTTGCGCCGCGGGCCAGCCGAACCCCAGCCGTTCGGCGGCGGCCACCCCCGACCTCGCCCCGTCCTCGTGGAACCCCCAACCGTCGTAGGCACCCGCGAACGCGATCCGGTCGGTGTGGATCGAGGAAAGCCGAAGACGAGCGGCCACCGACGAGGGGTCGTAGAGCGGGTGCGCGTACTCCATCCGGTCGATCACCGACTCCGGGTCGACGAGGTCGTCACCACCCAGCGTCACCAGGTAGCGGGTGTCGGTGTCCAGGCGCTGGAGGCGCGTGAGGTCGTAGGTGACCGTGACCCCGTTCCCGGCCTGAGCCGGCCGGTGGAAGTTCCACGACGCCCTCGCCGCGAGTGCCCGCGGCAGCAGGGAGGTGTCGGTGTGCAGCAGGGCGGTGTTGGCGGAGTAAGGGATGGACGACAGCACCTCGCGCTGCTCGGCCGTCGGCTCGGCCAGCATCGCCAGCGCCTGGTCGGGATGGGTGGCGATGACCACGGCGTCGACCGTGGTGACCACGCCGTTGCCGTCGGTCACCTCGACCCCGGACCCGGTGTCCCGCACCGAGGTGACCTTGGTACCGACCCGGACGTCGTCGAGGACACCCGCGACCCGGTCGACGTACTCGCGGGAGCCGCCGACGACGGTGCGCCACGTCGGCGACCCGAAGACCTGCAGCATCCGGTGGTGGTGGAGGAACTCGAAGAGGTAGCGGGCGGGGTAGTCCAGCGCGACGTCGGGGTCGCAGGACCACACGGCCGCGACCAGGGGCTCCATGAAGTGCCGCTCGAAGTACGTCGAGAACCGGCCGGCGCGCAGGAAGTCGCGCAACGTCGTGTCCGCACGCCCAGGGCTTCCAGACGGATCCGCGAGGAGGGCACGCGCGCGGCGGTGGAAGCGGGGGATCTCGGTGAGCAACCGCAGGTACGCCGGGTTCGACAGGTTGGCACCGCCCGGAAACAGACCGCGCAGCCCGAGCGCGCCGGCGTACTCGAGACCGGTCGCCTCGTCGCGCACCGACAGCGACATCTCGGACTGCTGGGTCGCGACGCCGAGCTCGTCGAAGAGGCGGAGCAGGGTCGGGTAGGTGTGCCGGTTGTGGACGATGAAGCCGGTGTCGATGGCCAGGGTCCGGTGACCCTCCGGCACCAGGTGGGTGTCGGCGTGGCCGCCGAGCCGGTCGTCGGCCTCGAACAGCGAGACGTGGGCCGTCTTCGCGGCGACGTGTGCCGCCGTCAGGCCGGCGACCCCGGAGCCGATGACGGCCACCCGTGGAGCAGTAGGCATCGCGGCTAGGCCTGTTCGAACGAGAACAGGGTGACCGGGGGAAGCGTGGGCGTCTCCGACCCGCCCGCGGGTTCGACTGTGATCCCCGCGCCCAAGGCCGTGGCGGGGTCGCCCTCGAGGAGGATCTCCTGCTCCCCGCCCTCGGCCATCAGCCCGGCGGGCACCATTCCGACCCGCTTGTGGTCGAGCCAGAGCTCGTAGACCTTGCCGTCGGGGGGCGGCGCCATGTCCTTGGTGACCAGGACTGCCTTGTTCAGCGAGGGGGACCGGACCAGCGTCGCCTCCGACCCGTCGATGGTCTGGGTGTACCGCTCGGCGTCGTCGGCCTGGAGGACCCGGTCGACGGGGCTCACCTGGGTCTGGCTGGTGTCCTCGCCGAAGGGGTCGGCGATCACGACGCCGCCGGCGGCCACGGCCGCGATCACCGCGGCTGCGGCGGCCAGGGGCGCCAGGCGAAATCGGCGACGGGGTGCCGCCTCCTTCCCGACGGCCGGCGGCAGTGGACGCACGGTGGTGATGTCGGACAGCACCCGCTCCCGAAGGCGCTCGGGCGGGGTGGTCGCGGTGGTCTCGGCCAGAAGCGCGGCGGTGGAACGGAGGCTCGCGACCTCAGCGCGGCACTCGGCGCACTCGGCAAGGTGGCGCTCGAACTGGGCGCGCTCGATGTCGTCGAGCGCGTCGACGGCGTAGGCGCCGGACA
Source organism: Nocardioides sp. (assembly GCA_035691135.1). Classification (GTDB taxonomy): domain Bacteria; phylum Actinomycetota; class Actinomycetes; order Propionibacteriales; family Nocardioidaceae; genus Nocardioides. The sequence continues at coordinate 262 of DASSJR010000267.1, read as the reverse complement.
GGGCGTGGCTGTCGGTCATTTGCCGCCCACCCCCATCGCGTCGCGCAGTCTGATCAGGCCGTCCCGGATCCGGGTCTTGGCGGTGCCTACCGGCAGCTCCAGCATGCTCGCCACCTCCGTGTGCGTGTATCCACCGAAGTACGCCAGCTCGATCGCCTGGCGCTGGGCGTCGGTGAGCGACGCCAGCGCGCCGCGGACGCGGCGTGCTTCGAGTGAGGCCTGGGCGGCCTCGGCGGTCGCGTCGTGCGCGACCGGTTGGTTC
>DASSJR010000266.1:0-5659 GCA_035691135.1 Nocardioides sp. | reverse complement strand
GTCGTGAAGTACGTCGTCCCGGGGCGGCAGCTCAAGGACGCCGGCATCCCCGCCTCGACCCAGTGGACCGGGGTCGCCCTGGCGGTGCCGGGCTTCTTCGTGATCCCCGTGGTCGGCGCGTTCGTGGGCTTCGTGGCCGGGGTCTACCTCGCGGAGCGACGTCGGCTCGGTCCGGGTGCGGGCGCGTCGACGCGGTCGGCCCTCCGGGCGGTGGGAGTCTCCGTCCTGATCGAGCTCACGGCGGCCATCCTCGCCGCCTCCGCCTGGGTCGCGGGCGTGGTGGTCACCTGATGGCGGTCCTCCTCGCACTCGTCTCGGCCCTGGCCTACGGCCTCTCCGACTTCATCGGCGGCCTGGTGGCGCGCCGTACCTCCGCCTGGTCGGTCGCCGTGGTCGGGTCGTTGACCGCGGCGGTGTCCACGGCGGTCCTGGCCGCGCTGGTCCCGGGCGATCCGGGTGCGTCCGACCTGGCCTGGGCGGTGCTCGCCGGGCTCGGCAGCGGCGCGGGGGCCGGTTTCCTCTACCGCGGCTTCGCCGCCGGGCGGATGGGCGTGGTCGCCCCGGTCTCGGCGGTCGGCGCGGCCGTGGTCCCCCTGCTGGTCGGGGTGGTCTCCGGCGAGCGGCCGGCGCCGCTGGCGTGGGTCGGCATCACCGTCGCCCTGCCCGGGATCTGGCTGGTCTCCCGTGAGCCGGTGCCCGAGGATGCCCTTCACGTGTCCCCGGACCACCGCCCGGCCACCGCCGAAGGCGTGGTCGACGGCTTGCTGGCCGGGCTCGGCTTCGGCGTGCTGTTCGCGGCGCTCGGCCAGATCCCCGACTCCGCCGGGCTCTGGCCGCTGGCCCTCACCCAGCTGCTGTCGGTACCGGCGGTGGTGGTCATCGCCCGGCTGCTGCGCGAGCGCTGGATGCCCCGGCAGCGCGCGGCGTGGCACGCCGTGTGGTGCGGCCTGCTGAGCACGCTGGCGACGGCGACATTCCTGTGGGCGACCCAGAGGGGCTTCCTGACCGTCTCCGGAGTGCTGGCGTCGCTCTACCCCGCCTTCACGATCCTGCTGGCGGCGGTGGTGCTCAAGGAGCACATCCACCGGGCGCAAGCCGCGGGACTGGTCCTGTGCGGCGGAGCCATCGCGCTGGTCGCTGCCGGCTGAGGACCCGCCATCCGCCAGGCCCGGGACAGCCGCACACTTGAGACGTGCACCCTGCCGGGACCAGACGGCGCGTGGTGGTCGCCGCGGCGGCCCTGGTGCTCACCGCGTGCACGAGCGGAGGCGGTACGCCGGAGTCGCAGCGGCCGCCGCAGGACCGTCCGGCCTCACCCACGGCGTCGGCCGACCCTCGTCCGCAGCCGCCCCGAACGCCGCTCACGGAGCTGACCGTCGTCGGCGACATCATGCTGGGCCGGGGGGTGGCCGGGCAGCCGGGCGGCGCTGCCGCCCGGCTGCGCCCGATGGCCCCACAGCTCCGGGGCTCCGACCTGACGGTCGGCAATCTCGAGAGCACACTGTCCGACGACGGCATCCCGCAGCAGGGCGACGACTCCTTCTTCGCACCGCCCGGCGTCCTCGACGCCCTCGCCGACGCCGGCGTCGACGCGCTCTCGCTCGCCAACAACCACACCGGCGACTACGGCCCGGCCGCACTGCGTGAGACCGTCGCCGCGTTCCGGGGTCGCCGGATCGAGCCCTTCGGCGCCGGGCCAGACCGGCGGGCCGCGACCCGGCCCGCCGTACTCGTCCGGAACGGCACCCGCTTCGGGTTCCTCGGCTTCAACACGATCGGTGAGACTCCTCGGGCAAGCGCCCGGGCCCCGGGAGCGCTGTCGTTGCAGATGCCGCCGCGCACCGGACCGCTCGCCAGGCGCGACCTCGCCCGTGTCGTCCGAGCCGTCCGGAGACTCGACGAGCGGGTCGACGTGGTCGTGGCGCTCCCCCACTGGGGCACCCAGTACACCCACGTCGCCGAGCCGATCCAGACCCTGGTCGGACGGCGGCTGGTCGACGCCGGCGCGGACCTCGTGGTGGGCGGGCACCCGCACTGGGTGCAGGGCATGGAGAGGTACGACGGTGCCGTCATCGCCCACTCGCTCGGCAACTTCGTCTTCGACATGGACTTCATGGAGCAGACGATGGAGGGGGCGACCCTGACCGCGACGTTCCGCGGCGACCGCCTCCAGGCTGTCGAGCTCACGCCCTACCGCCTCGACGCCACGTTCACCCCGCGTCCCGTCACCGGCCCGGCGGCGCGGGCCATCCTCCGCGACATCCGGACGCACTGATCACCGCAGCCAGGCGAGCACGAGGCGTCCGGTGCGCGCCAGCTGGGTCCGGTTGACGACGGACGGCAGGTCCGCGGCGCTGTGGTAGGCGGCGTACGGCGTGCTGCCGATCCGGATGCCCGGCAGGCCGGCCAGGACGAACTGCCAGTGGTCGCTGGAACGGTTGACCTGGGCGTGGGTGGGCACGCCGGCCCGCCGACCGGCGGCGAGCACAGCCTTGCGCTGAGCGGTGCCGGCGGGTCCGGCCGACGAGACCGGGACCACCGTGCCGACCCCGACCCGGTCGAGGGAGAGCATGCCGCGGACCGCGCGCCGCTCGGCCTGGCCGAGGGACTCGACGTAGGCCCGCGAGCCGTAGTGGTGGTCGGCGTCGGTGGTCCCACGGGGCTCCTCGGCGCCGAACGCGACCAGCGCGACCGGAAGCCGGGTGCGTCGTCGAGCCAGCGCCTCGGCGACCGCGAGGACCACCCCGACGCCGGAGGCGTTGTCCTCGCCGCCCGGGGCCTGCGGCACCGTGTCGAGGTGGGCGCCCACCACCAGATGCGGTCGGCGTGGATCGAAGCCGGGTGGGGTCGCGATCACGTTGACGGACCGGCCGGGGTCGACCGGCACCCCCCAGGAGATGCCGCCCGGTACGGCGACCAGCTGCCGGCGTACGTCGTACCCCCGGGCCTCGAAGTCGTCCGCGACCCAAGCCGCGGCCCGGTGATAGGCCGGGCTCGTCGCCTCCCGAGGGCCGATCTGTCCGGCCAACCGCTGGACCGCACGCACTGCGGTCCCGGCCCGGAAATCCCCAGGGCGGACGAGGGGGGCTGGCCGGGGTGACTCCTCTGGCCTGGGTGCAGCCTCCGACATCTGCGTCTCCTGAGGACTCTCGCTCGAGGGACGCCCACCGTCTCGGGGTTCGCGCGGTGCGACTCCCGAGCAGCCGGTCGTCACCAGTGCCAGGAGGAGGAATCCCGCCGCGAGCCGTGCACAGGGCACGCGCTCAGGCTATCCGGCAGATATCACGCGAGTGGCTAGGCGGCATCAAGCGGAGCCAGCGCGAGGCCGGCTGCGGCAAAGGCTCCGGCCACCACGACCGTCAGGGCGGCCTGGCAACGCACGCGATAGCGAGCCCGCTCCGGCTCCGCCAGGTCGTCCGGGAGGTGCACGTGGGCGAAGACGAGTCCGGCCACGCGGTCGACCGTGACGGAATCCACCTCCGCCAGTCCGTGAAGCGCGGCGTTCATCTTCGAGCACAGCATCGAGGACTCGTCACTGTCCGGCTCACCCAGCGTGTCGGTCACGTCGACCATGAAGCAATTTTACCCAGCGGGGAAAGCGCTAAACCTCGGTTTGAACCAGCCGGCCCGGGCCCCCCGAGCTGTCAGACCAGATGGTCGGCTCTGCCATCCTGGCGCTCGACGAGCATCAGGGCGACATCGTCGCTGACACGCTCTCCGACGTGGTCGACGACGCGGCCGAGCAGGCCGTCCAGGGCTGTCCCGAGTTCGTCCGTACTCAGCGCTTCGGCGCTGTCCTCGAGGCAGAAGAAGGTCCCCTCGCGGTTGCGACTCTCGACCAGGCCGTCGGTGTAGAAGAGCAAACGCGAACCCTCGCCCAGCAGACAGGTGACCGGGCTCGGCGCGGGGCCGAGGCCGAGGGGCGGCTCGGGCGTCCCCGTGTCCACCAGACCGCGGCTGTGGGCGTTCGTCAGGAGCAGGGGCGGGTGGTGACCGCAGTTGAGCAGGGTGACCGTGTCGTCGTCGTGGAACTCCGCCAGAACGGCGGTGACGAAGTCCTCGTCCTCGGCCACGGCGGTGACCACATCGTCGAGATCCGTGGCGACCGCGGTCAGGGTCGGCTCCCTGACGGCGGCGTGGCGAAACGCGGCGAGGACCGTCGCCGCCATCTGGACCGCCTCCAGCCCCTTGCCGCGTGCGTCACCCACGATCACGCGTACACCGTTGTCGGTCTCGGCCACCTCGTAGAGGTCGCCGCCGACCAGGGCCTCCTCCGTCGCGGAGACGTAGCGGGCGGAGAACCCGAGGGAACCGATCGCCGACGGGGTCCCCCGCAGGAGTGCCTGCTGGGCGGCTTCGGCGATCGCGGTCATGTGCACCAGCTGGTTGTCCCGCCCCACCCTGACCCAGGCCAGCAACACCGCCAGTGACCCCGCGACGACCACGACGGTCATCCGCGCCCACCACTCGACCGACCCCAGGTTCTGGTTCCAGAGAGCCGAAACCCCGGCCAGCAGCGCCGCTGCGACCGCCACGAGGGACGTGCGTCTCACGCTGGTGAGGGCGCTGGCCACGATGGCGGCGATCGCGAAGGTGCCGGTGACGATGAGCGAGGGCGGGAGCAGCACGTCGGCGACGACGAGAAGCCCGAGCACCCCGAAGGGGACGAGCAGATCGTGGGCCTGGGCCCATCGAATAGCCCTCACCCAGAAAGCCTCCCACGCAGCGGAGGCCTGGGACAGGGCATCCCCTGGAAAGCTCGGCCGGACGGTTTACGAAGTGTTGACCCCTCGAGCCGTAACGTTCGGATCAAGCCGGGTCACCACCCAACCGTTCAGGCCTGTCTCGGGCCGACGACGACCCGGTGCTCCAGAGGCGGGGCGCGGCGCGGCCCTTGCCCCCACCAGGAGCCCGCTGCGCCCCCGGCCTCGGTCAACGGTGGCCCAGCGTTTCACCGGCCCCGAAACGGGCACTGCCCAGGTAGTCGGCGGTCTCACGCGAGGGGGACTCACGCAGCCCCCTCGGGGGAGGCGTTGAAGCCACCTCAACGGGACCGCCGGCCCCCGCGGAAACTCAGTCCAGGTAGTCGCGCAGGACCTGCGAGCGGCTCGGGTGGCGCAGCTTCGACATCGTCTTGGACTCGATCTGGCGGATCCGCTCCCGGGTGACGCCGTAGACCTTGCCGATCTCGTCGAGGGTCTTGGGCTGTCCGTCGGTGAGGCCGAAGCGCATGCTGACCACGCCGGCCTCGCGCTCCGAGAGAGTGTCGAGCACGGCGTGCAGCTGCTCCTGGAGCAGGGTGAACGACACCGCGTCGGCCGGGACGATGGCCTCGGAGTCCTCGATCAGGTCGCCGAACTCGGAGTCACCGTCCTCGCCGAGCGGGGTGTGCAGCGAGATGGGCTCGCGGCCGTACTTCTGGACCTCGATGACCTTCTCCGGGGTCATGTCGAGCTCCTTGGCCAGCTCCTCCGGCGTCGGCTCGCGGCCGAGGTCCTGCAGCATCTGGCGCTGGACGCGGGCGAGCTTGTTGATGACCTCGACCATGTGCACCGGGATCCGGATGGTGCGGGCCTGGTCGGCCATCGCGCGGGTGATCGCCTGGCGGATCCACCAGGTGGCGTAGGTCGAGAACTTGTAGCCCTTGGTGTAGTCGAAC
>DASSJR010000265.1:0-5282 GCA_035691135.1 Nocardioides sp. | reverse complement strand
CGATCGGCGTCGTTGCAGCGTGGTCGCGGTGGACCGCAGCGACGGTCGGGTGCTCGACAGCGTCGACCTCGCGCACTGCTTCCACGGGGGCGGGGCGGCACTCACCGCGGACGGCCTGTGGGTCGCCGGCGCGGGACGCCTGTGGCTGCTCGACCCCGACCGGCTGAACGTCCTGCGTGCCTGGCAGGTGTCGCCGCCGGTGAAGGCGTCGACGATCGCCGTCCGTGGCGGCAGGATGGTCGTGGGCCGATTCGAGACCGGACGTCGCGGCACCGCCTGGACCTTCCCGATCGCGGCGGTGACCCGCCCCGGGGTGGTGCGGCTGGTGGCGGGCGACCCGGCCCGGGACGAGGTGGCCGCCGGGCAGGCGCGGAGGACACCCGCCATGACCCAGGGCCTCGCGCTGGGTCCCGGCGGGGTGTGGTCCGCCGCGTCCACGACGTACTGCGGCGTGCTCACCTCCCCCGACGGCGACCGGATCTCATTCCTTCCGGGGGCCGAGGGCATCGCGTTCGCCCCGGACGGCGCCCTGTGGGTGGTCAGCGAGTCCGGGGCGTGGCCCTACCGCCGCGCCGGCGGCCGCCCGCGGATCGCTCCGCTCACCCGGGTGCCGGTGCGCACGCTCGACCGCGAGGTGTCCCCGGGCTGCTCCTTCGGTTGAGCCCGGAACGAGAACATGTTCTAGTCTGGGGCCATGACGGCGACCCCGGCGATCGACGGCTGGTTCACGACCGGAGCGGAGCCCACGTTGCTCGGCTCGCGGTGTGACGCGTGCTCGACGGTGTCCTTCCCGCCGACCGGACCGGACGGGTTCTGCCGCAACCCGGGCTGCGCGGGGGAGTCGTTCACCGAGGTCCCGCTCTCGCGGCGGGGGCGGGTCTGGTCCTACACCGACGCGCGCTACCAGCCGCCGCCGCCGTACATCGCGCCGACCGACCCGTTCGAGCCGTTCGCGCTGGCCGCGGTCGAGCTCGACGAGGGGATGGTGGTGCTCGGGCAGGTCGCGGCCGGGTACGGCGTGCAGGACCTGAGGGTCGGGGGCGAGGTCGAGCTGGTCGTGGAGACCCTCTACGCCGACGACACCGGCGACCGCCTGATCTGGCGCTGGAAGCCGGTCACCGAGCTGGGCGAGGAGGGCGACCAGTGAACGACGAGGTTGCAGTCCTCGGGGTCGGCATGCATCCCTGGGGCAAGTGGGGGCGATCCTTCGTGGCCTACGGCGTCCACGCCGCCCGCGCCGCCCTGGCCGACGCGGGCGTCGACTGGCAGGACGTCGACCTGGTCGTGGGCGGGGAGACGGTCCGCAACGGCTACGCCGGCTACGTCGCCGGCGCCACCTTCGCCCAGGCCCTGGGCTGGAACGGCGCCAGCGTCGCGACGTCGTACGCCGCCTGTGCGACGGGTGCCCAGGCCCTCGACACCGCGCGGAGCCGGATCCGCACCGGGAGCAGCCGGGTCGCCCTGGTGATCGGCGCCGACACCACCCCGAAGGGGTTCCTGGCGCCCAACGCGGGGGAACGGTGGGACGACCCGGACTGGCTGCGGTTCCGCCTGCTCGGGATGACCAACCCGGCCTACTTCGCGATGTACGCCCGGCGCCGGATGGACCTCTTCGGCGCGACCGTCGAGGACTTCGCGGCGGTGAAGGTCAAGAACGCCCGGCACGGCCTCGAGAACCCGAACGCGCGCTACCGCAAGGCGGTGACCACCGAGGACGTGCTGGAGTCGGCGGTCGTCGCCGACCCGTTGCACCTGCTCGACATCTGCGCGACCTCCGACGGCGCCGCCGCCGTGGTGCTGACCAGCGTCGACCACGCGCACCGGCTGGGCGTCACCGACCCGGTCCGGGTCGGCGCGGTCTCCACCGTCACCCCGACCTTCCCCAACACGGTGCTGGACATGCCCAACCTGTCCACGGACGCGCCACCGGTGGTTGAGCAGGGCCGTCAAGGCCCGTCTCGAACCCAACGGACCTTCAAGGAGTCGATCGCCCACGCGGCCTACGAGGAAGCCGGGGTCGACCCGGGCGACGTCGACCTGGCCGAGGTCTACGACCTGTCCACCGCGCTCGAGCTCGACTGGATGGAGGACCTCGCCCTCTGCAAGCCGGGCGAGGCAGAGTCGTTGCTGCGCGCCGGCGAGACGGCCGTCGGTGGGCGGATCCCGGTCAACCCCTCCGGCGGCCTGGCCTGCTTCGGCGAGGCCGTGCCCGCCCAGGCGCTCGCTCAGGTCTGCGAGGTCACCTGGCAGCTTCGAGGCCAGGCCACCGGACGCCAGGTGGAGGGCGCCCGGGTCGGGATCACGGCCAATCAGGGCCTCTTCGGCCACGGCTCCTCGGTGCTGCTCACGAGATGAACTTCGTGCTGGTCGACCGCCCGGTCCCCGCGGTCGCGGTCGTCACCCTCAACCGGCCGGACCGGATGAACGCGATGGCGTTCGACGTGATGGTGCCCTTCCGTGACGCACTGGTGGAGCTCGGTCACGACAACGCCGTGCGCGCAGTCGTCCTCACCGGCGCCGGCGAGGGTTTCTGCTCCGGCGCCGACCAGGAGTCGGCCGGGGTGCCGCCTCACGTCGACGGCCTCACCCGTCCGACCTACGCCCTGCGCTCCATTGAGCTGCTCGAGGACATCGTGCTCACCCTGCGCCGGCTGCACCAGCCGGTGATCGCCGCAGTGAACGGCGCTGCCATCGGAGGCGGGCTCTGCCTCGCCCTGGCCTGCGACCTGCGCGTGGCGGCGCCGACTGCATACTTCCGCGCGGCCGGGATCAACAACGGACTCACGGCCAGCGAGCTCGGCCTCAGCTTCCTGCTGCCGCGGGCCGTGGGCTCCACCCGCGCCGCCGACATCATGCTCACCGGCCGCGATGTCGGCGCCGAGGAGGCGGAGGGGATCGGCCTGGTCTCGTCGGTGCACGACGACGTCGTCGCGGCCGCGGTCGAGACGGGGCAACGGATCGCGCGGATGTCGCAGCCGGGCATCGAGCTGACCAAGAAGTCCCTCCACGCCGGCCTGGCCGCCACCTCGCTCGACACCTACCTGACCTCCGAAGGCATCGGCCAGCTCTACCTCCGGCTCCTCACCGACAACTTCGAGGAAGCCACGCTCGCTCGCAGGGAGGGCCGCGAACCGAGGTTCCGCGACGACCGCTCTTGACCCGCGGGGATAGCGTTCGAGGGGTGACTGCGCCCACGATCAGGACCCTCGGTGAGCTCCGCGCGAGCGGACACGTCCACAAGCCCCTCCGTCAGGAGATCCGCGACAACCTGCTGAGGATGCTCGCCGCTGGCGAGGATCCATGGCCGGGGCTCCACGGCTTCGACGACACGGTCATCCCCCAGCTGGAGCGGGCGCTGATCGCCGGCCACGACGTGGTGCTGCTCGGCGAGCGTGGCCAGGGCAAGACCCGGGTCCTGCGCACGCTGGTCGGGCTGCTCGACGAGTGGACCCCGGTGATCGCGGGCTCCGACCTCGGCGAGCACCCGTTCGAGCCGGTCACCGTCGGCAGCCGCCGCCGCGCGGCCGAGCTCGGCGACGACCTCCCGATCGCCTGGCGGCACTGCGAGGAGCGGTACGCCGAGAAGCTGGCCACCCCGGACACGTCGGTGGCCGACCTGATCGGCGACGTCGACCCGATGAAGGTCGCAGAGGGCCGCAGCCTCGGTGACCCCGAGACCATCCACTTCGGCCTGATTCCCCGCAGCCACCGGGGAATCGTGGCGATCAACGAGCTCCCGGACCTCGCCGAGCGAATCCAGGTCGCGATGCTCAACGTGATGGAGGAGCGCGACATCCAGATCCGCGGCTACGTGCTGCGGCTGCCGCTCGACGTGCTGGTCGTCGCCAGCGCCAACCCCGAGGACTACACCAACCGCGGCCGGATCATCACGCCGCTGCAGGACCGGTTCGGCGCCGAGATCCGCACCCACTACCCGACCGAGCTCGACGACGAGATCGCGGTGATCCGGCAGGAGGCCCACCTCACGGCCGAGGTGCCGCCGTACCTGCTGGAGATCCTGGCCCGCTTCACCGCCAACCTCCGTGAGTCCAGCAGCGTGGACCAGCGCTCGGGGGTGAGCGCGAGGTTCGCCATCGCCGGCGCCGAGACGATCGCCGCGGCCGCCCTCCATCGGGCGACGACGCAGGGTGAGGACGAGGCGGTGGCCCGGGTGGTCGACCTCGAGACCGCCGTCGACGTGCTCGGCGGCAAGATCGAGTTCGAGACCGGCGAGGAGGGCCGCGAGCGGGAGATCCTCGACCACCTGCTGCGCACCGCCACCGCGGAGACCGTGCGCAGCCACCTCCGCGGCCTCGACTTCGCGCTGCTGGTCGAGGCGATCGAGGACGGCGTGATCGTCACCACCGGCGACCAGGTGTCCGCCCGCGACTTCCTGGCCGGACTGCCCGTGCTCGGGGAGTCCGAGCTCTACGACCAGGTGTGCGACCGTCTCGGCGCCACCACCGACGGCACCCGGGCGAGCGCGATCGAGCTCGCCCTCGAAGGGCTCTACCTGGCTCGCAAGGTCAGCAAGGAGACCGACGGGCGGGAGACCGTCTATGGCTAGAGGCTCGCGTTACGGCCGGTACGACGGCGGGCCCGACCCGCTCGCGCCGCCGGTCGACATCGCCGAGGCGCTCGACGCCATCGGGCAGGACGTGATGGCGGGCTACAGCCCCGAGCGGGCGATGCGGGAGTTCCTGCGCCGCGGCGGTCGCGACCAGACCGGCCTCGACGACCTCGCGCGACGGATCGCCGAGCGACGCCGCGAGCTGCTGTCCCGGCACAACCTCGACGGGACCATGCAGGAGGTACGCGAGCTGCTCGACAAGGCGGTCCTCGAGGAGCGTAAGCAGCTGGCCCGCGACGTCGACATGGACGACGGCGACCGGGCGTTCCGCGAGATGCAGCTGGAGAACCTGCCGGCCAGCACCGCAGCCGCGGTCAGCGAGCTGTCGTCCTACGACTGGAAGAGCGCGGAGGCCCGGGCGGCCTACGAGCAGATCAAGGACCTGCTCGGACGGGAGCTCCTCGACCAGCGGTTCGCCGGGATGAAGCAGGCCCTCGAGAACGCCACCGACGAGGACCGGGCGGCGGTCAACGAGATGCTCTCCGACCTCAACGACCTGCTCGAGAAGCACCAGCGGGGTGAGGACACCCAGGCCGACTTCGACACCTTCATGGACAAACATGGAGACTTCTTCACTGGTCCGAACGGGAACCCGCAGAACATCGACGAGCTGCTCGACGCGCTCGCCCAGCGGTCGGCGGCGGCGCAGCGG
>DASSJR010000264.1:0-5893 GCA_035691135.1 Nocardioides sp. | reverse complement strand
GTCCTGGAGAGTCTCTGATGGAGTTCGCGCTCACCGACGAGCAGCAGGAGCTCGCGTCCACGGTCCGTGCCCTGCTCGACAAGCGCGCCGACAGCGCCGCCGTCAGGTCCGCGATGCAGAGCGAGCCGGGGTACGACGAGGCCCTGTGGCAGACCCTGTGCGAACAGATCGGCGTGGCCGCCCTCGTCGTCCCCGAGGAGCACGACGGCGTCGGGGCCTCACTGTTCGAGACGGCAGTGGTGCTCGAGGAGCTCGGCCGCTCGCTCGCACCGAACCCGCTGCTCGCCACCACGATCGCCGCGGCGGCGCTGCTCCTCCACGGCTCGGACGAGCAGCGGGCCGACCTTCTTCCCCGCATCGCGGCCGGCACGATCGCCACCGCTGTGCTCGAGCCCCCCGTGGTGCTGGAGCCCGCGGCCGAGATCGTGCTGATCCCCCGAGCAGACGCGCTGGAGCTCTTCGAGGCCCGGCCCGAGGCCCGGCCCGCCCTCGACCCCACGCTCCGGCTCGGGCATCTCGACACCACGTCTGCTCCCTCGCAGCCGCTGCGCGACCTCGCCACCGCGCTGGTGACCGCGCTGCAGCTCGGCTGCGCTCGCCGCGGCCTCGACATGACGGTGGCCTACGCGCAGGAGCGGGTGCAGTTCGGGCGACCGATCGGTTCCTTCCAGGCCCTGAAGCACCGGATGGCGGACCTGCTGGTGCTGCTGGAGATGACCCGGTCGGCCTCGTGGGCGGCGACCGGCGCCGCATCGTCGTACCTCCAGTCGCCGACTGCCGAGCGGGCCGCGACCCTGCACGAACGCGCGACCGTCGCCAAGGCCTACTGCTCCGACGCCCTCGACCGGATCGCGAGCGAGACGATCCAGCTGCACGGCGGGATCGCGATCACCTGGGAGCACGACGCGCATCTGGTCTTCAAGCGAGCTCACGCGCTCGGCCAGCTGTTCGGGCAAGCGCACGAGCATCGATCACGAATTCCCCTCTGACCCCGTCTTGCCGCATGCCGACGCCCTGCTCGTCCAGGTACCGCTGCTTGGCTGCCAGACCCGTCCAGGTCCCGATCCCCACCGCAAGCATCGTGACGACGAGGAACAGGGCGAGCGTCGGAAGCCAGACACGGCGATGACCGGCGAGGGCAAGACCTCCCAGCAGGAGAGCCGAGGACAGTGCCAACAGGGCCACGTACAACCCGGTGAACGGACCTGCGGCGGACCGCAGCACGCCCCTTTCCGGGTCGCCGTAGATCGACTCGAGGCTGTGGGCGACCAGCGCCACATACAGTCCCAGGACGATCGCGGCCAGGACCAGGAACCAACCGAAGACCTTGCGCGCCATGCAGGAAGTGTCTCCTGCCTTGCGTGGGTCCCACCGAGCATGCGTACTCAGCTGAGGTGGCTCGCCCGGGTCAGCCGGGCGTGGCACGCTGGTGACGTGGATGACCGACTGCCGCAGCCGCTGCGCGTGTTCCACGCCAACGAGCTGGTCACCGCCGACCCCACCACCGGCATGCTGCGCGAGCTCGCGTTCGAGGTGCCTGACCTCTGGGCGGGCCAGGTGACGACGACACCGGGCGCGGTCTCCGGCTGGCACCACCACGACCGCAACCAGACCAGCCTGTACGTCGTCTCCGGCGTCCTGCGCCTGGAGTTCGAGGGCCGAGCCGAGCCGCTCGACGCGCAGGCCGGCGACTTCGTGCACGTGCCGGCGTTCACCATCCATCGCGAGAGCAACCCCGGCGACGAGCCGTCGGTCGCGATCATCGCCCGTGCGGGCGGCGGCATCCCCACGGTCAACGTGGACCGGCCACCCCCACCGCATGCGTGAGCACGAGCAGAATGCCCGCATGAGCACAGTCGAGGGGGAAGACCTCCGGGGGACCCGCTACGTCGACTGCCAGCTGGACGGTGCCGAGTTCCGGGAGGTGACGCTGGTCGGCGCGAGGTTCATCGGGTCGGTGATGATCGACGTCGAGATCGACGCGCTGGTCCGGAACCTCACGGTCAACGGTGTCGACGTGGTGCCTCTGGTCGAGGCGGAGCTGGACCGGCGACACCCGGAGCGGGTCGCGCTGCGGCCCACCGACGTGGCGGGCGTGCTCGCCGCGCTGGACGTCGTCGACGACTTCTGGGCGCCCACCCTCGAGCGGGTGCGTGGTCTTCCCGAGGAGATGAGGTACGAGCGGGTCCGCGGCGAGTGGTCCTTCGTCGAGACGCTGCGCCACCTGGTCCACGTCTACGACGGCTGGTTCGCGCGGGCCGTGCTCGGCGAGGAGGAGCCGTACAACCCCTTGGGCCTCACGGCGTCGTTCCTCGACCCCGCCGACTTCGGGATCGACCCGGACCTGCGGCCCGCCCTCGACGACGTGCTCGAGGCCAGGCACCGCCGCCAGCAGCAGGTCCGCGCCCACGTCCGGGCGCTCGACGACGAGGGTCTGAACACCCCGGTCCCGACCCAGGGCGACCAGGGCTTCCCGCCCGTGGAGGAGCGCTCGACGCTCGACTGCCTGCGCGTCATCCTCGACGAGGAGTGGGCGCACCATCGCTTCGCGGTTCGCGACCTGGCCGAGCTCAGCCCCTCAGAGCCGCCCGAATCGACGGAGCGGCCAGGCTGACCACCTCGTCGACCGACGCCGAGGCGATCGGCTCGACCTGGATGACGTAGCGGGCCATGGCCAGCCCGATCAGCTGCGAGGCGACCAGCTCGAAACGCATCGCCGAGGCCTGGATACCGGTGACGCGGGCGACTGGGTTGACCGCCGCCCGGTTCACCACGCGGTAGAGGGTGCGGCCGGCCCGGGCACTGCCGACGGAGCCCTTGACCATCCGGACCATGGTGGCCCGGGTGCGTGGGCTCTCGCAGAGCGCCAGGAAGCGGCGCACGAGACGGACGGAGAAGTCGCGGGTCGGGTCGTCGGCCACGCGGTGCACCCTGCCAGAGCGGAGTCAGTCGCCGGTGGTGCGGTACTCACCCCGGTAGAAGAGCAGCGGATCCCCGTCGCGGGTGGCGTCGAGGTCCTGCACCCGTCCGATCACGACGTAGTGGTCCCCGGTCTCGTGGACGGCGTGGATGGTGCAGTCGACGTAGCCCAGGGCGCCGTCGAGGAGCGGAGACCCGGTCTCCGGGGTAGCGGTCCACTCGAGCGAGGCGAACTTGTCGACGCCGCGGCTGGCCATGATGTTGGAGAGTGGCTCCTGGTCGGCGGCCAGGAAGTTGACGCAGAACCTGCCCGAGCGCTGGATCGCGGGCCAGGCCCGAGACGTCTTCGCGGGCGAGAACAGCACGAGCGGCGGTTCGAGCGAGACCGACATGAAGCTCTGGCAGGTCATGCCGACCGGGTCGCCGCCGCTCACCGCGGTGACCACGGTGATCCCGGTGGCGAAGCGGCCGAGTACGTCGCGGAACTTGCGCGCCGCCCGGGCCTGCTCCTCGGTGTCGACATGGATCGTCTCGCCGGGACGGAGCTCGAAGTCGAAGTCGCCGAGGAAGGACTCGATCAGCTCCCGGCTCGGCCACGTCTCCCGCGCGTCGGCACGCATCCCCTCCGGGATCTCACCGTCGGGGACCCCTTTCCTGTCGGGCTTCTGGGGGCTGACCACGAGACGCGAGTCTGTCACTTGTGACCCACGCTGAAGTCGTGGCCCCAGTAGGAGACCGCGGTGCTCTCGCGGGCCACCCACTTCTCGTCGTCGACGGTCAGGCCTTCGGTGCCGTACTCGATGTCGAACCCGCCGGGCGACTTCACGTAGAACGACACCATCTGGTCGTTCATGTGCCGCCCGAGCGTGGCCGAGAGCGGCACCTGGTGCTTGCGGACCCGCTCCAGCGCACGGCCCACGTCATCGAGCTTCGCGACCTCCAACATGATGTGCACGCACCTCGCCGGGTTGGGCATCGGCAGGAACGCCAGAGAGTGGTGGCGCGGGTTGCAGCCCAGGAACCGCAGCCACGCCTTGCTGCCCGGCTCCTTGCCGACGAACTCGCCGGGCATGCTCATCGAGTCGCGCAGCCGGAAGCCGAGGGTGTCGCGGTAGAACTCCAGCGCCGCCTCGTCGTCGCCGACCGGGATCACCACGTGGCCCATCCCCTGCTCGCCGGTGACGAACTTGTTGTCGTACGGCGTGACCAGGGGCCGCGCCTCGTAGGTGATGCCGTGGAACAGTTCGAACACGTTGTCCCACGGGTCGGAGAACCGGATCAGCTCTTGCACCCGGCGTTCGGCCAGCTCCTCGTGAGTGCCCTCGGCGAACTCGACGCCGGCCTTGATCAGGTGCTCGCGGGCAGCCTGGAGCGCGTCATGGTCAGCCAGCTCCCAGCCCACGCACTCGAGGCGGTCGACGTCGGAAGGGAAGACGACGAGCCGGGCCGAGACCTCGTCGATGCGGTAGTAGAGATTGGCCACAGGATCCGGGACAGCGGCCGGACCCCGCGACTCGGCGAGCCCCAGCACCTTGCCGGCGAACAGCTTCCAGGCGTCCAGGTCGGTGCTGGCCACCCGGGCGTAGCCCATGGACTTGATGTCGATCGTCACTTGCTCCCCCTCTCACGGTGCCGACCCAGGAAGACCGTCGTCACCTCCGCGAACTCATCGGCCGCCTCGATCTGGGCCCAGTGACCGCAGTTCGGGAACACGTGCAGCTGAGCCTTGGGGATCAGCTTGAGCGCAGCGAACGCCCCGTCGATCGGGTTGACCCGGTCCTCGCGGCCCCAGGTGAGGAGGGTGTGACGGCGCAGCCGATGAGCCTCACGCCAGAGCATGCCGTCCTCGGCGGTCTCCGGGTTCCAGAACGACATCCCCATGTCGCGCATCGCTTCTGGTGCGCCCGGCGCGGTGGCGTCGGCGAACCGCTCCTCCACCAGCTCGTCGGTGACCAGGTCCTGGTTGACCACCATCGTGGAGATGAAGGCCCGCAGGGCCTCGCGAGTCGGGTTCGCGCTGAAGTCCATCAGCCGCTGAACGCCCTCGGTCGGGTCGGCGTGGAAGAGGTTGAGCGACAGGCCGCCCGGGCCCATCAGCACCAGACGGCCGACCCGGTCGGGGTGGCTCAGGGCGAACCGCATCGCCGTACCGCCGCCGAGGCTGTTGCCGAGGAGGTGCACCCGGTCGATGCCGAGCTCGTCGAGCAGGGCGACGACGTGGTCGGCGGCATGGCGGTAGTAGTTGCCCTCGACCGGCGGCTTGTCGGAGCCGCCGAAGCCGGGCTGATCGACGAGCAGGGTGCGGAACGTTGTGGCGAAGCGGGGCAGTGCACTGCCGAAGTTGGACCACGCCGAGGCTCCCGGGCCACCCCCGTGCAGCATCACCAGCGGCAGGCCGCCACCGAGCTCGGAAGGCTCTCCTGCCTCGTAGTAGTTCAGGGTGATGTCACGCGCCTTGGCACAACGTTGCGCGGAGTCCTTGGTGATGTCTGGGGTGGTCTCCACTCAGTACATCCCCGGGTCGATCTTGTGCCCGAACTGGTGGGCGCCGTACATCTGCAGCGCCCGCTCGGGGTCGTTGGCCGCGTGGACCCGGCCGGCGTGGGCGTCACGCCAGGCGCGTTGCAGGTAGGTGCCCTCGGCGAGTGCCCGGCCGCCGGAGGCCTCGAAGAGGTCGTCGATGGCGTCGATGGCACGCTGGGTTCCGAGCACCTGGTCGCGGCGCACCTTGAGCCGCAGGCCGAGCGGGATCTTCTCGCCCCGGGTCACGTGGGCCTGCTCGTCGCGGATGTTGTTCATGGTCAGCGCCCAGGCCGCGTCGATCTCCGAGGAGGCGCGAGCGATGCGCACCGCCGCGAACGGGTCGAGGTTGGCCTTCTCGCCGGCGTACGCCGCGCGCACCCGCTTCTGCTGCATCTCGACGTGCTCGGCGTAGGCGCCGTAGGCCATGCCGATGATCGGCGTCGAGATCGTG
>DASSJR010000263.1:0-2745 GCA_035691135.1 Nocardioides sp. | reverse complement strand
CATGACCGGGGGCGCATCACTGCGGCAGTCCAAGGACGGGTTGTCGTCGTCAACAACCGGAGGAAATCCATGCCGTTGAAGCGCACACTGGGGGCCGTCTCCGCGGTCCTGCTCATCTCAAGCCTGGCCGCGTGCGGCGGTGACGACGCCGGCGGCAGCGGCGGCGGAGACAGCTCCGCGTTCGAGGAAGGCCTCGGCTCCCGCGGTCCGATCACCTACGTCCAGGGCAAGGACAACAGCGGGATCGCGCAGCCACTGGTGGACAAGTGGAACGCCGACCACCCCGATGAGGAGGTCACGCTCAAGGAGCAGACCGACGAGGCGGACCAGCAGCACGACGACCTGGTGCGCAACTTCGACGCCCAGAACGCCGACTACGACGTGGTCTCCGTCGATGTGATCTGGACCGCCGAGTTCGCGGCGAAGGGCTACCTGCAGCCTCTCGAGGGCGACATGGCCATCGACACCGAGGGCCTTCTCGAGCCCACCGTGCAGGCCGGTGCCTACGGCGGCAAGCAATACACCTCGCCGATGGCCAGTGACGGAGGCCTGCTCTACTACCGCTCCGACCTGATCGACAAGCCGCCCGCCACCTGGGACGAAATGATCGACATGTGCCCGATCGCCGAGAAGAACGACATGGGTTGCTATGCCGGACAGTTCCAGAAGTACGAGGGCTTGACCGTCAACGCCTCGGAGGCGATCAACGGAGCCGGCGGGAGCATCGTCGCCGACGACGGCAAGACGCCCACCGTTGACAGCCCCGAGGCAGCCGAGGGTCTCGGCAACCTGGTCGACGCCTACGAGAGCGGTGACATCCCGGAGGAAGCGATCACCTACACCGAGGAGGAGGGCCGGATCGCGTTCGAGGAGGGCAAGCTGCTCTTCCTGCGCAACTGGCCCTACGTCTACGGCCTCGCCGCGACCGAGGACAGCTCCAAGGTCAAGGGCAAGTTCGACGTGGCGCCGCTTCCCGGTACCGACGGCGTCGGAGCATCCGCGCTGGGTGGCCACAACCTCGGTGTCAGTGCCTACTCCGACCACAAGCAGACGGCGATCGACTTCGTCAACTTCATCCTCGAGGAGGAGCAGCAGAAGTTCCTGCTGACCAAGGGTTCTCTCGCACCGGCACTGGAGTCGCTCTACACCGACGAGGCGCTGATCAAGAAGTTCCCCTACCTCCCGACGCTCGCGGAGTCGATCGCGAACGCCGTCCCCCGGCCGATCTCGCCGTTCTACCCCGCAGTGACGAAGGCGGTCCAGGACAACGCCTACGCCGCCATGAAGGGTGAGACCGACGTCGAGACCGCGTTGAAGGACATGTCCGACGCGATCGAGTCGGCCAGCTCGAGCGGGTAGCCGATACCCCGGTTGCGAGCCATGGTGGGGCGGCGGCCATTCCGCCGCCCCACCCCCAGCCCACATCAGGTCGCGGACGCCCAGGAGGGGACATGTCAACCGAGACCACCGATCCGGCCACCACGGCGTCGGCGACGCCTGAGGCGCCCGAACGAGAATCCATCGACCCCCACCAGACCCGACGGGCCTGGCTGCTCCTCATCCCGACCCTGGCGACCCTGGCGGTGGTCATCGGCTACCCCGTGGTGCGGGCCATCTGGATGTCGTTCCATAGCGACGAGACGATCGACCCGCAGACCGGCCTCTTCGTCGAGGGCGGGTTCGCAGGCTTCGAGAACTACACCCACTGGCTGCTCCAGCAGTGCGGTGGTCAGGCCTGCCCGCCGGGCACCAACGCCGCGTCGTTCTGGGAGGTCGTTGGCATCACGGTGGGCTTCACGGTGGTGACCGTGACCATCGAGCTGATCCTCGGGTTCTGGTTCGCGATCATCATGAACGGCACCTTCCGCGGGCGCGGTCTGGTGCGCGCAGCAGTGCTGATCCCCTGGGCCATCCCGACGGCCGTGACCGCCAAGCTCTGGCTCTTCATCTTCGCCTTCCAGGGCATCGCCAACAGCCTGATGGGCACCAGCATCGTGTGGTTTGGCGACAAGTGGGCGGCGCGGGGCGCGATCGTGATCAGCGACGTATGGAAGACGACACCTTTCATGGCGCTCCTGATCCTCGCCGGTCTCCAGCTGATCGGGTCCGACGTCCAGGAAGCTGCGAAGGTGGACGGCGCCTCTGCCTGGCAGCGGTTCTGGCACATCACGCTGCCGCTGGTGAAGCCGGCCGTCCTGGTGGCGCTACTCTTCCGCACCCTTGACGTGCTCCGCATCTTCGACCTGCCCTACATCATGACTCAGGGGGGCGCGGGAGACGGCAATGACACCACGACGCTCTCGATCCTGGTCGTCAACGAGATCCGGAGCGGCTTCAACAGTGCCGCGGCGTTGTCGACCCTGATGTTCCTGTTCATCTTCGGCGTGGCGTTCTTGTTCATCAAGATGCTCGGGGCCGACCTCTACGCCGACGAGAGGAAGTCCTGACATGGCGACCGCGACCACTGAGACCAAGACGGCGACTTCAGGCAGCGACAGGAAGCCGGCCAACAAGCCGACCGCGCCGTGGGTGAAGACCCTGCGCACCTACGCCGGAGTGGCGGTCATCGTGATCTGGGGGCTCGGGCCGTTCTACTGGATGGCGGTCACTGCGTTCCGCGACCTGCAGTTCACCTATGACACCACCCCCTGGCCGACCCACGTCACGTGGGACAACTTCCAGACCGTGTTCTCGACGAGCCGCGGCAACCACTTCGGACAGGCACTCGTCAACAGCGTGATCATC
>DASSJR010000262.1:0-3311 GCA_035691135.1 Nocardioides sp. | reverse complement strand
GCGAAACCAGAGACCGCCGGTTGTCGGGTCGCCCAGCGACACGACCGAAGGCTCCGCCACAGGCGGACGGCCAGCGCAGGTGACAGAGCGAGATCCTCGTGATCGTTTCCCGCCCTGAGCCCTGCGCTCGGGGCGTTCGTGTTTGTGGAGGGTCCTTGCGCGGTGGTCTCCCAGCCCGGAAGGAGACCCATGGCGCGGCCAGAGAAGGCAGCCGCCGTTGCGGAGATCGTTGAGTCCCTCAACTCCTCCGCGGGCGCTGTGCTGACCGAGTACCGCGGTCTCACCGTGAAGCAGCTGCAGGAACTGCGGCGCTCGCTCGGTGCGAACGCAAACTACGCCGTGGTCAAGAACACGCTGGCCAAGATCGCCGCTTCCGAAGCGGGGATCGACGCCTTCGAGGACCTGTTGACCGGCCCGACCGCCATCGCCTTCATCAACGGCGACGTGGTCGAGGCGGCCAAGGGCCTGCGTGACTTTGCCAAGGCACACCCCACCCTCGTCATCAAGGGTGGCGTCCTGGACGGCAAGTCCCTCGACGCGAGCGAGATCAGCAAGCTGGCTGACCTCGAGTCGCGTGAGGTGCTGCTGGGCAAGCTGGCCGGCGCGATGCTCGCGTCGCTCAGCCAGGCCGTCTACCTGCTCAACGCCCCGATCTCGCAGGCTGCCCGGCTCGCCGGCGCCCTGCAGGCCAAGGCCGAGCAGGACCCCTCGATCCTCGCAGGTGGTGCCGGTGAGCCGGTTGCTGACGCTGCTGAGGAGGCCCCGGCTGCCGACGCGGCCGCCCCTGCCGAGTCCGGCGAGGCGACCGATGAGGCCCCGGCCGAGGCCGAGTCCACCGAAGCCTGACCCCAGGCCGACGTACACCACCTGAACAACACGTAAGGAAGGAAGCCACCATGGCGAAGCTCACCACCGACGAGCTGCTCGACGCGTTCAAGGAGATGACCCTCATTGAGCTGAGCGAGTTCGTGAAGCAGTTCGAGGACACCTTCGGTGTCACCGCTGCCGCTCCCGTTGCCGCTGCCGCGGCTCCCGCTGCCGGCGGCGCCGGCGCCGGCGCCGAAGAGGCTGCCGAGCAGGACGAGTTCGACGTCATCCTCGAGGCTGCGGGCGACAAGAAGATCAACGTCATCAAGGAGGTGCGCGCCCTCACCTCGCTCGGCCTGAAGGAGGCCAAGGACCTGGTCGAGGCCGCGCCCAAGCCGGTCCTGGAGAAGGTCACCAAGGAGGCCGCGGAGAAGGCGAAGGAGTCCCTCGAGGGCGCCGGCGCCTCCGTCACCCTCAAGTGACCTCACGCTGACCCGACGCACCCGGGGCGAACCACCACTGTGTGGTCCGCCCCGGTGGTGCGTGACCCCCACGTTTCTGACGGGCGGATTTCGGGTATGCACGTGTCCACTGGATGACGTAGTGGCTGAATCCCGCCGGAATTATGCGTAACCTCACGGCTTAGGGCCCGTTGTTACTCATGAGTGGGGGGAAGGAATGGGCTGGTCCGTGCCCAAGGTCGGGCCGGTCAACTGCACCAGCCGGCGAGAGGGAGGCAACCCACATGGGCGTCGAGATCAAGGTGGACGACCTCACCAAGTCGTTCGGCAAGCAACTCATCTTTGCCGACGTCTCCCTGACCGTGCCGGCCGGCGAGATCTGCGTGATGCTCGGCCCGTCCGGAACCGGCAAGTCCGTGTTCCTCAAGTGCCTCATCGGTCTGCTCAAGCCCGACCGCGGTGAGATCGTCATCGAGGGCACCGACATCGCGACCTGCTCCGAGAAGGAGCTCTACGAGATCCGGAAGCTGTTCGGGGTGCTGTTCCAGGACGGCGCGATGTTCGGGTCGATGAACCTCTACGACAACGTCGCCTTCCCGCTGCGCGAGCACACCAAGAAGTCCGAGTCCGAGATCCGCGACCTGGTGATGGAGAAGATGGACCTCGTCGGCCTCATCGGCGCCGAGGACAAGCTGCCGGGCGAGATCTCCGGCGGCATGCGCAAGCGCGCCGGACTCGCGCGCGCCCTGGTCCTCGACCCCGAGATCGTGCTCTTCGACGAGCCGGACTCGGGTCTTGACCCGGTCCGTACCGCCTTCCTCAACCAGCTGATCGTGGATCTCAACGCCCAGATCGACGCGACGTTCCTCATCGTGACCCACGACATCAACACCGCGCGCACGGTCCCCGACAACATCGGGCTGCTCTACCACAAGCACCTCGCGATGTTCGGACCGCGCGAGATGCTCCTGTCCTCCGAGGAGCCGGTGGTCCGCCAGTTCCTGAACGCCCAGCGGGTGGGGCCGATCGGCATGTCGGAGGAGAAGGACGCCGACGAGCTCGAGGCGGAGAAGGACGAGGAGCTCCCCCCGCTGCCGCCGATCCCGCTGCAGATCGAGCCCTCCAACGGCATCCCCCGGCGCAGTCAGCGCGAGCCCGGCGCCTGGTGCCGCGACAACGGCGTGGAGCCGCCACCCGGCTCCTTCGACGAGAACATGACCATGGCGGCGGGGACCTGATTCTGTGTCTTCGCTGACCCAATCGCGGGCACTCGCGCCGATCGGTACCGCGGGCAAGTTGTTTGCCTTCGGTCTCGACGTCGGGCGCGCGCTGTTCAGGCGTCCCTTCCAGACCCGGGAGTTCCTCCAGCAGGCGTGGTTCATCGCCTCCGTCACGATCATCCCGACTGCGCTGGTCGCCATCCCGTTCGGCGCGGTCATCGCGCTTCAGGTCGGTGGTCTGATCAAGCAGTTCGGCGCACAGTCGTTCACCGGATCCGCGGCGGTCCTCGCTGTTGTCCGCGAGGCCGGACCGATCGCCACGTCGTTGCTGATCGCCGGCGCCGGCGGCTCGGCCATCGCCGCCGACCTCGGCGCCCGCAAGATCCGCGAGGAGCTCGACGCGATGATGGTGCTCGGGATCGACCCGGTCCAGCGTCTCGTCGTCCCGCGCGTCCTGGCCTGCATGCTGGTCGCGGTCTTCCTCAACGGCCTCGTGAGCGTCGTGGGTGTCGCGGGCGGCTACGTCTTCAACGTCGTACTGCAAGACGGCACGCCGGGTGCCTATCTAGCGAGCTTCACCGCCCTGGCCCAGCTACCCGACCTGTGGCAGGGCATGGCGAAGGCGCTCGTCTTCGGCCTGATTGCGGCCATCGTCGCCTGCTACAAGGGGATGAGCGCAGGCGGTGGCCCGAAGGGTGTGGGCGACGCGGTCAACGAGTCCGTCGTCATCACCTTCATGCTCCTGTTCGTCGTCAACTTCGTGATGAGCGCGATCTACTTCCAGCTCGTCCCACCGAAGACGGGTTGACGCCATGGCAGACGT
>DASSJR010000261.1:0-14645 GCA_035691135.1 Nocardioides sp. | reverse complement strand
CGCCGGGATCGCCTGCGACGTCGACGGGATCAGGTCGGTGCTGGCCCACCGCCCGGACGTGGCGGTGGTCGAGGACGCCGCCCACGGCCTGTTCGGACGCTGGCGCGGCGAGCCGCTCGGCAGCCTCGGCCGGTTCGCGTCGCTGAGCTTCCACGAGACCAAGAACTTCGTCTGCGGGGAGGGCGGCGCCCTCCTCCTGAACGATCCGGCCGACCTCGCCCCGGCCCGCGTCCACTACGACAAGGGCACCGACCGGCAGGCCTTCTTCCTGGGTCAGGTCGACAAGTACTCCTGGCGCGACACCGGCTCATCGTTCGGGCTCTCCGACACCCTGGCCGCCTACCTGCTGGCCCAGCTCGAGCAGGCCGACTCGATCCAGGCGAGGCGCCGGCACGTCTTCGAGGGGTACCTCGAGGGGCTGTCCGGGCAAGCGGGTGAGCTCGGGTACCGGCTGCCGGTGATCCCCGACGACTGCGACCCGGCCTACCACCTCTTCTACGTGCTGATGCCCGACCACGCGACCCGGACCCGCGTCATGGAGCTGATGCGCGAGGACGGGATCCAGACCACGTTCCACTACGTCCCGCTCCACGACTCCGACGGCGGACGCCGCTTCTCCGCCCGTCCGGTCGAGTGCCCGGTGACCAGCGACATCAGCGGCCGGCTCGTGCGGCTGCCGTTCTTCAACAGCCTCTCCGACGACGAGCTCGGACGGGTGGTGGACTCGTTCCTGCGCGCCACCCGCGCCGCCACGGGGGGCGGCTCATGACCGACACCCGGAGCCAGCCTGGTTCCTCCTCCATCGATCAGCCCGACTACTGGTGGTACCGCGCCCGTACCGAGCTGCTCCGCGCCGCTCTGGGCGACTTCCTGGGCGAGCCGCGACGTCTGCTCGACGTCGGCAGTGCGGACGGACCGAGCGTGCAGTGGATGCAGGGCGACCACCAGCGGATCGCCATCGACCTGGACCCCAGGGGCCTCGCCCCGGGCGCGGGCGTGTGCGCCTCCGCGCTGGCGCTGCCGTTCAGGGACGGATCGTTCGACGTGGTCGGCGCCTTCGACGTCGTGGAGCACTGCGACCCCGAGGCCCAGGCGCTCGCCGAGCTCGCTCGGGTGCTGGCGCCGGGTGGCCGGCTGCTGCTGTCGGTGCCGGCCTACCAGTGGGCCTGGACCGATCACGACGTGCAGGCCGGCCACTACCGCCGCTACACACGCCCCCGGCTGCGCGCGGCGGTCGAGGGTGCAGGTTTCGTCGTACGACGCTGCACCCACGGCTTCGCCGGCGTCTTCCCGATGTTCGCGGCCGAGCGGGTCGTCCGACGGCTGCGACGGCCGGAGCCCACCGAAGGGGCTCTCCCGCAGGTCTCACCCACCCTCGACTCCCTGTTCATGAAGCTGTCCCGTGCCGAGAGCCGGATGCTCAGGCGCCGCGACCTGCCGTTCGGCTCATCGATCTTCCTGAGCGCCGAGAAACCCTGACGCGTCCCGCTGACCGGCGGAGCTACGCACGTCCTCCAGGACCAGCCAGCAGAACGCCGCGGCCTCGACGACTGCGAACGTCCAGGTCGTGCGGTCGAGCGCACTCATCGGCGAGAGCAAGAAGAGCAACGCCCCGGGGACGCAGCCGATCACCCACGCGCGCACCAGCGCCGCGGTCCGACCACGCGCCAGCGCCGTGACGGTCAGGACCAGGTTGGCCAGCGCGAAGACCGTGCCGACGGCGATCAAGAGCGTCAACCCACCCGGCAGCCGTACGCCGTCCCCGAAGATCAGCTCCATCAGCGGAGGACCGGCCCAGAAGCCGATGCCCGCTCCCACGACCGCGGTCCCGAGCGTGGTCAGCACCACCCCGACCCGGAACCTCCGCAGCGCCTCACGGCGCCCGCGGACCACGAGCAGGGTGAGGCGTTCGGTCAGCTGCGACACCAGCCCCAGGGCGAGCGTGTACGGCGCCCGGAACAGCGCCAGGCCGGCGAAGAGGGCGGTGACCTCGGCCGGAGCTCCCCCGGCGGCGGCCAGCAGCACCGGCCCTCCGGTCAGCACCACCTGGCCGAGCAGCTGGCCCACCGACGCCCCGGTGACGAACCCCAGTGGAGACTCGGCCTGCTGGCCCTCGCCGGTGTCGGCGATCCGGAAGGTCGAGGGCCAGAAGCCGATCGCCACGTAGCCCGCCACCAGGGACAGGCCGTACGCCACCGGATCCTCGACGCCGGCGACCATCAGCGCCAGCGCGGCGACGCAGCGCAGGGCGTTCTCGGCCACCAGGGCGGCGCCCAGCGCCGGGAACCGGTGCCTGGCAGCCAGCAGCCCGCGAACGACGCCCATCGCGCCCGACCCCAGCGCCACGGCCACGACCAGCAGCGGGAAGGCAGCACCGGAACTGTGGAACAGGAGATCCCGCGCCAGCCACGACCCGAGACCCGCGACCACCCCGACCAGGACCACCACGAGGACCACGCCGCCCAGCGCCCTGCGGACGGACCGCTCCCCCTCGTGGACGGTGACCGAGCGGGTGATCCAGTGCTGGAGCGGGAAGGTGAGGGCGGCGCCCGCGAAGCTCCACCAAGCCCACAGCACCGAGACCGGCGCCGCGGCGACCGGACCGAGGGCGCGGGTGACCAGGGCGAAGAAGACGTAGGCGAGCACGCCGCTCACGACGGACCCGACCGCCAACGCCGAGGTGTCCCGGAGCGGGCTCCGCGGTCCGTGGGTGCGCATCGAGGGCGATTGTGCCGGATCGAACCTGGCCCGGCCGCGTCGCCACATGGGCAGGGTGGCGACGGTACCGGGATTTCGACGCGCCGCTGCCCGGTCATGTCGGTGGCCTGGTCCATGCTCGTGGCCATGGAGATCCTGACCACGTTCGCGCTGGTGCTGGCCGGCCTGCTGCTCGGGCTGGCGCTCGGCGGATGCCTCGGCCTGCTCTGGACCCGCAGCCGGACGTCCTACTCCGCCGGCATGGTCGACCAGGCCGAGGTGATGCAGGGGCTCGACCGCCTCAGCGACCAGATGCGCGACCTCGACCAGCACCGCGCCGCCTGGCAGGGCGAGTTCCACCAGCAGGTCACCGACCTGGCCCGCGAGACCCGGTCGCTGTCCACCGCCCTGCGCAAGCCCCAGGTCCGGGGCCGGTGGGGCGAGCTCCACCTGCGGCGCGCGGTCGAGCTCGCGGGACTGGTCGACCGCTGTGACTTCACCGAGCAGGTGCGTCTCGACGACGGCGCCCAGCGCCCCGACCTCGTCGTACACCTGGTCGGCCGACGCCAGGTCGTGGTCGATGCCAAGGTGCCCCTCGACGCCTACCTCGATGCCACGTCCACCGACGACGAGGAGGTGCGCCGCGCGGCCCTGGCGCGGCATGCGCGCCAGTTGCGCCAGCACATCGACGGCCTCTCATCCAAGGCCTACTGGCGGACGCTGTCCGAGACACCGGAGTTCGTGGTGCTCTTCGTGCCGGCCGAATCGTTCCTCGCCGCGGCCCTCGACACCGACCCCGGGCTGCTCGAGCACGCCGCCGGTCGCCAGGTCGTGCTGGCGACACCCACGACGCTGATCGCCCTGTTGCGCACGGTCGCCCACGGCTGGAGCCACGAGGCGCTGGCCGACCAGGCGCGGGAGATCCACCGGCTCGGCCGCGACCTCCACCAGAGGCTGGGGCTGCTCAGCACCCACCTCGACCGGGTCGGGCGTTCCCTCAACACCGCGGTCGGCCACTTCAACCAGGCAGTCGGCTCCTACGAGTCGCGGGTGCTGGTGTCGGCCCGCCGCTTCACCGAGCTGTCCGTGGTCTCCGACGACCTCGAGTCACCCCGACAGGTTGAGTCGACCTCGCGGTCCCCAGGGTCGGTCGAGCCTGGTTCCTCCGAGCCCGGACCCCATGAGCTCCGGGCGGTCGACCGGCGCGCCGCGTCCGGAGAGGAGTGACGGAGCCCTAACGTGGGCGGCGTGACGCAAGCCCGAACCCTCTGGGAGGAGGGGCGCGAGCCCGGCCTCCAGGTCGTCGCGCTCGGCGTGGCCGTCGCGCTCACCGTGGTGATCGTCGACCTGGCCCTCGTCGGACGGGTCAGTCTCTTCTTCGACCTGTGCTTCGTCGTGTTGTGCATCGGCCTGGCCCTGGCCGTACGTCCCACCGACTTCTTCGTGGTCGGGGTGCTGCCGCCGCTGATCATGGTCGGGGTCTTCACGCTCCTCGGGTTCACCCGCCCTGACGTGATCGCGCACGCCCAGGACGGTGTCGTCCAATCGGTGGTCTCCGGCCTCTCCCACCACAGTGGCGCGCTCGTGGTCGGCTATGTCCTCTGTCTGACCACCCTGGCCGTGCGGCAGCGGATGGCCGGCAGGAGCTAGACGAACCGGTCGGGGTCACCGGCCGCGCGGCGCAGTACCTCCGGCTGGCCCTGCGACCAGTCGACCACCGTCGTCGGCTCGCCCGGGGTCTCGCCCGCCTCGATCACGACGTCGACCTGGTGGTCGAGCTCTTCCTTGATCTCCCATCCCGACGTCCGCGGCTCCTCCTCGCCGGGCAGGAGCAGCGTGCTGGTGAGCAGCGGCTCCCCGAACGTCTCCAGGATCGCGTGCACGACCCGGTGATCGGGGATCCGCACGCCGACGGTGCGCTTGCGCGGATGCAGCAGCCGCCGCGGCACCTCAGGGGTTGCGGGCAGGATGAACGTGTAGGGCCCGGGAGTTGCCGCCTTGATCGCCCGGAAGGCCGCGTTGTCGACGTGCACGAGCTGCCCGAGCTGCGCGAAGTCCTTGCAGACCAGGGTGAAGTGGTGCTTCTCGTCGAGATCGCGGATCCGCAGGATCCGATCCCGTCCGTCACGGTTGCCGATCCGGCAGCCAAGTGCGTAACCGGAGTCCGTGGGATAGGCGATCAGGGCGTCGTCGCGCAGGGCGTCGGCGATCTGACCAAGACGTCGTGGCTGCGGGTCTTCGGGGTGCAGCTCCAGGTAACGGGCCACGGTGCCTGCCTACTTCTTGGCTGCGGCCGCCTTGAGGTCGCGGCGCAGCTCCTTGGGCAGCGCGAAGATCAGCGACTCCTCGGCGCTGTGCACGGCCTGGGCATCGGGATAGCCGCGCTCGGCGAGGAATGCGAGGACACCCTGCACGAGCTCCTCGGGGACGCTGGCGCCCGAGGTCACGCTGACCCGGTCCACACCCTCGAGCCAGGCCTCGTCGATCTCCCCGGCGTCGTCGACGCGGTACGCCGTCTTCGCGCCGGCCTCCAGGGCCACCTCGGCCAGCCGCACGGAGTTGGAGGAGTTGGCGGAACCGACCACGATCACCAGGTCGGAGCCCTTCGCGATCTCCTTGACCGCGAGCTGTCGGTTCTGGGTGGCGTAGCAGATGTCGTCGCTCGGCGGGTCGAGCAGCTCGGGGAACCGCTCGCGGATCGCGGCCACGGTCTCGAGCGTCTCGTCGACGCTCAGCGTGGTCTGGGAGAGCCACGCGACCTTCTGGGGGTCGCGGACCACGATGTCCGGCACGTCGGCCGGGCTCTGCACCAGCTGGATGTGGTCGGGCGCCTCACCGGCCGTGCCCTCGACCTCTTCGTGCCCTGCGTGCCCGATCAGGAGGATGTCGTAGTCGTCACCGGCGAACCGCTTCGCTTCGTGGTGGACCTTGGTCACCAGCGGACAGGTCGCGTCGATCGTCTTGAGGCCCCGCTCCTCGGCCTGCCGGTGCACCTCAGGGGAGACGCCGTGCGCGGAGAACACCACCGTCTTTCCCTCGGGCACCTCGTCGAGCTCCTCCACGAAGATCGCCCCGCGGGACTCCAGGTCGGACACGACGTGCTTGTTGTGGACGATCTGCTTGCGGACGTAGACCGGAGCGCCGTACAGGTCGAGCGCCTGTTCCACGGTGACGACCGCACGGTCCACGCCGGCGCAGTAGCCGCGCGGAGCGGCGAGCAGCACGGCGCGCTCGGCGTCGTCGGGGGACAGGACGGGTGGGGTACCCAGGTCGGTACTCATGGACGCGAGTCTACGGATGAGCGGACAGGTCACCTAGGCTGCGGCCCATGCCCCTGGAGACCACCGCCCAGTCGCCGGCGCCGGTCCGCCAGATCGCCCTCCTGCTCGACGGCTGGATCAACCGTCTCGGGGCCGTGTGGGTGGAGGGCCAGATCGCGCAGGTCAGCCGACGACCTGGGCTGAACACGGTCTTCATGACGATGCGCGATCCGATCGCCGACATCTCGATCGCGGTGACCTGCTCGCGAACGCTGTTCGACGGGCTCGATCCCCCGCTGGTGGAGGGCGCCAGCGTGGTCGTGCACGCGAAACCCTCTTACTACCCCAACCGGGGCACCCTGTCCCTGGCGGCGCGAGAGATCCGGATGGTCGGGCTCGGCGAGCTGCTGGCCAGGATCGAGCGCCGCCGACAGCTGCTGGCCGCCGAGGGCCTCTTCGCCGCAGAGCTCAAGCGGCCCCTGCCCTTCCTGCCTGGCTGCGTCGGCCTGGTCACCGCGCCCAGCTCGGCCGCCGAGCGCGACGTCCTCGACAACGCCCGGCGCCGCTGGCCCGCCGTGGAGTTCGAGGTCGCCCACGCCGCGATGCAGGGCACCCGCGCGGCCGCCGAGGTGATCGAGGCCGTGGAGCGTCTCGATCGCAACCCGCGCGTCGAGGTGATCGTGGTCGCGCGTGGCGGCGGTTCGGTCGAGGATCTGCTGCCCTTCTCCGACGAGGGACTGGTCCGCGCGGTCCACGGGGTCCGTACGCCCGTGGTGTCGGCGATCGGCCACGAGCCGGATGCGCCCCTGCTCGACCTGGTGGCCGACGTCCGGGCCTCCACGCCCACCGATGCCGCGAAGCTGGCGGTTCCCGACGTCCTCGAGGAGCGACACCACGTCGCGGCTGCCCGCGACCGGATCCGTTCGGTGGTCACGGCATTCCTGGACCGCGAGCGGGCCGGCCTCGACAACCTCCGGTCCCGGCCGGTGCTGGCCGATCCGCGGTCGCTGGTCGCGGCTCGCACCGACGAGATCGGTCAGCTGCGCGAACGGGCTCGCCGGTGCCTGCGCCACGGTCTCGACCGGGCGGCCGATGACATCGCCCACCAACGAGCCAGAGCCAGGGCACTGTCGCCGCTGGAGACCCTGCGCAGGGGCTACTCGGTGCTCCAGGACGCCGACGGGCACGTGGTCGGCTCCGTCGCCGGAGTGGCCACCGGCGCCCCGGTCGCGATCCGCGTGTCCGACGGCCGCATCCACGCCACCACCACGAAGGTCGAAGCCGATGACTGAGTCCAAGCCGTCCTACGAGTCCGCCCGCGAGGAGCTCATCGAGGTGGTGCGCAAGCTCGAGACGGGCGGCACCACCCTCGAGGAGTCGCTGGCCCTGTGGGAGCGCGGCGAGCTGCTCGCCAGGACGTGCCAGGAGTGGCTCGACGGTGCCCGCAAGCGCCTGGACGAGGCCATCGAGGGCGACCAGCCCTGACGGGGCTCAACCGGTCGAGCCCACCGGCTCCGCGGTGAGTCGCTCGAGGACCAGCCGGAGGTCCTCCTCGCCGGCCGACCCGTAGACCAACACGACCTCGTCGCCCAGCTGGGCGGCGTAGGCCAGGTCGCCGCCGTCGTCGGTGAACACCTGCCAGTCCTTCGCCACCGAGCCCGCGACCCTGACGTCGGGCCGGGACTGGACGTCCTCGTCGACGTACGTCGCCAGCAGGTCGTCCAGCTGGTCGTCCTCCCGCCGGATCCCGATGTAGCGCTGCTCATCGGTGAGCAGGCTGATCCCCCAGACCGGCCGCTCACCCGGGACGGCCTGGACGCTCGTGGCCTGCCAGCCTTCGGGCAGCTCGCGCGGGTAGACGACGTCGAGGCCCGCGTCCTGCGCCAGGCCCGCCTGCTCGCGATAGTCCACCGACGCCGGCCGGGTCTCCAGCTCGTCACGGTTGAGGGCCCGGAAGGCCACGAACGCCCCGATCACGAGCAGGGTCACCACGAGGGCGCCCACGAGACCTCCGGTCGAGCGCTGATAGGAGGACTGGGCCACGGGTCAATCTTCACAAAGCCCACTGACCCGTCGTTAATTGACGACGGGTCACCTCGTCGCGCATCAGATAGGTCTCGGCAGATGCGGGGGCACTGACGTATTTTTTCCGCTGATGCGGCATACTGTGCGCGTGACTGGATACCGGATTGCGGAAGTCGCCGCCGTGCTGGGCGTCAGCGACGACACCGTGCGCCGCTGGATCGAGGCGGGCCGGCTCACCAGTGACACCGCGTCGGGGCGGGCGGTCGTCCCCGGCGTGGACGTGGCCCGGCTGGCCCAGGAGCTGGCCGACCACCCGGACCGCGAGACCACGCGTGCCGCCGCGGTCAGCGCCCGGAACCGGCTGGCCGGCATCGTCACCAAGGTGGTCCGGGACAAGGTCATGGCCCAGGTCGAGATGATCTGCGGCCCCTACCGGCTGGTGTCCCTCATGAGCTCGGAGGCGGCAGACGAGCTCGGACTGGAGCCCGGCGTGCGCGCCATCGCCTCCGTGAAGTCCACGAACGTCGTCGTCGAAAGGCCCTGACATGTTCCGCACCCGAGCGCTGACTCGCCCGAAGATTTCGGGCGGCTCAGCGCTGGTCCTGGTCCTCCTGCTGCCGCTGGCCGGGTGCGGGTCGGGCCAGGACGAGGGGGACGGCGCCCAGGCAGAACTCACCGTGCTGGCGGCGTCCTCGCTGACCGACGCCTACCAGGAGCTGGCGACCAGCTTCGAGGAGAAGAACGACGCGGACGTGACGTTCTCGTTCGGGTCGAGCACCGATCTCGCGGAGCAGGCCGCGGACGGTGCCCCCGGCGACGTGCTCGCGACCGCCGACGAGACCTCGATGAAGGTGGCCGAGGAGGCCGGTGTCACGGGCGACGTGACCGACTTCGCCACCAACGTGATGGTGATCGTCACCCCGGCCGGCAACCCCGCCGGGATCGAGAGCCTCGACGATCTGGAGGGCGCGACCTGGGTGCGCTGCGCCGACGCGGTCCCCTGCGGCCGGGTCGCCCAGTCGGTCCTCGAGGACAACGGCATCACCGCTGAGCCGGCCAGTCTCGAGGAAGACGTCCGCTCCACCCTGGACAAGGTGGTCTCCGGTGAGGCCGACGCGGGCCTGGTCTACGCCTCGGACGCGGTGGCCGCCGGTGGCGACGTCGAGACCATCGAGATCCCCGGTGCGGAGAAGGAGCTGACGACGTACTTCATCACCACGTTGGAGCAGAGCGCCGACGCCGACCTGGCCGAGAAGTGGGTCGACCTGGTCACCTCCGACGAAGGAGCGGCCGCCCTCGAGGACGCGGGATTCAGCCTCCCGTGATCAGGCCATGAGGGACCCGCTCGGACGGCCACCGATCGCCCTGATGGTGCCCGCCGTCCTGGCCACCCTGCTCCTGGTTGTCCCCCTGGTCGCGATGGTGGCGGCCACGAACTGGGCAGCCCTCCCCGACCAGCTCCGTTCCGAGCCCCTGCGCGAGGCCTTGTGGCTCTCGTTGACCACGTCGACCGCGGCGACGTTCATCTGCCTGGTTCTCGGGCTGCCGCTCGCCTGGCTCCTGGCCCGGGTCGAGTTCCGCGGCCGCGGAGGGCTCCGGGCCCTGGTCACCGTGCCGCTGGTGCTGCCCCCCGTGGTCGCGGGCATCGCCCTGCGTACGGCGTTCGGCCGCACCGGGGTGATCGGTGCACCCCTGCTCGCCCTGACTGGCTTCGCGTTCCCGTTCACGACGGCGGGGGTGGTGCTGGCCCACGTGTTCGTCTCCCTCCCGTTCGTGGTGATCGCCATGGAGGGTGCGCTGCGCTCCGCTGACCGGGAGTACGACGCAGCCGCGGCCACCCTGGGTGCCACCCGTTGGACCACGTTCCGCCGGGTCAGCGTCCCGCTGGCGCTGCCGGGCATCCTGGCCGGGCTGGTGCTCGGCTGGGCACGGTCGCTGGGCGAGTTCGGGGCCACGATCACCTTCAACGGCAACTACCCGGGCGTCACCCAGACCATGCCCAACCTGATCTACGTCACCCGCCAGTCCGACCAGGACGCCGCACTGGCGCTCAGCCTGGTGATGTTGCTGGTGTCGATCACCGTGCTCCTCGCGCTTCGCGACCGATGGCTCGGGACGCCATGAGCGACGGCCGCCTCGACGTCGCGCTGCGGGTCACCGACCGGGTGACGGCCGCGTTCACCGCCGAACCCGGAGAAGTGCTGGCCGTGATCGGGCCCAACGGCGCCGGGAAGTCGTCGCTGGTGCGGGCGCTGGCCGGCCTGGTGCCGGCCGAGGGACATGCTCGGCTCGACGGGACCGACCTGCTGCAGGTGCCGGCCCGCGACCGGTCCGTGGGCCTGGTCTTCCAGGGACAGTTCCTCTTCCCGCACCTGACCGCCCTGGCCAACGTGGCCTTCGGGCCGCGGGCCCGTGGCACCCACCGCAAGGAAGCTGCGGAGGACGCTCGCGCCTGGCTCGAGCGCTTCGGCATCGGGGAGCTGGCCGACCGGCGACCGCGTCAGCTCTCTGGAGGACAGGCCCAGCGGGTGGCGATCGCCCGGGCGCTGGCCACCCAGCCGCGTCTGCTGCTGCTCGACGAGCCGCTCACCGGTCTCGACGTCAAGGTCGCGATGGCGCTGCGGATCGAGCTCGGCCGACACCTCGCGTCGTACGACGGCGTCACCTTGCTCGTCACGCACGACGCCATCGACGCGCTGACCATCGCGGACCGGGTGCTGGTCCTCGACGAGGGGAGGGTCGCCCAGCTCGGAACTCCTGCGGAGGTGTCGCAGCGGCCGCGCACCGAGCATGTCGCACGGCTGGTCGGGCTCAACGTGGTGCGCAACGCGGCGCAGCTGATGGCGTTCACGCCCGATGCCGTCGTGGTCACGCTCCAGGCGCCGGTCGGTTCGCCTCGCCTCCGGTGGCACGGCCGGGTCGCCGACGTGTCGCCGCACGGC
Organism: Nocardioides sp.; assembly: GCA_035691135.1. Lineage (GTDB taxonomy): Bacteria > Actinomycetota > Actinomycetes > Propionibacteriales > Nocardioidaceae > Nocardioides. The sequence goes on along the minus strand of DASSJR010000261.1, from coordinate 3,721 downwards.
GACGCGGTCCGACTCCTGGTCCACGCCGAACCCGACCTGATCGCTGACGTGACCCCCGCCGCGGCCACCGAGCTCTCGCTCGTCCCTGGCCGCGAGGTGTGGCTCTCGGTGAAGGCAACAGCGGTGCGGACGTACGCGGCAGAGGCGCCCTGACAGTTACCATGCCGCCATGACGGACAGCCTCGCCGACATCACACCTGGGACCACCGACCGCAACCTGGCGATGGAGCTGGTCCGGGTCACCGAGGCGGCCGCCATGGCCGCCGGCCGCTGGGTCGGCCGGGGCGACAAGAACGGCGCCGACGGCGTCGCCGTCAACGCCATGCGGATCATGATCTCGACGATCGCGATGAACGGCACGGTGGTGATCGGCGAGGGCGAGAAGGACCAGGCCCCGATGCTCTACAACGGGGAGCGGGTCGGCGACGGCACCGGGCCCGAGTGTGACGTCGCAGTGGACCCGATCGACGGCACCACCCTGACCGCGAAGGGGATGAGCAACGCCATCTCGGTCCTGGCGGTCGCACCCCGGGGCGCGATGTACGACCCCTCGGCGGTCTTCTACATGCGCAAGCTCGCGACCGGGCCCGAGGCGGCCGACGTCGTGGACATCCGCTACCCCGTGGCCGAGAACATCCACCAGGTCGCCAAGGCCAAGGGCTCCCGGCCCGCCGACGTCACCGTGGTCCTCCTGGACCGGCCGCGCCACCAGTCGATCGCCGACGAGATCCGCGAGACCGGCGCCAGGATCAAGTTCATCACCGACGGCGACGTCGCCGGCGCGATCATGGCCGCGCGGGCCGACACCGGCATCGACCTGCTGCTCGGCATCGGTGGCACACCCGAGGGCATCATCGCGGCCTGCGCGATGAAGTGTCTCGGCGGCGTCATCCAGGGCCAGCTGTGGCCCCAGGATGACGACGAGCGCCAGCGCGCGCTGGATGCCGGCCACAACCTCGACGACGACTTCGTCCTCGGCACCGATGACCTGGTCGCGGGAGAAGACGCGTTCTTCGCGGCGAGCGGGATCACCGACGGCGAGCTGATGAAGGGCGTGCGCTACCGCGCGGGGGGCTGCACGACCCATTCGCTGGTCATGCGCGCGCGGAGCGGCACGATCCGCTCGATCACCTCAGAGCACCGGCTCCAGAAGCTACGCACTTTCGCCTCGATCGACTTCGAGCGCTGAGGCGGTCTGGCCCTGCAGCGCGCCCACCACGTGGTCGATGACGCGGGGGTCGATGGCCATCCCGATGTGGGAGGTGCTCACCGCCACCGAGGCCGCCGTGGGGTCGATGCACGCGCGCCAGTCGACGATGCCGTCACGCCGGGAGTAGACACAGGTGAACGCCACCCCTGCCGGGATCGGCCGGCGGCTCTCCTCGAAGCTCTGCCGCGCGCAGCCTCCGGCGACGCAGTCCTCGGACATGAGGCCCGGAACGCCCGCCCGGCTCAGCCGGACCAGGAGGTCGACGCTCTTCGCCAGTGAGGCGTGGTGGGCACCCGGCGCCAGCATCGGGCTGCCCAGGGTGACGACACCGGAGATCAGGTCGGGGCGGCGTACGGCGAGGCCGCGCGCCAGCATCCCGCCCAGGCTGTGCCCGACGACCTGGACCCGACTGCCCCGCCGAGACGCGATGGACTCCAGCCGCCCCTCGAGCTGGGCCGCGGCGTTGAGCGTGCAGCCGACGTTGGCGTGGATGTGGGACCGGTACGTGCGGAAGCCCTCCCGGCGCAGCGCGGCGGCCATGAACCGCAGGGTGCCGTCGCCGGCCAGGAACCCGGGGACGAGGATCACCGGGTCGCAGGGACCGGCCCGACCCCCGTTCCGAGCGCTCCGCGAGCGGCACGCGCCGGCGTGCCGGGCGGCGTAACGACCGGCCTCGGCAACCACGCTGCCCTCCCGCAGGACGGCCGAGAGCCCCGGGCTGATGAAGCCCGGCGGGTGGAGAAACGAGCCCACGGACGTGCTCACATTTTCAACTATACGGAGGGAGTGGCACCGCCCGCCGGATATCGACCGAATGGCGAGTCTGCGATCGCTTGCCGTTCGGCTCGTGTAGTTGACTGGACACATGGCTTCCCGCGCGCGCTCCACGCCCACCGTGCCAGTCTCCGAGGAGCTGAGGGCACCGATCAGCAAGGACATCGAGCTGTGCTACCAGACGTTCGGGAGCCCCGAGGACGAGCCGCTGCTGCTGGTGATGGGGCTCGGTGGGCCGATGAACTGGTGGGACCCCGAGTTCTGCCGCACCCTGGCGGGTCGCGGCTTCTACGTGATCCGGTACGACAACCGCGACACCGGCCGGTCCTCACGGGCCCGCGGACGGGTCACCCGGTCGATGCTGGTCCGGGCGTTCACGGGTCGCCGGGTGCGGGCGCCGTACTCCCTGGAGGACATGGCGGCCGACGCGTGCGGCCTGCTGGACCACCTGGGGCTCGACTCAGCCCATGTGGTCGGCGTGTCCATGGGCGGGATGATCGCCCAGACGATGGCGATCACGGCGCCGCAGCGGGTGCGTTCGCTGACCAGCATCATGTCGACCACCGGGAAGCGGACCGTCGGCTGGCAGCACCCGTCGCTGCTGCCGTCGCTGCTGATGTCCCGCGGCCCCGGCCGGGAGGCCTACATCGCAACCAGCACCGCGGTCTGGAAGATGATCGGCTCCCCCGGCTATCCCCCGGACGCCGAGAGCATCGCCAACCGAGCCGGCGAGACGTTCGACCGCGGCGTGAGCCGGAGCGGGGTGCTGCGGCAGATGATGGCGATCCTCACCCAGGGCAACCGCGCCGCCCGGCTGCGCGCCGTCACCGTGCCCACGCTGGTGATCCACGGGGTGGCGGACAAGATGGTCCATGCCTCGGGGGGACGCGCCACCGCGGCGGCCATCCCCGGCGCCGAGCTCCTGTTGATCGACGGGATGGGACACGACCTTCCCCCGGCACTGTTCTCGACGTTCGTCGACGCTATCGATCGGACCACCAAACGCGCCTGACGGTGGACAAACACCCTCCGGAGGACTAGGCCTGAGATAGGCCACCAAGGGAGGGAGGGCCTCCATGTCCATCCCACGAATGTCACGGCTCCGCCGGGCCCGTCCAGCCATTGCCGTCGCCGGCGTCCTGGCCCTTGCTTCCGGTGTGCTGGCCGCGTGTGGCGGCGACGACTCGAGCAGCGGCACCGCCGAGCTCGTCTGGTACATCAATCCCGACGCAGGCGGTCAGGACAAGATTGCCGAGAACTGCACGAAGCAGGCCAACGGCGAGTACTCCATCAGCACGCAGGTCCTCCCCCAGGACGCCGGACAGCAGCGGATCCAGCTGGCCCGCCGGCTGGCCGCAGGCGACCCGGAGATCGACATCATGAGCCTCGATCCGCCCTACACGGCGGAGTTCGCCGCCGCCGGCTACCTGGCCGAGATCCCCTCCGACCTGCAGTCGAAGTTCGAGGATCAGGCCTTCTCCAGCGCTGTGGACGCTGCCACGTGGGACGGCGCGCTGGTGGTAGCGCCGTTCTGGTCCAACACCCAGGTGCTGTGGTACCGCAAGTCGTTCGTCGAGAAGGCCGGACTCGACATGGGCAAGCCGGTCAGCTGGGACCAGATCATCACCGCCGCCGCGGACAACGGCGGCACCGTCGCGGTCCAGGCCAACAAGTACGAGGGCTACTCCGTGTGGGTCAACGCGCTGGTCTCCGGCGCCGGCGGCGAGATCGCCATCG
>DASSJR010000260.1:0-31438 GCA_035691135.1 Nocardioides sp. | reverse complement strand
CGCAGGCGTGGAGGACATGCCACGTCGCGTCTACGACGACGTGGTGGAGGCGATGGCCCACGTCGTCGAACGCGACCTGGTGCCCTGGGCGTCGGGATCAGGACGGCGTACGGCGCTGGCGGCGGCCGCGTTGCTGATGGCCATCGGAGCCGTCGCTCTGGCCCTCCAGCCAACCAGGTCCGTCGGTGCGGCCGCTGGTGCGGTCGCCCTCCTTCTGACCACCGGCGCGGTCGTCGTGTCCCGTTTCCAGCGGGAAACAGAGGCCGTGGTCATGGCCTGGCTCGCAACGGCTTACGCGACCGTGGCGGTCCTGCCGCTCGCCCCCGAAGGGGCCGGGCTCGGGCTTTCCACGGCCTATGCAGGCGCCGGTGCCTCGATGGCCGGGGCCGTCGCGCTTGTCGGGTTGCGGGAGGGTCGCCCCCTGATGATTCCGCCCCTGGTGGTTGGCGCGTTCGTTCTGGTCATGGTCCCGCTCGAGCGCGCGACCCCTCTCGACTCGGCCCAGCTCCTCACCACAGGGTTGACGCTCGTGATCCTGCTCGGCGGCGGCCTCCCTTCGCTCGCGCTGGGAGCAGCCGGCACGAAGGTCCCACAGCTCCGATCGCTCCCAGACATCACCGCCGACGTCGACCCCGTCGAACTGGAGCGACTCGCCACAGACGCCCGAGTGGCACACCAGATCCTGCTTGCCGTGTGGGCCACTGTTGGCCTGCTTCTGGTGGGAATCGCCCCGGTTGCGGTGTCGCTCGGTCTCTCGGGGACCTCGCTGGCGGTGGGCAGCTGCCTGCTCGTCATGCTCCGCGTGCGCCAGCACCGTTCACGCACGCAGGTGCTCGTGGGCCTGGGGGCGGGCATCGCCGGGGTGTCGTCGGTGTCGATCTCGCTGCTCCTTCTGCACCCAGGGTGGGTCCCGTTGACGGCCGTGACACTGCTCGCGGCCGGCGCGGCCCTGCTCGCGGTCGCCCTGCTGCCCGCGCCACCGTCAGCCAGGTTGGGAAGAGCCTGTGACCTCGTCGAGAGCGCCGCCATGCTCGCCCAGCTGCCCCTGCTCGTGGTGGCAACCGGACTCCTCGCAGCAGTCCGTGGTTGATCCGATGATGACGAGCCGAAGGGACCTCGTCGAGGCGTACTCGTTCAGCCGTCGCCGCCTGGTCACCGCCTTCATCTCAGGAGCACCCGGCGGAGGCGAGGCCGCACCATCCAGGTCCGGGCGCACCATCGTCGCTGGTGTCGTGGTGGCCGTTCTCGTGGTGGCAGGAGCCGCGGTCACCCGAACCGTGTCACCGAGGTTGGTCGAGGAAGGGTCCTCGCACGTGCCGCCGGGTCGCGCGGCTCAGGTCACCGGGCCGGGCAGGTGACGCGGCCGCGTGGGCGGATGCACATGGTGCGCGACGCCGCGCAGGGTGATGCCCAGGCACACCACGAGCACGACCAGGCCGGAGGCCGCCAGCGCGGCAGCCAGGTTGCTGGGCTCGAGCGGAGCGAGACCGGCGTACGCCTGCACCATCGTGGACCCGATGAGGAGCCCGTAGCCCCCACCGGCCAGGGCGACGATCTCGAGCCGCTGGCTCTCGGTGAACTCCGCGATCACCAGCAGCAGCGCCAGCGCGGGAAGCACCTGGAGGGCGTGCAGCGTGAACGCATGAGGAACCTTCAGTGCGCCGGCGGCACCGAAGGTGCTACCGCCCTCGGCGATCATCTGCACCCCGACGGCCTGACTCACCAACAGCAGCACCAGGCCGATCCGGATCGCCCAGGCCACGCTGGTCGGCGCGTCCATCGGCCAGAACGAGCGAACGGTGACCACGATCGTCGCCAACGCCACCCACATGACCAGGAAGCCCATCAGGCTGAAGACGGCCGAGTTGAAGGGCGTCGACTCGTTGAAGTGTGAGGGGACGCCCCGCCACCGTTGCATCGTGATCAGGATGACCTCCGCGACCGAGGCCACGGAGAGGACGCCCAGCACGATCCAGCCAGTCACCTTCCGCATCCGCATCAGCCCGACGATCCAGCTCACGGTCATCAGCATGATGCCGAACGAGAGCCCGAACACGATCGGCTTGCGCCACGAGACCGGTCCCTCCCACGACCCGCCGTCGATCAGGAACACCAGTCCGTGGAAGGCGCCGCTGATCAGCAGCAGGGTGGCGCAGGCGTACGCGAACTTCTGGTACGACGCGACCGGCGTGAACCGCCCCGCGCGCAGGATCTCGTTGGTCAGGGCACTCATGAGGTCACTCCCAGCCGCGTCGCCCCGGGCAGAGGGGACATGGCCGCCGGGGCCGACGCAATGTCGATGTCTCCATCAAGCCGGAACCGGGCGAAGGGGGTCAATGGCCCGTGCGGACTACCCGTTGAAGCGGATCCGCACGATCCGGCCCGGGCTGCCGTGGACCAACACCCACAACGCGCCGCCCTGGCCGACTTCCAGGTCCACCGGCGCGCCGAGACCGCTGGCGAAACCGGTCGCCCGGTCGGTGCGTGGGTCGTAACGGCGTACCCACCCGTTGCACAGGTCGGAGAAGAAGTAGTCGCCGACGAAGCGTGCCGGGAAGTTTCGGCGGGCCGGCCGGTAGAACTCGCCGGCCGTGATCGCGCAGCCAGTGGTCTGGGTCCCGCCGTGCCGGTAGGCGAAGAGCGGTGGGGTGAACCGCGGGGCATTCTCGGGGCCCTCCTGGACCGGCCATCCGAAGTTCCTGCCCTTGCCCAGCCGATTGATCTCCTCCCATGTCTGCGCCCCGACATCGTTGATGAAGCCGCGGGACGACCCCGGGTCGAACGTGAACTTGAAGGGGTTGCGCAGCCCGCGCACCCAGATGGCGCGGTTGCGGCCGGTGGCTGTGGTGAAGAACGGATTGTCAGCAGGGATGGAGCCGTCCAGGTTCAGCCGCACGATCTTGCCGAGCAGGTTGCCCAGCGACTGCGCCTCGCGCTGGCGGGCGTTCTCGCCGTGGGAGACGTAGAGCTTGCCGTCGCGACCGACCTGGACCGAGCCACCCACGTGGTTGGTGGCGCGCTGACCGTTGAAGCGGAACAGCGTTCGTTCGCTGTCCTGCGCCAACCTGCCATTGCGGACCGTGACCCGGACCAGCCGGTTGCGGATCGGCTGGGTGCCGGTCGCACGGTGGGTGTAGACGAGGTAGAGGTGGTGGTTGGTCCCGAAACGGGGATCCACCGCGATGCCGAGGAGTCCGCGTTCGCCGGTGTCGTCGATCTTCCGGCTGAAGTCCAGCAGCGTCGCCACCGAGCCGTTGGTACGTCGGTAGCGGACCACGCCGTGCTTGAGGGTGATGAACAGGCGGCCGTCGGGCGCGAACGCCATGTCGGTGGCGCGAGTCAGCCGGCGAACCACGGTGCGCTGGCTGAACCCGGCCGGGAGGCGCGCCGATGCGGGGGCCGTCGCGGCGGCGGTTCGGGCGGCTGGTGACGCGGGCTGCGATGCGGCCCCCAGCGCGAGCCCGGATGCCAGCAGCACCAACGTCAGCAGAGTCGTTCGGAGGGGTGTCAGGACCGACATCGGTGGCTCCTCGGGCCGGCGGCGGACTGGCCTCAGACGCTACTCCGGACCCGTGCGAGCGGTCAGGGCCTCCAGCACCCGGTCGACGCACGTCTGAGGGTCATCCCTCCCGGTGTCGACGACGACGTCGTACTCGCAGAACTGGTGGACGACGTCGGCCAGCCCCCGGGCCCGTCCGAGGACTCGGTCGCCCCTGGACGCCTCACGTGCTTCGAGGACCGCCACCGGACAGACGACGCCGACGGTGAACACGTCGAGGCCCTCGAAGCTCCTCTGGACGCTGTCGTACATCTCCTGGTCGTGGAGCACATGGTCGAAGATGACCGAGCTGCCGGCGTCGACGAGGGCGCGGGCTGCCGGTGCCATCCCGCCGATCAGCGACCGGAAGACCGGCCCGAAGACCGCCTCCACGGTTCGGGGCGCGCCGGGCTCGGACGTCACCACCATCCGGACCCCCTGGGAGGTGTTGACGTCCTGCTCCCGCTGCTCCGCCGTGTCGGCTCCGCGGTAGTAGCGCTGGGCCGAGAGAAACACGAAGTCGTCGAACCCGATGCACAGGTAGGGATGGGTGATCGCTGCCTGGAGTCCCCGGCAGAGCGTCGTCTTGCCCGCGCTCGATGGCCCATTGACCAGGATGACGTCGGGCCATCCGGTGGTTCCGCTACTTGTCACCGCGCCACCCTTTCTCGGGAGCGACCGCTCGCCGTTGCCGTCCCCACCCTTCTACGGCTACCGGGTGCGCGCCACCGGGCCGAACCGGGACAACGTCGGGACATCGCGGCGATGTGCCCGGGACACCGGGCCGACGAGGGTTCCTGTCATGACAACTACTGAAGCAACCCAGAAGCAGACCATCCCGTCCGTTCGCTCCAGCCGGCCCAGTCGTGGGAGGCGAGCCGCGCTCGCCGTCACCGGGTTCCTGGCCTGCGCCCTACCCACCGTGTTCACGATCAACATCACCCGCATGCTGCTGACCGGCGTCGAGTCCGACCACCAGTTCCACCAGCTGACCGGTCAGGGACTGATCCTGATGGCCCTCTGGCTCGGCAGCCTCGTCCCGCTGCTGCGGGCCGGATGGGCCGGTCGTCGCCCGAGCACCCTCCAGGGACTCCTCCACCTGACCTTCATGGCGACCGGGACCGTGTGCTCGGTGTTCGCGCCGGGCGGTGGCGCGCCCATCCTGATGGGGATCATCGTGCTCACCGGCGGCCTGGTGTGGCTGGCTCTTCCGCAGCGTCCCCGTCTCCGGTCGCCCCTTCAGCTCGACCCGATCGCAGCGCCGCTCGCGCTCGTCGCGGCGGCCGTGTTCACGCCGTACGTCATCGCCCAGGAGCGGCTGCAGAACGCCGCGACCGGGTACCACGCGCAGAACCCGCACTACTTCGACATGGCCTGGATGACCCTGGCCTTGACCGTCCTCTGCGTGCTGGGCGCCCTGCTGCCGGCCGCCCGTGGGCTCGTGGCCTGGCTCGCTGCCGGCGCCACCGTCACCGGCGTTGCCGGCCTGGCGTTCGGTGAAGGCACCACCTGGTCGCTGATCGTCCTCGCCCTGGGCCTCGCGACCACGGTGGGGGTGGCGGTCGGCGATCGCCTCCGGCGGAGCCGCTGAAACTCACCTGAGACGGCTCCGGTGCGACCTACACTGCGGCCCATGACGACCGTCCCCGAGTGTGCTGACCCGTCGGCACACCCGGGGGCGGTCTCCGGCGGCTTTCTCTCCTGGGGCAGCCTCGCCTCGGCAACGGTGGCAGTACTGGCCGCCGCGGCCGCGCTGGTCGTCGTCACCGCCGGCGACGCCTGGGGGATGGGCCCGGCTCCCCAGGTCCTCGTGGACGCCGTCGTCGGGCTCACCTATGCCCCGATCGGCGCGGTGGTCCTCCACGGACGCAGCCTCGACCGGGGCACGAGGAGTCTGGCCTGGGTGCTGCTGGGCTCGGGGCTGGCGTCGGCCCTGGCGGCGTTCACCACCGCGGTGGCGCTCACGGCGCCGCAAGGGCCGTTGCTCCCGCACCTCGTCCAGCTGCAGAGCTGGTTGTGGGTGCCGGGCTTCGTCCCGCTGCTGACCCTGGTGCCGCTCCTCTATCCCTCAGGTCTTCTGCCCGGGACTCGGTGGCGGCTGGCCTTCGTCGCCTCGTGCGCCGGGATGGTCCTGCTCGGTGTCGGCGCAGCGCTCTACCCCGATGAATTCCCCGGCCGCGTCCCGATCGAGAAGCCGGTCACCACGCTCGCGCTCGCCCAGGGACTCACCCTGGTCGCGGCGATCATCCTGCTGCCTTCAGCCGTCGCCGCCTTCGCCGGACTCTTCCTGAGGCTGCGCCGTTCGACCGGCCTGCGTCGCCGGCAGGTTGCGGTCCTGCTCGTCGCGGTGGGCCTGCTCGGTCTGGTCACTGCGCTGCAGGGCGTCGTACCCTCACCCGCCGATCTCGCCGCCCAGGCCCTGGCGGTGGCGCTGGTCCCGGTCGCCATCGGCGTCGCGGTCACCCGGCACCGGTTGTACGAGCTCGACACCGCCCTGTGCCGTGCGCTGGTGGCGGCGAGCCTGACCGTCTGCCTGGCGGGGGTCTACCTGACCACGTTCGCGGTGGTGCGGACCGTCGCCCCCGACGGCATCGGAACCGCCCTCGCTGCGGGGGTCACCGGTGTGCTCGTCCTGCCCCTGGCGCGGCGGCTGTCGGAAGGAGTCGACCGGATGTTCTACGGCGACCGGGCCGACCCCTACTCCGTGTCCACCCGTCTCTCCTCGCGGCTGTCCAGGTCAGGGCTGGACGTCGCCGAGATCCCACAGACGGTGTGCGACGCGGTCGTGGAGGCTCTACGTCTGGGCTCCGCGTCGGTACTCGTCTCGCTCGAGGACTCCGAGCGGGAGCTGGCGGCCTCCGGTGCATCGGCCGGAACGGCAGAGCGGTTCGCCCTTCGACACCGCGGCGACCTGGTCGGCTGGCTCGCCGTGACGCCGCGACCGGGCGAGGTCCGCGTGGACCCTCGCGACGCCGAGATCCTCGCGGTCATCGCGGATCAGGCGGCGCCGGCCCTGGCCGCGCTGCAGCTCCACGAGCAGCTGCAGCGCAGCCGGGAGTCGCTGGTGGCGGCCCGGGAGGAGGAGCGGCTCCGCCTCCGGCGCGAGCTGCACGACGGGCTCGGAGCCACCCTCGCCGGACTGCGGCTGCAGGTGGAGTCCGCGCAGGCCCTGGTCTCCGACGGGCCCGCAGTACGGCTGCTCGACCATGCCGACAGCGGTGTGGCCCAGGCGGTCGCCGAGGTCCGCAGCATCACCGACGACCTCCGTCCGCCGGCGATCGACGAGCTCGGGCTCGCGCGAGCGCTGACCCTGCTCGCCGAGCGGCTCGGCTCGGACCGGTGCGCCGTCGAGGTCGAGATCTGCGACCTGCCCACAGTGACGCCCGCGGTGGAGGTGGCGGCCTACCGCATCGCGTCGGAGGCGCTGGCCAACGCGGTCCGCCACTCAGGGGCGGGTCGCGTCCGGCTCGAAGTGGGCCGGGACGGTACGTCGCTCCACATCCGGGTGACCGACGACGGAGCCGGGCTTCGGCGTCCTTCGGGGGCAGCCTCCGGGTCGGGGATCGGTCTGGCCTCGATGCAGGAGCGCGCCGAGGAGATCGGCGGTTCGTTCGAGCTCACCGAGGCTCCCGGGGGGCGTGGAACCGTCGTACGTGCCGCGTTGCCGCTGACGACGACCAGGGGTGCCCGATGACCCGCGTCCTCCTCGTCGACGACCATCCCCTCTTCCTGGACGGTGTCCGGGCCGCCCTGGCCGGGGACCCGGACCTCGAGATCGTCGGGGAGGCCCACGACATCGCGACGGCGCTCGAGCTGGCCACGGCGACCAGTCCGGACGTCGTGCTGATGGACCTCAACCTCCCGGACGGATCCGGAATCGACGCCACCCGGAAGATCCTGGGATCCGACCCCGGCGTCCGGATCCTGGTGATGACGATGTCCGCCGAGGATGACGCGGTGGTCGCCGCCATGCGGGCCGGAGCCCGCGGGTACGTCGTGAAGGGCGCCGGCCGCACCGACCTGATCCAGGCCGTCAGAACCGTCGTCGCCGGCGGGGCCGTGTTCAGCCCTACTGTGGCCGACCGGCTGGGCGACTTCTTCGCCGGGATGGCCGCGCAGCCGGGCCGTGAGGTCTTCCCGCGGCTCTCCGAGCGCGAACGCGAGGTACTCGACCTGCTCGCGCGCGGCTACGACAACCGTCGGATCGCCACCGAGCTCTTCCTCTCCGACAAGACGGTCCGCAACCACGTGTCCGCCGTACTCTCCAAGCTCGACGCTCCCGACCGCGCCGAGGCGATCCAGCGCGCCCGGCGAGCGGGGCTGGGGACAATTCACTAGAGGCAGGACTTCTCACAGGCCGGCTACCTCATCAACGCCTTGAGTGAATCGAAAGACATCATCCTCAAATGGCCGTCGTGCGCGGACGCAACGGCGAACTAGTCAGCGTCGGAGGGCTTCGAGCTTCGCGTCCACGAGGCTGCGGACCAGGTCGTCTGGCAGCGGTTCGTCGACTGGAAAGTGGAGCGAACCCTTCGTGCATTCATATCCGGTCAGGCGGTCGCCCAGACCCGGAAGCACTTCGCCGCTGTGAGGCAGGTACGCGAGATGGTTCTTGAAGGCCGCGAAGCCAGCGACGACCTTGCCGTCGACCCGGAAGGCTGGCATGCCGTAGGAGATGCATTCCTCGGCGTCAGGGACGACGGCCCGGATCGATCGGCGTAGAGCTTCGAGTGTGCTTCGTTTCGGCTCCTCGAGCCCTGCCAGGTAGGCATCCACCTCGTCAGCTGTCATGGCAGACAGTCTCCTCGTGTGTACCGGTAGTCGCAGACAGCCAGAGCCCACTGCCGATGAGCGGCTGGATGCGGTGGCTTGTTGACCAGATCCGTTGACGAACGCATCTCTGTGCGAGACCGGTGGAAGCCGACGCCGCGCTCACCCCGCGGGCGGACGTCCCCGCGCTCGCAGCTCACCGGCATTGTTGGCCGCGGCAGACCAGGACCCCGACAGGTCGATGACGGCGAGCGCAGATGTCGGCATCGGCACCCTGCGACCGGTCAGGCTCGCCACCAGGTCCTCGAGCCCGGGGTTGTGGCCAACCAGGACGACAGTCGCCAGCTCGGCGGGCAGCTCCCGCAAGACGCCGAGCAGCGAGGGAGCAGAGCCTGCGTAGAGGCGATCGTCCTCTCGGACCGGCGGAGGGACCGCGAGCTCGGCGGCCGCGAGTCGCCAGGTCTCACGGGTGCGAACGGCGGGCGAGACGACAGCCAAGTCGATGACACCGACGTTGTCCGCGAGCCACCTGCCGGCCTCCGGAACCTGACGCCGTCCCCGTCGCGCCAGCGGTCGCAGGTGGTCGGGTTCGCCGCCCGACCAGTCCGACTTGCCGTGCCGCAGCAAGATCAGGGTGCTCACGTGCTTGCTCCTCGTGTCTCCAAGCCCTGAGTCAGGCTACTTCCGCATGACTTCTCCGGACGGAGGCCAGCAGTGACCACGTGGCGTGCGGAGCGCTGGGGCACCGCGCGGGCGGTCGTCATTGAGACGGGGAGCGTCCAGGCCCGCGCGGACGGGTTTGACTACGGTCGGTACGGGCACGGCGCGAGGGTGACGATTCGCGAAGTTCGATGAGCGCCACGTCCGAGTCGAGGTCGACGGGGAACCCGAGCAGCGGATCCTCCGGCGGTGAGTCGACGACCACCGTGATCGTCGCGTTCTTCGCCAACTGCGCGATCGCCATCGGCAAGACCGTCGTCGCGATGGTCACGGGATCCGCATCGATGCTGGCCGAGTCGGCACACTCGTGGGCGGACACCGGCAACCAGATCCTGCTCTTCGTCGGCGACAAGCGCGGGCGCCGCCCGGCGGACGAGTCGCACCCATTGGGCTACGGGCGTGAGTCCTACATGTGGTCGCTGATGGCTGCGTTCGGGCTGTTCACCGCTGGCGCGGTGGTCTCGATCTGGAACGGCATCTCGAAGCTGAGCGCCTCCAGCGAAGAGGACATCTCCTACACGTGGGCGTACGTCGTGCTGGGCATCGCCTTCATCTTCGAGAGCATCTCGTTCGCGCAGGCCTTCCGGCAGACGCGGCGGGAAGCCAAAGAGGTCGAGCGTGACGTCCTCGAGCACGCCCTGCGGACGTCGGACCCGATGCTCCGCGCGGTCTTCGCCGAGGACGCCGCCGCCCTCACCGGCCTGGTGATCGCAACTGTCGGTGTGTCCTTGCACCAGCTGACCGGCAACGCGGTGTTCGACGCCGCCGGGTCGATCCTCGTGGGCATCGTCCTGGGCGTGGTGGCCATCGTGCTGATCAACAAGAATCGTCGGTACATCACCGGGCAGGAGAGCGACCCGCGGCTCCAGCGGATGGCGGTGGAGCGCCTCCGGGAACTGCCCGGCGTGAACCGGGTGGCCTTCCTGCGCATGGAGTTCGTCGGCCCGCGCCAGACCTTCCTCGTGGCGAGCGTTGACCTCGACGGCGACCCGCCGGAGTCGTCGGTGGCCTACCGGCTGCGAGAGCTCGAGGAGGAGCTGGAGACCGAGTCGTATGTCCGCGAGGCGGTCCTCACCCTGGCGACGCCGGAGGAGCCCAGCCTCTGATCCCGGCTGGGTCTGGCGGAGGATGCGGGATTCGAACCCGCGAGGGCGTTAACCCAACCCGCTTTCCAAGCGAGCGCCATAGGCCACTAGGCGAATCCTCCGCGCAGGAGAGTACCCGCCGCCCGACGAGCGGGTGAAATCCGGCCTCGCCCTCGGATTGGTCCCCACGGGCCGCTCACCTAGACTCGTCCGCAACCCCCCGCGTGGCGGTATCTTGCCGAACTCCCCCAGGGCCGGAAGGCAGCAAGGGTAAGCGAGCTCTGCCGGGTACGCGGGGGGCCTTTTGTGTCCGCAGGGCCGACTCCGGTACGCCGTTTCCACAGGCGGGAGAGCCCGACCGGAAATCGCCGGTGGCGGCTGGTGAGTCTCCTCATGAGGAGCACTCCCACCCTCGCCCCGAGGCCGCCGGCGCCTGCTGCGCCCGGCGTTCTCGAAGCGATGTGGGTCCCACCGCACGGCCTCACCCGTGACCGCCTCATCGCCCCACGACCCCCTCCGGGTGAGTGAGACGGGCGCCCGTCCAGGCGGCCGGGAAGACCGGTTACCGGGTGTCGGAGCGGATGGTTAGGGTTCAGGCGTGGAGTCACCCCTCGCGTTGTACCGGCGCCACCGTCCCGAGACGTTCGCCGACGTCATCGGGCAGGAGCACGTCACCGCACCGCTGCGGGCCGCGCTGGCCAACAACCGGGTCAACCACGCCTATCTCTTCTCCGGCCCCCGCGGCTGCGGCAAGACCACCTCGGCACGGATCCTCGCCCGTTCGCTCAACTGCGAGCAGGCGCCGACGGCGGATCCGTGCGGCGAGTGCGACAGCTGCCGTGACCTCGCTCGGGACGGTTCGGGATCGATCGACGTGATCGAGATCGACGCGGCCTCCCACGGCGGCGTCGACGACGCACGTGACCTGCGCGAGAAGGCCTTCTTCGCACCCGTGAAGAGCAAGTACAAGGTCTACATCATCGACGAGGCCCACATGGTGACCACGCAGGGCTTCAACGCCCTGCTCAAGCTCGTCGAGGAGCCGCCGCCCCACCTGCGGTTCATCTTCGCCACCACCGAGCCCGACAAGGTGCTGCCGACCATCCGGTCCCGCACCCACCACTACCCGTTCCGGCTGATTCCCCCACGGCTGCTCTCGGCCTACCTCTCCGAGCTGTGCGAAAAGGAGGGCGTGCCGATCGAGCCCGCCGCCCTGCCACTGATCGTGCGCGCCGGCGGCGGCTCGGCACGCGACAGCCTGTCCGTGCTCGACCAGCTCCTCGGCGGTGCCGGAGCCGAGGGCGTGACCCACGTCCTGGCGACCGGGCTGCTCGGCTACACCCCCGACTCCCTGCTCGACGACGTGGTCGACGCGTTCGCCGCCGCCGACGGCGCCGCCGTGTTCGAGGTGATCGACCGGGTGATCGAGACCGGGCAGGACCCCCGCCGGTTCGCCGAGGACCTGCTCCGCCGGCTGCGCGACCTGGTCATCGTGGCCGCCGTCCCCGACGCGCCCGCGACCGGACTGATCGACTGCTCCGTCGACCAGGGTGAGCGGCTGGTCGCCCAGTCGGCCCGGTTCGGCGGCGCCGAGCTCAGCCGTGCCGCTGACATCGTCTCTGCCGGCCTGACCGAGATGCGCGGCGCGACCGCCCCCCGGTTGCTCCTCGAGCTGATCTGTGCCCGGGTGCTGCTGCCCGCCGCCGATCACGGCACCGACGGACTGCTGGCCAGGATCGACCGACTGGAGAAGCGCGCCGCGATCAGCGGCGGGACGCCGAGTCCGGCGGCGACGAGCCCCGCCCCTCCGACGCCCAGGGAACACCCGGTGGAACCTGTCGCCGAGGCGACGGCGCCCCCCGTGTCACGCCCCGAGCCCTCACCCGCCGCGACCGAGGCGCCCGCCGAGGAGCAACCGGCACCGGCCCCGCCATCGCCGACCCCACCGCCGACGCCCGAGCCCGCGGCAGCGTCGGCCACGCCGGAGGCGCCGGAAGGCGGGCTCACGCTGGTCGAGGTACGCCGTCTGTGGCCAGACATCGTCGAGGCGACCAAGCTCCGCCGCCGGGTGGCCTGGATGCACCTGACCCAGAACTCCCAGGTCATCGGGGTCGAGGGCAACACCCTCGTGCTCGGCTTCAACAACGCCGGCGCTCGCGACTCGTTCGTCAACGGCGGATGCGACGAGATCCTGCGCCAGGCAGCGATCGACGTCGTCGGCGCGGACTGGAAGATCGACGCGATCGTCGACCCCGGTGCCCGACCCAGCCCCGCATCACCGAGTCCCACGAACCCACCCGCGCCGCCGCCTCCTTCCGCACCGCCACCGTCCCAGACGGCCGACGCGCCCGCCGAGCCCAGCGCGGCGGCCGCCGCCCGAGGTGCCATCGCGCAGACCCGCTCCAGCGCGCCGGCCGAGGACCCCCGGGCCGACGCCGATGCCGACGCCCACCCTGACGACCCCGACGCCGACGGCGGTGACCTCGACACCACCGAGCTGCTCCAGCGAGAGCTGGGCGCCCAGGTGATCGAGGAGACCCGCAACCAGTGACCGACAACCCAGCCGACGACCAAGTGAGGCAGCCATGACCCAGAACCCGTTCGACGCGCTCGGCGGAGGCGGAGCCGGTGGAGGGGGCTTCGACATGAACGCCCTCATGCAGCAGGCCCAGCAGATGCAGCAACAGCTCCAGGACGCCCAGGCCCGACTCTCCGAGACCACAGTTGACGGGACGGTGGCCGGTGGCGCCGTCACCGTCACGGTCAACGGCGTCGGCGACCTGACCGGAGTCCAGATCAAGGCCGGCGGCTTCGACGGCAGCGACGTCGACGACCTCTCCGACCTCGGCGACATGATCGTCGCGGCCTACCGTGACGCCAAGGCCCAGGCCGATGCGTTGGCCGCGGAGGCACTCGGGCCGCTCGGGGGCGGCGGCCTTCCCGGCTTGGGCTAGAGCCGGATCGCGAGGTCGAGGTGTACGAAGGCATCGTCCAGGACCTGATCGACGAGCTGGGGCGGTTGCCCGGCGTCGGTCCCAAGAGCGCGCAAAGGATCGCGTTCCACCTGCTCCAGGCCGAGCCTGCCGACGTCCGCCGCCTCGCCGACATCCTGGTCGAGGTCAAGGCCAAGGTGAAGTTCTGCAACATCTGCTTCAACGTCTCCGAAGACGACCAGTGCCGGATCTGCCGCGACCCGCGTCGCGACGCCACCGTGCTCTGCGTGGTCGAGGAGTACAAGGACGTGGTCGCCATCGAGCGGACCCGTGAGTTCCGGGGCCGCTACCACGTCCTGGGCGGGGCGATCTCGCCGATCGACGGCATCGGTCCCGACCAGCTGCGGATGCGCGAGCTGATGACGAGGCTGGCCGACGGCACCGTCACCGAGGTCATCCTCGCCACCGATCCGAACCTCGAGGGTGAGGCCACAGCGACCTATCTCACCCGGTTGCTGAAGCCAATGGAGTTGCGCGTGACGCGGTTGGCGAGTGGACTGCCGGTAGGCGGTGATCTCGAGTACGCCGACGAGGTCACCTTGGGGCGCGCGTTCGCAGGGAGGCGATCGGCAAATGAATGAGCCGCAGAAGATCGACGGGGAGACCAGAGAGTTCGCGCAGCAGATCGCCGACCAGGTCGAGAGCTTCCTGATCGCTCTCCAGGCCATCGCCCGGGAGGGAGACGTCGGCCGCGCCATCTCGCTGTTGCTGCTGGAGATCAGCCAGGTCCTGCTGGCCGGTGCCCGCCTCGGCGCGCAGCGCGACTTCGCACCGCGGGCCGAGTACCAACCCGACGTCGGCCCCGAACCCGACATCGATGAGATGCGGCTGCGCCTGGCCGAGATGCTCGACAGCATCGACACCTACGGCCTGGTGTTCGACCCCTATGTTCCGGAGCTGGTCGAGAGCCAGCTCTCCGACGACCTGACCAGCATCGCCACCGACCTCGAGAACGGCCTGCGCCACTACCGGCTCGGCAACGTCGACGAGGCGCTGTGGTGGTGGCAGTTCTCCTACGTCTCCTCCTGGGGCAACCTGGCCGGGGCGGCGCTCAACGCCCTGCTGTCGGTGGTCGCCCACGACCGGCTTGACGCCGACATCGAGGGCGAGGAGGAGCAGGTCGCGGCGGCGATTGAGATGCTGGAGGCCGACCCGTCAGCGCCCCGGTAAACTCAGGGGTCCGTGCCGCCGATCAGCAGAGGTAACTGACCAGTGGGCATTGTCGTGCAGAAGTACGGCGGCTCGTCGGTCGCCGACGCGACCGGCATCAAGCGGGTCGCACAGCGCATCGTGGCGACCCGCAAGGCCGGACACGACGTGGTCGTCGTCGTGTCCGCGATGGGCGACACCACCGACGAGCTCCGCGACCTCGCCGAGCAGGTGACGCCCCTGCCCCCGCCTCGCGAGCTCGACATGCTGCTCACCGCGGGGGAGCGGATCTCGATGGCGCTGCTGGCGATGGCGATCGCGCAGCTCGGTCACAAGGCGCAGTCGTTCACCGGCTCACAGGCCGGGGTCATCACCGACTCCGCGCACGGCAAGGCGAAGATCATCGACATCACGCCCGGCCGGATCGAAAACGCGATCAACGCCGACGCGATCGCGATCGTCGCCGGCTTCCAGGGCGTCTCCCAGGACACCAAGGACATCACCACGCTCGGCCGGGGCGCCTCCGACACCACCGCGGTGGCCCTGGCGGCGGCGCTGGGCGCCGAGGTCTGCGAGATCTACTCCGACGTCGACGGTGTCTTCACCGCCGACCCACGGATCGTGCCGACGGCCCGCAAGCTCCACCGGGTCTCCACCGAGGAGATGCTGGAGATGGCGGCCTGCGGGGCCAAGATCCTCCACCTCCGGTGCGTGGAGTACGCCCGCCGCTACGACATGCCCGTCCACGTGCGTTCCTCCTTCAGCCAGAAGGAAGGCACCTGGATCATTCCCGACTCAGAGGGAGAACCGATGGAACAGGCCATCATCGCCGGCGTCGCCCACGACCGCAGCGAAGCGAAGATCACCGTGGTCGGCGTGCCCGACAAGGTGGGTGAGGCCGCACGGATCTTCGAGGCGCTCGCCTCCGTCGAGGTCAACCTCGACATGGTGGTCCAGAACGTCTCCGCGGCAGCGACGGGGCTCACCGACATCTCGTTCACCCTGCCGCGCGAGGACGGACAGACCGCCATGGCAGCGCTGGCCCGGATCCAGGACGAGGTCGGCTACGACAAGCTGCTCTACGACGACCAGATCGGCAAGGTGTCGCTGATCGGCGCCGGCATGCGCTCCCACCCGGGCATCACCGCCAAGTTCTTCGCTGGACTCGCCTCCGCCGGCGTCAACATCGAGATGATCTCCACCTCGGAGATCCGGATCTCGGTGATCGTCGACGAGGCCCAGATCAACGCCGCCGTCCAGGCCACCCACACGGCGTTCGACCTCGACGCCTCCGAGGTGGAGGCCGTCGTCTACGGCGGAACGGGGCGTTGAGATGACCCTGCGCATCGGCGTCGTCGGCGCCACCGGGCAGGTGGGCGTCGCCATGCGACAGATCCTCGCCGAGCGGTCGTTCCCCGCCGACGAGTTCCGCTTCTTCGCCTCAGCCCGCTCCGCGGGCATGACCCTGCCCTTCGCGGGACGGGAGATCACGGTCGAGGACGCGGCGACCGCCGACCCGACGGGCCTCGACATCGCGCTGTTCTCCGCTGGGGCGTCGACCTCGCGGGCGCTCGCCCCGCGCTACGCCGAGGCCGGCGTCGTCGTGGTCGACAACTCCTCGGCGTTCCGGATGGACCCCGACGTCCCGCTGGTGGTCTCCGAGGTCAACCCTGAGGCGATCCGCGAGGCCCGCAAGGGGATCATCGCCAACCCGAACTGCACCACCATGGCCGCGATGCCCGTTCTCAAGCCGCTCCACGACGACGCGGGTCTCGTCCGACTGATCGCGTCGACCTACCAGGCGGTGTCCGGCTCGGGCGTTGCCGGTGTCGACGAGCTGGCCGTCCAGCTTGCGGCCGCCGGTGACAAGGCCCGCGAGCTGGCCTACGACGGTGAGGCGGTGGCATTCCCCGAGCCGGTCAAGTACGCCCGTACGATCGCCCACAACGTGGTGCCGATGGCCGGGTCCATCGTCGACGACGGGCTCGAGGAGACCGACGAGGAGCAGAAGCTCCGCAACGAGTCGCGGAAGATCCTCGGCATCCCTGAGCTGAAGGTGTCCGGCATCTGCGTCCGGGTGCCGGTCTTCACCGGCCACTCACTGGCGATCAACGCCGAGTTCGCGGCCCCCATGCCGGTCGCGCGGGCAAGGGAGCTGCTGGCCGGCGCGCCCGGCGTCGAGCTGTCCGACATCCCGACCCCGCTGCAGGCCGCCGGCAAGGACCCGTCGTACGTCGGCCGGTTGCGCCAGGACCCGGGCGTGGACGGCGACCGCGGTCTTGCACTGTTCGTGAGCAATGACAACCTGCGCAAGGGTGCTGCCCTCAACACCGTGCAGATCGCCGAGCTGGTCGCCGCCAGCCTCGGGTGAGGTTCAGCCCCGCGTGCTGTCGTCGACGAACGACGTCGTGACCCACGACGAGAGCGTGTAGGTCAGCAGGGTGACGCACGGGATGACGATGATCATCCACCAGTTGAACATCACGTCCACGAGGAACAACAGCGCCACGACCGTGAGCAGCCCGATGGCCAGGAAGCTGGTACTGCCCGGGTCGGAGACGCGGAACATCCGTAGCAGCAAGGCGCCGAGGAAGATCATCGCGACGAGGATCAGCAGCAGTACCCAGAGCCCGTTTCCGCCGCAGGAGGAGGCGCCGCGGATGAGCTCGCAGATGCTCAGGGCCCCCCACGTGAGCCCGACGGTCACGAGCCCCACCACGACGCCGGTGAGCATGGCGCCCGGAACCGCGCCGATCCCCACCCGGAGCGGCTTCCGCTCCTTCTTTCGTCTCGGTTCGACCGGCTCCGGCTCGGCCCGGTCCTCGTCGGCGGCGACGGCGGTGACGGTCGTGGCGGTGGTCGACGGCTCGTCGGTGAACATGGGCGGTGCGGCCGGGTCCGCGGTCGCCGTTGGTGCGGGAGCGGTCTCACGGGTCACGGGGACCGGATCCGGCTCGGGCTCGGGGGTGGCCGCCTCGGGTTCCGACTCCGGTTCGGGGGTGGCCGCCTCGGGTTCCGGCTCCGGTTCGGGGGTGGCCGCCACGGGTTCCGGCTCCGGTTCGGGTGCGGTCGCCACGGGCTCCGGCTCCGGCTCGGGTGCGGTCGCCACGGGTTCAGGTTCTGGCTCCGGTGTGGCCGACAACGGGGCGGGTTCTGGCTCCGGCGTGGACTCGGGCTCCGGCGTGGACTCGGGCTCCGGCGGTGTCGCCGGTTCGGGTTGGGAAGCCGGCTCGGCCTCGGCGGCGCGCTGCTTGCGCTTCTTGCGCCGGAAACCGAACGACGGGAGCTCGAGCGACGGCCCGTCGTCGCGATCCTGGTCAGCCATGACCGGAAGTCTGCCAGAACACCCGCTGGATCAACGGGCCCCAGGAACGACCGAGCGCGCCGATCCGCTGGATCGACGCGCTGCGATCTCCGCGGAGATCACCGGGTCGGGCTGACAGGATTTGAACCTGCGGCCTCCTCGTCCCGAACGAGGCGCGCTACCAAGCTGCGCCACAGCCCGAACATGCTCTGGACTCGGCCCCCACCACACGGCGGGCCCCACCGGCCCAGAGCACGGCGAGCATACCGGAGCGGCCCGGCCCCGCCCCAATCGCGTCAGGACCAGGAGCTCAGTCGCGCGCGGTGAGGGTCAGTAGCGTCGCCTCCGGGCGGCAGGCCACCCGGATCTGGGCGTAGGGGCTGGTCCCGAGACCGGCGGAGACGTGCAGCCAGGCGGAGCCTCGATCCCCCGGTCGTGATCGGGCGGGGTGGCGGTGCAGGCCCTTGGCGCGGGCCGGCTCCAGGTCACAGTTGGTGGTCAGGGCCCCGACTCCGGGGACACACACCTGACCGCCGTGGGTGTGGCCCGCCAGGATCGCGTCGTAGCCGTCGCCCGCGAACTGGTCCAGCACCCGCAGGTACGGCGCGTGGGCGACGCCCACGCGCACGTCGGCGTCCGCGTCGGCGTTGCCGGCCACCTCGTCGAGGCGGTCGTAGCGCAGGTGCGGATCGTCGACACCCGCGAACGCGAACCTCGTCGCCCCCACCTTCAGGGAGGCCCGCTGGTTGGTCAGATCGATCCAGCCGGAGCCGGTGAACAGCTCCTTGAGCTCCCGCCACGGGAGGAGGGCGCTGTCGGTGTGCCGCCTGCCGTTGTCGGGGAGGAGGTAGCGCAGCGGGTTGCGCAGGGTGGGGGAGTAGTAGTCGTTGGAGCCGAGCACGAAGACGCCGGGCACGTCGAGCAGCGGCCCCAGTGAGTCGCGCAGCCGGGGGATGGAGTCGCGGTCGGCGATGTTGTCGCCGGTGTTGACCACGAGGTCTGGCTCCAGGGCGCACAGTCCGGCCACCCAGTCCTGCTTGCGCTGCTGCCGGGGGGTCAGGTGGATGTCGCTGAGGTGGAGGACGCGCAGGCTCGGCTGGCCAGGCGGCAGCAGCGGAATTGTCACGTCGCGCAGGCAGAAGGCTCGCGTCTCCCAGACGGCGTACGCGGTGAGGCCGGCACCCGCGGCCAGCCCACCCGCCGCCAGGGCACGCACCATCGGCGGGAGGATCATGCCGCAAGGCTGCCACAATGACGCCCATGAGTGCTCTCAAGGACCGACTCCGCTCCGACCTCACCGCGTCCATCAAGGCGCGCGAGGAGGTCCGGTCATCGACCCTGCGGATGGTCCTCTCGGCGATCACCAACGCCGAGGTGGCGGGGAAGCAGGCGCGGGAGCTCAGCGACGACGACATCGTGGGCGTGCTGTCCACCGAAGCCAAGAAGCGACGGGAAGCCGCCGGGGCCTTCGAGGACGGCGGCCGCCCGGAGATGGCCGAGCGCGAGCGGGCCGAGGCGGCGGTGATCGCCGACTATCTGCCCGAACCGCTGTCCGAGGCAGCGGTCCAGGAGATCGTCACCGAGGCGATCGTCCAGACCGGCGCCGCCGGCGAAGGCATGCGCGCCATGGGCAAGGTCATGGGCGTGGTCCAGCCCAAGGTGAAGGGTCGTGCCGACGGAGCCGCGGTCGCCGCGGAGGTACGCCGACAGCTCGGGTCCTGACCGGGTCAGCCCCTGCCGTTGCCATTGCCCGGCTTGGTGGTGCCGCCACCATTGCCGTTGCCCGGCTTGGTGGTGCCACCGCCGCCGCCGCCACCGCCGCCGCCGCCGTCACCGCCGCCACCGTTGCCGCCGCCACCGCCGCCGGACGGGGGGGCGGGCGGAGGAGGAGGCGCCGGCACGTAGCCGAGCGACGGGTAGATCGTGACGACATCGCCCTTCGAGGCGACGTCGTCGGCACCAGGACTGGTGTAGGCCACCGTCCCGGCGGGGTAGTTGGAGGGGACCTGGTCACCAGCGGTCAGGACGACGAAGCCGGCGTTCTCGATCGTCTGGGTTGCCTCGGAGATGCTCATCCCGTAGGTGTCGGGCACCGACGCCGGCTCACCCTCCAGCTGTTCGAGCGAGGGAGGTGTGAACGTCGCGTCGTCGAGCCACTGCTCGATCACCCCCATGGCGTCCCCCCACATCGGTCCGGCGATGCCGGAGCCGGTCGCCGTCGCGATGAACGAACCACCCACCGTCTGGCCGGCCAGGGGGATCGGCTGGCCCAGCTGGTTGGCTCCGGCGATCATCGCGGCCGTGGCGAGGTTCGGCGTGTAGCCCACGAACCACACCGACTTGCCGTCCTGGGTGGTGCCGGTCTTGCCGGCGTCCGGCTGGTCCGTCGAAATCGCAGAACCGAACCCGCCGGGCTCCATCACGCCCTTGAGGATGTCGTTGACGGTGTTGGCGACGTTCGCATCGAGCACCTGGGTGCACTGCGTGGGGTACTGCTTGAGGAGGTTGCCCGCGGAGTCCTCGATCGCGGTGATCGCGCGTGAGGCGCAGTGCTTGCCCTGCGCGGCGAAGGTGGCATAGGCCTCGGCCATCTCCAGCGGGCTGGTGTTGACCACGCCCAGGGTGAACGACGGAACCCGTTCGCGCTCCGGGTCGGTCAGGTCGATGCCCATGCTCTTGGCCAGCTGGTAGGGCTCGCAGAGTCCGGTGAGCAGCTCGAGGTTCGCGAAGAACGTGTTCACCGAGTGCTGAGTGCCCGTGTAGAGGTCGAACGTGCCGGCGCTTCCGTCGAAGTTCTGCGGATCCCAGATCGCAGTGCTGGTGTAGGGGCCGTCGCACGTCCGGTAGTCGTTCATCGGGATGAACTCATGTGAGGGCACGGTCAGCGTCGTGTGCGGGTCGATGCCCTTCTTCAGGGCGGTGGCCAGGACGAACGCCTTGAAGGTCGAGCCGGCCTGGAAACCGCTGGAGTCGCCGTACTTCGTCGGCACCACATAGTTGAGGTAGGTCTGGCCCTTCGACTTGTCCCGACCCATGGGGCGGGACTGGGCGATGGCCTTCACGTCGCCGGTGCCGGGTTCGACCATGGCCAGGCCGCCCAGCGCCTCATCTGTCGGGAAGACATGGCTCCGGACCGACTGGTCCGCCGCCGCCTGGTAGCGGAGATCGATGGTGGTGCGGATCGTGAGGCCACCGGACCGGATCAGCTTCTTGCGCTCCTCGGAGGTCTTGCCGAGGGACTCGTCCTGCATCAGGACGTTGACGACGTAGTCGCAGAAGAACGGGGCCCGGGAGAACACACAGCCGTTCTGGGCGGGCTGGACGTCGAGTCCGAGATCCCGCTTCTTGACCTTGGCCGCCCGTTGACGGGGGACGACGTTGAGCTCGGCCATCCGGTCGAGTACGACGTCGCGGCGGCGCTTGGCCTCGATCGGGGAGTTGGTCGGGTCGTAGCCGGTCGGGTTCTTCACCAGGCCGGCGAGCAGCGCCGACTCCCGCAGGTCGAGGTCCTTGGCGTTCTTGTTGAAGTAGTGGCGAGCGGCCGCCTGGACGCCGAAGGCGCCGTCGCCGAAGTAGGCGAGGTTGAGGTACTGCTCGAGGATCCAGTCCTTGGTGTGGTTCTCCTCGAACGCGATGGCATAGCGCAGCTCGCGGATCTTGCGGGCGTAGGTGTCGTCGATGGCGGCCTCGCGCTCGGCCTTGGTGTTGGCCTGGCTGACCAGCGTCAGCTTCACCATCTGCTGGGTGATCGACGAGCCGCCCTGGACGGTGGCCTCGCTGGCCTGGTTGGTGATCAGCGCGCGCAGGGTGCCCTTGAGGTCGAGGGCGCCGTGCTCGTAGAAGCGGGAGTCCTCGATCGAGACAATGGCCTTGACCATGGTCCGGGAGATCTGGCTCAGCGGCACGTTGATGCGGTTCTCGTCGTAGATCGCCGCGATCACGTTGCCGTTGGCGTCGATGATCCGGGTCTTCTGCGGCAGCGCCTCGGTCTCGAGCTCGGTCGGCAGGTTGTCCATGCCGCGGGCCACGTCGCGGGCGGCGAGCCCGACGACGCCGGCGAAGGGGATGGCCAGGCCGGCCACCACCACGCCGAGCACGACGGCCACCGCGGCCATCACGCCGAGGTGGGACAACACGCGCTGTCTCGGCAAACGCTCGTCGGGAGGCACGGACATGCCCCATAATGTACGTGAGCAGGTGGTCCCCCACCGATTCGTGACGCCGCGTGACTAGTCATATCGGGCCATACGATCTGGGCTGATCGAGTCTTCCGGCAAAGTAGTTGATTCGTCTACCTTCTTCTCGGGGAACGGAAAGGCGCCAGCAGGCGTCACCGAAAATCGGACGGATGGGGACGTCAACATGTGGGTAGAGAATTGGGCACCGTCGGCCGCGTGCCGACAGGCATCGCCGGACCAGCTCTTCGTGCGGGGCGCCGAGCAGAACAAGGCCAAGCAGCTGTGCGCCGGGTGCCCCGTGCGCACCGAGTGCCTGGCCGAGGCCCTCGACAACCAGATCGAGTGGGGCGTGTGGGGTGGCATGACCGAGCGTGAGCGCCGGGCCCTCCTCCGCCGCCGGCCGACCGCCTCCTGGCGCGCCGTGCTGGAGGCCGCTCGCGAGCAGGAGACCAAAGGCTCGACGCCGGTCGCCGCCACCGTCTGAGGCTCAGCCCTCAGCCAGGAGCTCTCCCACCCGGCGCAAGCCGGTCAGGTCGTGCACGTCGCCGGCCAGGGCCGGCACCACGGCGGTCGGGACATGTGGGTGCGCCGCGGCGAAGCGTTCGCGTAGCCGCGCCTCGCGCTCGACCAACCGGGTGCGGTCGGCGTGCAGTCGCAGCAGCCCTCCGGACAGGGCGGTGTCGTCCTTCTTGCGCAGTCGGGCGGCCGCAGCCATCGCCTCGTCGGCGGAGAGGTCACCGACCGGGGCCGGGCTGGCGCGGTTGACCACCAGGCCCGCCAGTGGCATCCGGTCCTCGGTGAGCCGCTCGACGAAGTACGCCGCCTCCCGCAGCGCATCGCGCTCGG
Source organism: Nocardioides sp. (assembly GCA_035691135.1). Taxonomy (GTDB): domain Bacteria; phylum Actinomycetota; class Actinomycetes; order Propionibacteriales; family Nocardioidaceae; genus Nocardioides. Next base: position 8,855 of record DASSJR010000260.1, on the reverse strand, counting down.
GTGCCGCCACCACCAGGAACGCCGTACCGTCGGCCTGGAGCAGCTCGAAGGTCTTCTGGGCCCGCTGACGGAACCCTCCGAAGAGGGTGTCGAACGCCGTCACGAACGTCTGCATGTCCCGCAGCACCTGTGCACCCAGGATCTTGGTCATGGCGTTGGTGATCAGCCCGACGCCGGCGGTCATCATCCGGGCCGGGCCGCGGGCCGGCGCCAGCAGCAGCCGGATGAACCGGCCGTCGAGGAAGCTCGACAGCCGCTCGGGGGCGTCGAGGAAGTCGAGGGCGGAGCGCGACGGCGGGGTGTCCACCACGATCAGGTCGTAGCTCTGGTCCTCCCGGGCCTGCTGGTGGATCTGGCCCAGCTTCTCCATCGCCATGTACTCCTGCGTCCCCGCGAACGAGCTGGACAGGGCGATGTAGAAGGGGTTCTCCAGGATCTGCTTCGCCTTCTCGGGAGTGGCCTGGCTCTCGACCACCTCGTCGAAGGTGCGCTTCATGTCCAGCATCATCGCGTCCATCCGCGGGACCCCGTCCCGTCTGGCCCTGGCCCCGTTGGCCCACGACAGCCCCTCGACCGGACGCGGCGTGTTGTCGAGCTCCTCGATCCCCATCGACTGCGCCAGGCGCCGGGCCGGGTCGATGGTCAGCACCACGACCTTGCGACCACGCTCCGCAGCGCGCAGCCCCAACGCCGCGGACGTGGTTGTCTTGCCCACCCCGCCCGAGCCGCAGCACACGATGATGCCGGTCGCCGGATCGTCGATGAGGGCGTCGATGTCGAGATCCGGTGCCGAGGAGGCGGTGGCCGCCAACGGGCCGAACCTGGTGCGGGTGCGCGTCATGCCATTCCCTGCTTCTTGAGCTCGGCCGCGAGCTCGTACAGGCCGCCGAGGTCGGCGCCGCCAGGCAGGCGTGGCAGCTCATAGGTGGGTACGTCGAAGCCGCGGACCAGCTCGCGCTGGGCATCCTCGAGGGCACGGCGCTCCGCGTGATCGCGGGCCTCGGCGAGCAGGCCGGTCACGACCTCGTCGCCGGCCTCGATGCCCGCGGACTTCAGGTCCGCCACCAGGCTCTCCACCTCGACCGTGTCCGCGCGGATCGCGGCGAGGTCGTCGGCGTCGAGGTCCTGTGGCCGCACCTGGTTGACGATGACGCCACCGACCGGCAGCCGGGCGCCCCGGAGCTCGGCGATGGCGTCCGCGGTCTCCTGGACCGGCATCTCCTCCCGCACGGTGACCAGGTGGACGACCGTCCGCTTCGACCGGAACAGCGTCATCACGGTGTCGGCCTGGTTCTTGACCGGCCCCATCTTGGCCAGTCCCGCCAGCTCGCTGTTGACCCCGAGGAACTGGGTGATCCGTCCGGTGGGCGGCGCGTCGAGCACGACTGCGTCGTACTGCCGCGTGTTCTTGCCGCGGCGGCCTTCCTTGGCGGCCTCGAAGACCTTGCCGGTGAGCAGCACGTCGCGGACACCGGGAGCGATCGTGGTGGCGAACTCGATCACCCCGAAGCGGTCGAGGGCGCGGCCGGCGCGGCCGAGCCGGTAGTACATGGCGAGGTACTCCAGCAGCGCGGACTCCGCGTCGATGTGCAGGGCGTAGACGTTGCCCGGGGTCCCGTCGTCGCCGGTGAGGCCGGCGGCGATCCGGCGCTCCTCGTAGGGCAGCTGGTCGACGTCGAACATCCGGGCGATGCCCTGCCGTCCCTCGACCTCGCACAGCAGGACGTTCTTGCCGTGGGAGGCGAGTGCCAGAGACAGCGCGGCCGCCACGGTGGACTTGCCGGTGCCGCCCTTGCCGGTGACGACGTGGAGCTTCACGCCCGACCAGTCGCTGGGCCCGTTCGAGCGGTTCGGGGGTTCGCTCACGGGTTCGAGCCTAGTGGGGACCCGGGTTTGTGTGTCCCCGGCCCATACGGCGAGGCACGACTGCGTGGCTAGGGTGGAGCCCGGTGTAGCCGAGGAGTGCGGGAGGACGGTCGTGGACAAGGTCGTGGCCAGTGCGGCCGAGGCGGTGGCGGACATCGCGAGCGGGTCGACGCTCTCGGTCGGCGGCTTCGGCCTCTGCGGGATCCCGTCGGTGCTGATCGAGGCGCTCCTCGAGAGTGGCGCCACCGACCTGGAGGCCGTCTCCAACAACTGCGGCGTCGACGAGTGGGGGCTGGGCCGGTTGCTGATGGCAAAGCGACTGCGCCGGATGGTCTCGTCGTACGTGGGTGAGAACAAGGAATTCGCCCGGCAGTACCTCCATGGCGAGCTCGAGGTCGAGCTCACCCCCCAGGGAACCCTGGCCGAGCGGATGCGCGCCGGCGGATCCGGGATCCCGGCCTTCTTCACGGCCACCGGCGGCGGCACCCAGGTCGCCGAGGGTGGGTTGCCGTGGCGCTATGACTCCGACGGCAACGTGACCGTGTCGTCGCCACCGAAGGAGACCCGGGACTTCGGCGGTCGCGAGTACGTCCTCGAGGAGGCGATCGTCGCGGACTTCGGGCTGGTGCGAGCCTGGAAGGGCGACCGGCACGGCAACCTGATCTACCGCGACTCGGCCCGCAACTTCAACCCGCTCGCGGCGATGTGCGGGAGGGTGACCATCGCCGAGGTGGAGCACCTCGTCGAGCCCGGCGAGCTCCCGCCGAACGACGTGCACACACCGGGGGTGTTCGTGCAGCGCGTGGTTGCCCTGACGCCCGAGCAGGCCGCCGACAAGCGGATCGAGCGACGGACGGTGCGGCCGCGGCCCGGGGCGCCCGTCGAGACGAAGGAGGGTGACGTCTGATGGCTGGATGGTCGAGGGAGGAGATGGCGGCTCGGGCGGCCGCGGAGCTGACCGACGGCTCCTACGTCAACCTCGGCATCGGCCTGCCGACGCTGGTGCCCAACTACGTCGCGGACGACGTCGAGCTGGTCCTGCAGTCCGAGAACGGCATCCTCGGCGTCGGCGCCTACCCGATCGAGGGGGAGGAGGACCCCGACCTGATCAACGCCGGCAAGGAGACGGTCACTCTCCGCAAGGGCGCGGCGTTCTTCGACTCCGCGACGTCGTTCGGGATGATCCGCGGCGGCAAGATCGACGCCGCCATCCTGGGGGCGATGCAGGTCTCGGCAGCGGGTGACATCGCGAACTGGATGATCCCCGGCAAGATGGTCAAGGGCATGGGTGGCGCCATGGACCTGGTCCACGGCGCCAAGCGGGTGATCGTGCTGATGGAGCACGTCGCCCGCGACGGGTCGTACAAGATCGTCAACGACTGCTCGTTGCCGTACACCGGCCGGGCGGTCGTCCAACGGATCATCACCGATCTGGCCGTCCTCGACGTCACGCCCGAGGGACTGAAGCTGGTCGAGCTCGCGCCGGGCGTCACCGAGGACGAGGTACGGGAGAAGACCGAGCCCGAGCTGGTCTGAGCTCCGAGCGATGAATTTCCGTGGGCCCTCGGGTCGGTCTGACATGAACAAGGTCATCGCGTCCATCTCGACATCGCTCGACGGCTACGTCGTCGGGCCGGACGACCACCCCGGGCAGGGCCTGGGCGTCGGGGGCGAACGCCTCCACTACTGGGTCATGGGCGGGCCGTGGAGCTACGACGGCGAGCACGACACCGACGGGATGCACGGGCCGGACAAGGAGTTCTTCGACACCATCACCGAGGGCATGGGCTGCGCGATCGTCGGCCGCACCATGTACGAGGCGGCGGGGGCGTGGGGCGGGACCAACCCGTTCCCCGGCACGCTGATCGTGCTCACGCACCGGACGGCGGACCAGCCTGATCCGTCGGCCGGGTTCCTCTTCATCGACGGCTTCGAAGAAGCGATGACCAAGGCGCGGGAGCTCGCCGGCGACGGCGTCGTGGCGCTCGGGGGTGGCGCCGACGTGATCCGCCAGGGACTGGTGGCGGATGTCGTCGACGAGCTCGCGATCTCCACGGCGCCGGTGGTGCTGGGCGGAGGGAAGCGGCTGTTCGAGGGCTTCGAGCGGGGACTCGACCTCGAGGTGCTCGGCGTCTGGACCTCGCCGTACGCCACCCACGTGCGCTACGCCGTCCGCCGCTGAGGTCTCCGGACCCCTGACGTTTGGTACCAAACGTCGAGAAAACGGCGCCCGGACCTGCCGTTTGCCACCATTCGTGAGGGTCAGTGCTTTGATGGCCGACCCAAGCCAGGTGGTGGGCCCTCAGACGGGGTGCGCTAGTGACGCTCCTCCAGACCTACCGCGTCCCTGAGCTTCTCGACCGACTCCGTGAGGTGGGGGTCGTCGGCCGCCCGTGACTCCATCAGGTCCGAGAGCGCCTCGGCCACCACGTTCAGCTTCTCCTGGATCGCTTCCTGGCTGCGGCGACCGGCGTTCTCCAGCAGCGCCAGCAGCAGCAGGGAGAGGATCGAGGATCCGGTGTGCAGCGCGAGCTCCCACTTCGTCGTGCTCGACCAGAGCGGGTAGCTGGCCGCCCAGAGCACGAGGACAGCGACCATGACGACGAAGAACGGTCCCCGACTCACGAGCTGGTTGGCCGCCTCCACGAACTTCTCGAACGGGTCCCGTCCGTCTTCCTTCTTGCGATCCTCGGCCGCCTCGCTCCTGTCCATGCCGGGCAGCCTAGGCCGGACACGCCCTCGGTAGAGTCCGCGACATGACCAAGTGGGAGTACCTGACCGCGCCGATCCTGACGCACACCGCCAAGCAGATCCTCGACAACTTCGGCTCCGAGGGGTGGGAGCTGGTCCAGATCGCGCCGGGGATGAACCCGGAGAACCTCGTGGGCTACTTCAAGCGCCCACTGGAGGGCTGAGTCGTGACTCACCCAGAGGAGAGGCTGGCCGAGCTGGGCCTGGCGGTCCCCGAGGTGGCCAAGCCGGTGGCGGCGTACGTCCCGGCGGTGCGCTCGGGGAACTTCGTCTTCACCTCCGGACAGCTCCCGATGCGCTCCGGGGAGCTGATGCAGACCGGCAAGGTCGGCGGAGACGTCAGCCCCGCCGAGGCGGTCGAGTGTGCCCAGCAGTGCGCCCTCAACGCGATCGCCGCGGTCAAGGCCGAGCTCGGCGACCTCGGGAAGGTCAAGCGGATCGTCAAGGTGGTCGCCTTCGTCGCCTCCACGCCCGACTTCACCGGGCAGCCGCAGGTCGCCAACGGGGCCTCGGAGCTGTTCGGGTCGGTCTTCGCCGACGCCGGCATCCACGCGCGCTCGGCGGTCGGGGTGCCGGTCCTGCCGCTGGACGCCCCCGTCGAGGTCGAGCTGGTCGTGGAGTTCTGAGCCGTGCTGCGGATCCCGTTGCCGGCGCACCTGGTCGAGCAGGCAAGGGAGTACGCCGACGGCACCCGGGAGCCGGCCGAGCCGCGGGACGCCGCGACCGTCGTACTGCTGCGGAGAACGGCTGACCCGGAGTCGGGGCCCGCGGTCTATCTGCTGCGACGGCAGACGTCGATGGCCTTCGCAGGCGGGATGTGCGTGTTCCCCGGAGGCGGGGTCGACCCGCGCGACTTCGACGCGACCGTCGCGTGGGCCGGTCCGTCGCCGGCGGACTGGGCCGCGAGGCTGGGTGTCGACGAGGCCGAGGCCCGGGCCCTGGTCTGTGCCGCGGTGCGGGAGACGTTCGAGGAGTCGGGCGTGCTGCTGGCCGGCACCTCGGCCGGCGACGTGGTCGCCGACACCACCGGTGACGGCTGGGAGGCCGACCGCGCCGCGCTGGAGTCCCGCGAGCTCGCGATGTCTGACTTCTGCTCACGCCGTGGTCTGGTGCTGCGCAGCGACCTGCTGGGGGTGTGGGCGGGCTGGCTGACTCCGGTGTTCGAGCCGCGCCGCTACCGCACCTGGTTCTTCGTCGCCTCGCTGCCAGAGGGGCAACGCACTCGCGACGTGTCGTCGGAGTCGTCCTCGGTGACCTGGAGGCCGGCGCTGGAGGCAGTCCAGGCTGTCGACGACGGCGACCTGATGATGATGCCGCCGACGTACCTCACCTGCCTTGAGATCGGGCAGCACGCCGACCCAGCGGAGGTGCTCTCCGCCTCGGCCGGCCGCACCGTCGACATGTTCACACCCGAGGTGACCGGCGACGAGGGTGACGCAACCCTGTCCATGCCGGAGCGGCTCCGCCCGCTCGTGGAGCAGAGGCTCGGCCGATGACCTGGGCGGGTGGGACGTTCGGAGAGCGCGGGCAGTGCGTGCTCGCGCCCAACGCGAGCGTGATGACCCTCGACGGCACCAACACGTGGGTGCTGCGGGAGCCGGACTCGTCGCAGTCGGTCGTGGTGGATCCCGGGCCATCGATCATGTCCCACCTCGACGAGATCGAGTCGGCGGCTGGTGACGTCGCCACCGTGCTGCTCACCCACCACCACGCCGACCACGCCGAGGCGGCACGGGAGTTCGCGGAGCGGGTCGGGTGCGGTGTACGGGCGCTGGATCCGGCGTACCGCCTGGGATCCGAGGGTCTCAGCGAGGGCGACGTGGTCTCGGTCGACGGTCTGGAGATCCGGGTGGTCGCGACCCCGGGGCACTCCTCCGACTCGCTCTCGTTCCTGCTGCCGGCCGAGGGAGCCTGCCTCACCGGGGACACCGTGCTCGGGCGCGGCACCACGGTGGTCGCGCATCCCGACGGGCAGCTCGGTGCCTACCTTGACTCGCTCGACCGGCTGCACGCGCTGGCCTCCGAGCACCAGATCACGACCATCTGGCCAGGCCACGGTCCGGTGATCGACGAGGCCCTGCCGGTGCTCGACTACTACCGCGCCCACCGCCGCGAACGGCTCGGGCAGGTCGAGGCGGCCGTGGCCCAGCTCCGCGATGCACCCCATCCCGAGGGGATCGCGGTTGACGAGCTGCCCCGCCGGGTGGTCGAGATCGTCTACTCCGACGTGGACCCGGTTCTGTGGGGTGCCGCCGAACTCTCCGTCCGCGCCCAGCTGGCCTACCTCCAATCTCGTTGAGTGGGGGATTCCCGCTCGTTGAGTGGGGGATTGATGACATGCGAGTGGGGGCTCCGTGCGATCGGGTCGACGTTTTCCACAGGCGCTCACGAGACGGGCGTAGGGCGGGAGGATCGCGGAGAACCTCTCGGCATGGAGATCGACAGGTTCCCGACCAAGCCTTTCACCATGGCCGCGGCCAAGGCCTGCGGCATCTCGCCGTCGAGGGTACGCCGCGCCGTCCGCCAGCGGCTGGTCGTCATGGTGCTGAGGGGCGTCTACCTCCGGTCAGACGTGGAACTGACCACCGAGGTCAAGCTTGCCGCTGCGGCGCTGGTGATCAGCCGGCACGCGGTTGCGTGTGACCGAACCGCGGCGTGGGTGTGGGGCGTCAGCGTCTTCGAGTACGCCGAGCTCGACACCGCACCGCCGCTCGAGACCTATGTCCTGCGCGGCCACAACGCGACTGATCGCCCCGAAGTCCGTGGCGGAGTACGCGACCTCATGCCCGGGGACTGGGTGGAGATCAGTGGCGTCAAGGTCACGACGCCACTGCGCACTGCCCTTGATCTCGGCTGCAAGCTCAACCGCCGACCTGCGCTAGCGGCGATGGACGCCCTGATGAGAGCGCACGGTTTCACCCACGAAGAGATGCGCCGTCTGGCCGTCCGGTTCTTTCGACGACGCGGCGTCGTCCAACTCCGCGAGCTGATCCCACTGGTCGATCCCCGCGCGGAGTCCCAGCCGGAGTCCTGGACCCGGCTCGAGCTGATCGATCACGACTTGCCCACACCGGAGCCGCAGTACTGGATTGTGATCGGCGGTGTTCCGACGTACCGCCTGGACCTGGCCTACCCACATGCGCGGGTCGCGATCGAGTACAACGGCGAGGAGTTCCACAGCTCCGTCGAGGATCAACAGGCAGACGAGCGGCGACGGGAGTGGCTCGAAACGCACGGCTGGACGGTCATCGTGGTGACCAAGGCGTCGTTTTCCGATGCCGCCCTGGCCCGGTGGATCGGCGAGGTGCGGGCGGCGCTGGTGGAGGCCCGGCGCCCGCGTCGACGCATCTATTCGTGATCGCAGGGGACGGGAATCCCCCACTCAACGGTCAGGAATCCCCCACTCAACGATTGGGTCAGCGGGCGCGGCGCGCGAGTCGCTCGATGTCCATGATCACGACGGAGCGCGGTTCGAGGCGGAGCCAGCCGCGGGAGGCGAAGTCGGCGAGCGCCTTGTTGACCGTCTCGCGGGAGGCGCCGACCAGCTGGGCGAGCTCCTCCTGGGTGAGGTCGTGATGGACGTGGACGCCGTCGTCGGCGGTGCGGCCGAAGCGGTCGGCGAGGTCGAGCAGGGCCTTGGCCACCCGGCCGGGAACGTCGGAGAAGACCAGGTCGGCGTTGACGTCGTTGGCCTTGCGCAGCCGGCTCGCGATCTGCGACAACAGCCCACGGGCGACCACGGGCCGACCCTCGAGCCAGCGCAGCAGGTCGTCGTGGGACAGCGAGGCGAACGCCGCGTCGGTCACGGCGGTGACCGTCGCCGAGCGGGGGCCGGGATCGAAGAGCGAGAGCTCGCCGAACATCTGACCGGGGCCGAGGATGGCGAGGAGGTTCTCGCGGCCGTCGCTGGAGGTGCGGCCCAGCTTCACCTTGCCGTCGAGCACGATGTAGAGCTTGTCGCCGGCGTCGCCCTCATGGAACAGCACGTCGCCGCGGCTCAGGCGGTTCTCGGACATCGACGCGCGCAGGGCAGTGGCTGCCTCGTCGTCGAGTGCGCTGAACAGCGGAGCCTGACGGAGTACGTCGTTGTCCACGGGGCCTCCCGGTCTCGTCTCGCCCGCCTGCCTCTCGACGGATCGGCCTGATCCTAGCGAGTGGCACAGGTCACATGTAAAAACAGTCTTGCGGACAGACGCCGAGGGGTCGAATGAAAGATGGGCCAATGGCCGGTCGGGGCC
>DASSJR010000259.1:0-7133 GCA_035691135.1 Nocardioides sp. | reverse complement strand
GTCGTTGATCTCGCGCAGGGCGATGGAGAGCGGCTTCTCCTGGACGTGGGTGTCGACCAGCGGGCCGACGTACTCCAGCAGGCCCTCGCCGAGCTGCGAGTAGTAGGCGTTGATCTGCCGAGCCCGCTTGGCGCTGTAGAGCACCAGCTTGTACTTGCTGTCGGTCTTGGTGAGCAGGTCGTCGATCGAGGGGTTGGTTACGCCCTCGGCGGCGATGTTGGGGGCAGACACGCGTGAGCCTCACAGGTGGTTGATTGGCGCGGGGAGATGATCAGCTGCTCTGTTCGAGCATCATCAAGGCTACCAACTCGTCCGCCGCGGCGTGAATTTCGTGGTTCACGACGGTCACGTCGAACTCCCGCTCGGCGGCCAGCTCCTCCTGCGCGGTCTCGAGCCTGCGGCTGCGCTCGGACTCGGTCTCGGTGCCCCTGCCGACCAGGCGGCGGACCAGCTCGCCCCACGACGGGGGCTTGAGAAACACGAACAGGGCGTCCGGCATCGTGGACCGCACCTGACGAGCACCCTGGAGGTCGATCTCCAGCAAGGCCAGGCGACCCGCCGCCAGCGCTTCCTCGACCGGGCCGCGCGGGGTGCCGTAGCGCGCCGCCTTGTGGACCACCGCCCACTCGAGGAGCTCGCCGCGCTCGACCATGGCGTCGAACTCGTCGTCGGAGACGAAGTAGTAGTGGACCCCCTCCTGCTCGCCCGGACGCGGCGACCGGGTGGTGGCCGAGACGGAGATCCAGACGTCGGGGTGGCGTTCGCGGACAGCGGCCGCGACCGAGCCCTTGCCGACTGCGGTGGGACCGGCGAGCACCACCAGGCGGGAGCGCTGGCCTTCAGTCACGCGGGGTCGAGTCACGGGAGGCGAACTCGCGCTCCAGCGCCGCCACCTGCTTGCTGCCGAGGCCACGGACCCGGCGGCTCTCGGCAATGCCCAGCCGCTCCATGACCTGGCGGGCCCGGACCTTGCCGAGGCCGGGCATCGACTGGAGCAGGTCGAGCACCCGCATCTTGCCGATCACCTCGTTGCTCTCACCGTCGCGCAGCACCTCGGTGATCGAGGCACCGGAGTGCTTGAGCCGGTTCTTGACCTCGGCCCGCTCCCGTCGGGACGCGGCGGCCTTGTCCAGCGCCGCCTGGCGTTGTTCGGGGGTGAGCGGAGGCAGGGCCACGAGCGAAGCTTCCTTAATGCCGGAGGGAGGGCAACAGGGTCAAGTGGCCAATCTAGTCAGAAGCGGAAGCGCGCGGCAACGCGTCGCCCCATGTCGCTGCATTGTCGGGGCATTGTCGGGGCAAGTCAGAGCCACAGCTGGGTCTTGCAGACGTCGAGTGCCTGCTGCTGCACGCCGGCCAGCGCCACCTCGGTGGTGCGGGAGCCCACCTCGTCGGCGGCCTGCGCGATGGCCTGCCGGTCCTCCTCGCTCAGGCCCGCGGGCGGCTTTCCGCCGTCGAAGTCCTCGGGGTCGACCCCGGCGTCGTCGAGCGCCTGCTGGAGACCCTCGATGCTCCGGATCACCTGCTGCCACTCGTCGGTGATGTCGCTGGGGGCCTCGGCGCGCAGCGCGCGGAAGTCATCGAGTGCCTTCAGGAGCGCCGTGGGCCCGGCGTCGGACATGATCTCGGTCAGCGACTTCTGGTGCTCCTTGACCGCATCGCAGTACTGCTCCTGTTGGCTGGCGCACCCGGTCAGGGGTGTCATCAGCAGGAGGAGGGCCGCGAGCCCCCCTGCCGCAGGGCCTGCTCGGGTCATGCCGTGAGGCCCGACAGGTCGTCCTGCGCCCGGAGTACGCCGTCCCTCAGTGCCCGCGGGTCGGGGCCCGGAGACAGCAGCTCGCGCGAGGAGCTTGCGAGGACCCGGTGCGCGGACCGGCCGAAGATCCGGCCGAGGTCCGCGACGGTGCCGCCCTGGGCGCCGTAGCCCGGCGCCAGGATGGGACCGTCGATGTCGAACGACTCCCCCGTGTCGCCGATCGTGGAGCCCACGACCGCACCGAACGAGCCGAGCGGGTCGGCGCCCTCGTTGAGGCTCCGGAGCTGGTGGAGGACGTTGCCGGCCACCGTTCGGCCGCTGTCGGTGGTGGCGTGCTGCACCTCGGGTCCCTCCTTGTTGGAGGTGAGGGCGAGGACGAACACGCCGGTGCCGTGCTTGCGCGCTGTGTCGATCATCGGCGTGAGTGACCCGAAGCCCAGGAAGGGGCTTGCGGTCACGGCGTCGGCCGCCAGCGGCGAGGCGGGGTCGAGGTAGGCGTCGGCGTACGCCTGGCTCGTGGACCCGATGTCGCCACGCTTGACGTCGAGGAGCACCAGCGCGCCCGCGGCCCGGCTCTCCTCGATCACCCGTTCCAGGACGGCGATGCCGCGGCTGCCATGGCGCTCGTAGAACGCCGACTGCGGCTTCACCACCGAGACGAGGGGCGCGATCGCCTCGACCGCGGTGAGGGCGAACCGCTCGAGGCCGGCGGCAGTGTCGTCGAGCCCCCAGGCGTGGAGCAGGGAGGCGTGCGGGTCGATGCCGGCGCAGAGCTGGCCGCGCTCCCGCAGCGCGTCGTGGAGGCGGGAGCCGAACGGCATCTGGGTCATGGGGCGTCCTCGAGCTCGGCCACGAGACGCGTGGCGGTGGTGGGGTCGTGGAGCAGTGCCGTGCCGACCTGGACCGCGGTGGCCCCGGCGTCGAGGAAGGAACGGACGTCGTCGACGGTGCCGATGCCGCCGGCGCCGACGATCTGGGCGTCGGGCAGGGCGGCGTGGACCTCGGCGACGCAGCGTAGGGCGAGCGGGCGGATCGCGGGGCCGCTGAGCCCGCCGGGTCGTCCGTCGGGCAGCGCGGCGGGGAACGCGTTGCCGACCACGACCGCGGCGGCACCGGCCTCGAGCACGGTCCGGACGCTCTCGACGACGCGGCCGACGTCGGAACGCACCTTCGCGATCGCCGGCATCCCGCGCGGCAGGTCACGCTGGACGGCGGACACGACGCTGGCGGCATGGAACGGCTCGCGGACGTCGAACACCCCGGTGCCGGTGGCATCGGGTGCGGAGAGGTTCACCTCGACACCGGCTACGCCCGGGGATCGGCCCAGCCGCCGGGCCAGCTCGGCGTACTCCCCCAGCGACCTGCCGGCGATGGAGACGAAGACCCGGGCGCCCTGCTGCACCAGCCACGGCAGCTCGGTCGCGAGGAAGTGGTCGAGGCCGGGGTTCTGCAGCCCGATGGCGTTGATGAAGCCGGACGGCGTCTCCACGATCCGCGGCATGGCGCCCCCCGGTCGGGCGGAGACGGTGATCGAGCGGGTGACGAAGCCGCCGAGTGCGGCCAGGTCGCCGTACGCCGCGAGCTCGCGGCCTGTGCCTCCGCAGCCCGACGCGACGAGGATCGGACTGGGCAGGGTGAGCCCGGCGAGCTCGGTGGGGGTGGCCACGCCGCCGAGCCTAGGCACTGCCCACCTGGACGCGGGGTTCGAGGTCGTCCCAGCGCACCCGGTCGCCGCGGAAGACGGGTCCGTCCACGCAGGCGCGGACCATGCGGGCGACGCCGTCCTCCCCCACGACCGGCACGGCGCAGCCCTGACAGAAGCCGGTGCCGCAGGCCATCGGCTGCTCGAGGGCGGTCTGGCTCCACGCTCCGGCCTGCTCGGCGGCCGATGCGACCTGGTGCAGCGTGGTCGCCGACCCGGCGGCGTAGACGACCTCGGCCTGCGCCTTGGTCAGCACGCCGGGGAGCACGTCGGCCACGGTGCCCCGGCTGCCGATCGATCCGTCACCGGTGACCACGGTGACCGCGCGGGCGGAGCGCCGGGCCTCGAGGGCGGAGAGGAGGTGCGCCTCGTCGGCGGCGGCCACGACCAGGGTGACCGCGCAGTCGCGCTCGCGGAGCCGCTCGGCGAGCGGGAACATCGGCGCCGCGGCGTACCCCTCGCCGACGAGGACACAGCTGACCGGCTCCTTGGGCAACGCGAACGGTCGCCCGAGCGGCCCGGTGATCTCGACCCGGGCCCCGGTCGGCAGCGAGGCCAGCCAGCGGGTGCCGGGGCCGACCGGCTCGACGACCAGCTCGATGGTGGCGCCGTAGCCGCCGGTGGGTTTCACCCGGTGGATCCACATCGCCCGGCGGCCGAGGCGATCGGCGCCCGTGGAGAGGGCCACGAAGTTGCCGGGCCGGAAGCGCTCGGGTATCCCCGGCGCGACCAGGGTGACGTGGCGGAAGGCGCCGACCTTCCGCGTCGTCAGTACCTCGCCGGTGACGTGGACGGGGCCGCGTTCCGGGCTGCTCATGGCAGTGCCTGGTCGAGCCCGCGCAGGAGCCGCTTCGGCCAGAGCGGGCCCTCGTAGACGAAGGCGGTGTAGGCCTGGAGAAGCGTGGCACCGGCCTCGAGGCGGGCGCGGGCGTCCTCGACGGTGCTGATGCCGCCCACCCCGACGAGGGTCAGCTCGTCACCGACCTTGGTCCTGAGCAGGCGGAGCACCTCGAGGGAGCGGGCGGTCAGTGGCCGGCCCGACAGGCCACCGGCACCCAGTCCTTCGACGGTGGCGGCATCGGTGGCCAACCCCTCCCGGCTGATGGTGGTGTTGGTCGCGATGATCCCGTCGAGGCCGAGCGCCAGCGCGAGCTCCGCCACGGCCAGGACGTCGTCGTCGCCGAGGTCGGGCGCGATCTTGACCAGCAACGGCAGGTGGGCCGTCGTGACGTCGTCAGCGGTGGCGCGAACGGCGGCGAGGATGGGCTCGAGCTTCTCGACCGCCTGGAGGTTGCGCAGGCCCGGGGTGTTGGGCGAGGAGACATTGACGACCAGGTAGTCGGCGTACGGCGACAGCAGCCGTGCTGACTTCTCGTAGTCGCCGACCGCCTGGTCCTCGGGCACCACCTTGCTCTTCCCGATGTTGACCCCGAGCACCGGTCCGGGACGCCGACCGCGCTTCTCCAGGCGATCGGCCACCACCTCGGCACCGTCGTTGTTGAAGCCCATCCGGTTGACGACCGCGCGGTCCTCCGGCAGCCGGAACAGCCGGGGCTTCGGGTTGCCCGGCTGCGGCTCGCCCGTGACCGTGCCGATCTCGACATGTCCGAAACCCAGGGCGGCGAGGGCGTCGATGCCGACGGCGTTCTTGTCGAAGCCCGCGGCGAGCCCGAGCCGGTTCGGGAAGGTGAGCCCCATGGCCTGGACGCTGGAATCCCCCTCTCGACGGTCACCTTTCCCCCACTCAACGAGCCGGGAGCCCCCACTCAACGGGAGGCGGGCGGTGCGGATGGCGCGGAACGCGGCGTGGTGGGCGCGCTCGGGGTCGGTCCGGGTGAGGACCCGGTCGAACAGCAGTCGGTACACGGTCACTGGTCCCGGGGCGCAACCGTCTCGTGGGAACGGGCCGCCCACTCCTGCAACGACCGGACGCCGATGTCGCCGGCGCGCATCGCCTCGATCCCCTGCACGGCCGCGCCGAGACCCTGCACGGTCGTGATGCACGGGATGTTGGCCAGCACGGCCGCGGTACGGATCTCGTAGCCGTCGGTGCGCGCCGAGCTGCCGCTGGCCGAGCCGTGGGGGGTGTTGACCACGAGGTCGATCTCGCCGGCACCGATCAGCTGGACGGTGGTCGGCTCCCCGCCGGGGCCGGAGCCCTCGAAGTGCTTGCGTACGACGGTGGCGGGGATGCCGTTGCGGCGCAGGACCTCGGCCGTGCCCTGGGTCGCGAGCACCTCGAACCCGAGGTCGGCCAGACGCTTGATCGGGAAGATCATCGTCCGCTTGTCGCGGTTGGCCATGGACACGAACACGCGACCGGTCACCGGCAGCGGACCGTAGGCCCCGGCCTGGGACTTCGCGAACGCCTTGCCGAAGAACGCGTCGAACCCCATCACCTCGCCGGTGGACCGCATCTCCGGGCCGAGCACCGTGTCGACCGTCCGGCCGTCGGAGGTCAGGAACCGGTTGAACGGCATCACCGCCTCCTTGACCGCGATCGGAGCGTCGCCGGGCAGGTCACCCCCGTCGCCGGACTCGGGCAGGACCCCCTCCTCCCGGAGCATGGCGATCGGGTCGCCCATCATCACCCGGGCAGCGGCCTTGGCCAGCGGCACCGCGGTCGCCTTGGACACGAACGGCACGGTGCGCGAGGCACGCGGGTTGGCCTCCAGGACGTAGAGCACGTCGGAGCCGAGTGCGAACTGGATGTTGATCAGCCCGCGGACGCCCACGCCCTTGGCGATCGCCTCGGTGGCCTCGCGGATCCGGCGGATCTCGGTCGCGCCGAGCGTGATCGGCGGCAGGGCGCAGGAGGAGTCGCCGGAGTGGATGCCGGCCTCCTCGATGTGCTCCATGACCCCGCCGAGGTAGAGCTCGCGGCCGTCGTACAACGCGTCGACGTCGATCTCGACCGCGTCGTCGATGAACCGGTCCACCAGCACCGGGTGCTCGGGGCTGATCTGGGTGGCCCGCTCGATGTAGCCGGAGAGCGCCTCGTCGTCGTAGACGATCTCCATGCCGCGCCCGCCGAGGACGTACGACGGTCGCACCAGCACCGGGTAGCCGATCTCGGCCGCGATCCCCGCCGCCTCGGCGTACGACGACGCCATTCCGTGCTTGGGCGCGGGCAGCTCGGCGTCGCGCAGGACCCGCCCGAAGGCGCCTCGCTCCTCGGCCAGGTGGATCGCTTCCGGGGTGGTCCCGACGATCGGCACGCCGGCGTCGGCCAGCCCCTGCGCCAGTCCGAGCGGGGTCTGGCCACCCAGCTGGCAGATCACTCCGGCGACCGGTCCGGCCTGCAGCTCGGCGTGGACCACCTCGAGCACGTCCTCGAGCGTCAGCGGCTCGAAGTAGAGCCGGTCGGAGGTGTCGTAGTCGGTGGAGACGGTCTCGGGGTTGCAGTTGACCATCACCGTCTCGTAGCCCGCCCCGCCCTTCGACGCCGACAGGGCCAGGCTCGCGTGCACGCAGCTGTAGTCGAACTCGATGCCCTGGCCAATCCGGTTGGGCCCCGAGCCCAGGATGATCACCGCGGGCCGCTCGCGGGGCGCGACCTCGGTCTCCTCGTCGTAGGAGGAGTAGTGGTACGGCGTACGCGCGGCGAACTCCGCGGAACAGGTGTCGACGGTCTTGTAGACCGGGCGCATGCCCAGCGCCCAGCGGACCCCGCGCACC
>DASSJR010000258.1:0-2588 GCA_035691135.1 Nocardioides sp. | reverse complement strand
GCGCAGTAGTTGAGGTCGTACTTCTCGAACAACGCCTCCACCTTCGGCGCGATCTCGCCGTAGCGGTTGCTCGGCAGGTCGGGGAAGAGGTGGTGCTCGATCTGGTGGGAGAGGTTCCCGCTCAGGATGTGCATCAGCTTCGATCCGGAGATGTTCGCCGAGCCGAGCATCTGCCGGATGTACCACTCGGCCTTGGACTCGCCATCGATCGAGCGCTTCTCGAAGGTCTCGACACCCTCCGGGAAGTGGCCGCACATGATGATCGAGTGGCTCCACAGGTTGCGGACCAGGTTCGCGGTGAAGTTCGCGGCGATCGTGTGGAGGAACGAGGGGCCCGAGAGCGCCGGGTGCACGACGTAGTCCTTGGTCAGCTGCCGGCGGAGCTTCCTCAGCACGGCCTTGGCCTCGGCCCGGAACTTCGGGTCCTTGGTCCGGCCGCGCTTGACGGCGCCGCGCAGCTCGAGGTCGTAGGCGGCGATGCCCCACTCGAAGAAGCAGGCGTTGACAAAGTTCCAGAACGGCTGGGCCAGATAGAACGGGTTCCAAGGCTGGTCCTCGTCGACGCGCATGATGCCGTAGCCGAGGTCGTTGTCCTTGCCGATCACGTTCGTGAAGTTGTGGTGGAGCTCGTTGTGGCTGTGCTGCCACTGCTTGGAGGGAGTCACGTGGTCCCACTCCCAGGTGGTGGAGTGGATCTTGGGGTCGCGCATCCAGTCCCACTGGCCGTGCAGGATGTTGTGGCCGATCTCCATGTTGTCGAGGATCTTGGCCAGGGAGAGACCGGCGGTGCCGACCAGCCAGGCCGGCGGGAACAGCGAGAAGAGCAGCACGGCGCGCGACCCGACCTCGAGCTTGCGCTGGGTGCCGATCACCTTGCGGATGTAGGCCGCGTCGGCGGCACCGCGGGAGTCGATGACGTCCTGCCGGATCGCGTCGAGCTCCACACCGATCTGCTCGATGTCCTCGGGCGTGAGGTGGGCGATGGGGTTGTCGGGCTTCTTCTGGATGGCGGTCATGGGACCTCCTTGATTGGTCGAGCAGCGCGTCTCGCGCAGGTCTCGAGGTTCAGTGGTCGATGTCGCACGGGCCGGCCGCAGCGTTGATGCAGGTCTGGATGCGGACACCGTCACCCTCGGCGGCGATCGTCACCTCTCCGCTGCGCAGGTCGCGGACCGCGCCCTGTCGCAGGGGGAGAACGCAGCCGTAGCAGATCCCCATCCGGCAACCGCTCGGCATCAGGACGCCTGCGTCCTCGGCGGCGTCGAGGATCGGAGTGGACCCGTCAGCCTCGATGGTCGTGCCGGAACGGTCGAAGGTGACGGTGCCGCCCTCGCCGGCGACCACGCGAGCGGTGCGGAACTGCTCGGTGAACAGGGGCAGGCCGCGCTCGGCATGGTGGTGCTCGATGGCGTCGAGCAGACCGCCCGGACCGCAGGCGAAGGTGGTGCGCTCGTCGAGGTCGGGCACGAGCTCGGCCAGGTCGGTCACGTCGAGGATGCCGTCCAGGTCGTCGTACCGCGCGACGAGGGAGATGGCTCCCGCCTTGTGGAGGGCCTTGAGGTCGGCGGTGAAGATCGAGTCCGGCTCGCTGGGTGCCACGTGCACCACGACGATGTCGAAGTTGCGGCTGCGGGGCAGCCGGAGAACGCCCTCGTCGGTGGAGGGGAACAGGTTGCGGAGCATCCCGATGACCGGAGTGATGCCGGAGCCCGCGGTGACGAACAGGAGCTTGCCGCCGCCGGGCGGGAGCACGAACTCGCCGGCTGCCTGCTCGAGGTGGACCAGGGTGCCGGGGCGGGCGTCGTGAACGAGGTGGTTGCTGACCTTGCCCTCCGGCACCGCCTTGACGGTGATGGAGATCCGGCCGTCGGCACGGGGCCCGTGGGTGAGGGAGTAGGCCCTCCACTGGCGGACGCCGTCGACGTCGATCCCGATCCGGACGTACTGGCCGGGGACGTGGCCGGCCCAGTCCTTGCCGGGGCGGAGCACGATGGTGGCCGCATCAGCCGTCTCGGGATGAATTTCCTCGATCCGGCCGCGCAGCTCGGCGCCTGACCTCAGTGGGTGGACCATGTCCAGCACGTCGGCCGGCACCAGCGGTGTGAGGGCAGCCTCGGCCACGCGACGTACGGCGGCTCGAAGATTGCTCATGCCTTCCATGGTGTCCTTCTCGCGGGCTAAAGTCATGACCAACGAGCGTGAAGATCCCCATCACAATTGTTCGGAGCGAACAATGAACCCCGCCAAACCCCGCCGAACCGCCAGTCACAGCCTGGAATTGACCCCGGAGACCATCGAGGAGATGCGCTCGCGCCTGCCGCAGGTGGCCGACGCGACGGTGGCCGCGATCATCGACGAGGTGCCCAGCTACGCGGACGCGCTGACCGGGTCGATGGGCGAGAACATCCGCAGCGCCGTGCAGCTCGCCCTCGGCGGCTTCATCTCCTTGGCGTCCCGGCGCCGCGGGGCCGACCCCCGCACCCCGGCGGCCCCCGCGGTCGAGGGCGCCTACCAGCTGGGGCGGGGCGAGGCGCGCAGCGGGCGCTCGGTCGACGCGCTGCTGGCGGCGTACCGGATCGGGGCGCGGG
>DASSJR010000257.1:0-13866 GCA_035691135.1 Nocardioides sp. | reverse complement strand
CTGTACGCCGTCGGGGAGTGCTCCGGCGGCATGCACGGGTCCAACCGCCTCGGCGGCAACTCGCTCGGCGACCTGCTGGTGTTCGGCAAGCTCGCCGGCGAGGCCGGATCGGCCTACGCCGCGGGTCTGGGCGACTCGCGTCCGGCGGTGGATCCCGCGGCGGTCAAGGCCGCCGAGGTGGCGGCACTGGATCCGTTCGGCCACGAGGGGGGAGAGAACCCGTACTCGATCCAGCAGGATCTCCAGCAGGCGATGAACGACCTGGTCGGCATCATCCGGACCGGCGAGGAGCTCACGAGGTCGCTCGACGAGATCGAGGCATTCAAGGAGCGAGCCAAGCAGCTGCACGTCGAGGGCCACCGCCAGTACAACCCCGGCTGGCACCTCGCCCTCGACCTGCGCAACATGCTCATCGTGTCGGAGTCCATCGCGAAAGCCGCGCTGGCCCGGGAGGAGTCCCGCGGGGGCCACACCCGTGACGACTTCCCCCAGACCGACCACGAGGTGTGGGGCAGGAAGAACCTGATCGTCGCCCTCGACGACAGCGGTGACGGCGTGGTGCTGAGCGAGAAGCCACTGCCCGAGATGCCGGACGAGCTCAAGAAGTACTTCGACTCGTGAACGAAGCGAGAGACCGCATCGGTCTGAGACGGACAAGGGACCGTGAGAACGCGGTCGAACTGCGAGCTCACGCGACAAAGGAGAGCTGACCTGACATGGGCTACGACCTGAAGATGCGGATCTGGCGCGGCGACCAGGACGGCGGAGAGCTCGGTGACTACACCGTGGAGGTCTCCGAGGGCGAGGTGGTCCTCGATGCCATCCACCGGGTGCAGGCCACCCAGGCCGGAGACCTCGCGGTCCGCTGGAACTGCAAGGCCGGCAAGTGCGGCTCGTGCAGCGCCGAGATCAACGGCCGGCCACGGCTGCTGTGCATGACCCGGCTCTCGGACTTCGACGAGACGGAGACCATCACGGTCACGCCGATGCGGGCGTTCCCGGTGGTGCGCGACCTCGTCACCGACGTGTCGTACAACTACCAGAAGGCCCGGGAGTTCCCGCCGATCTCGCTGCCGCCGCGCGACCCGGACGGCAAGCGCCGGATGATGCAGGAAGACGTCGAGCGGGGCCAGGAGTTCCGCAAGTGCATCGAGTGCTTCCTCTGCCAGGACACCTGCCACGTGGTCCGCGATCACGACGACAACAAGCCGGCTTTCGCGGGCCCGCGGTTCTTCCTCCGCTACGCGGAGCTCGACATGCACCCGCTCGACATCGAGGACCGCCGTAGCTACGCACAGGACACGGCCGGCATCGGGATGTGCAACATCACCAAGTGCTGCACCGAAGTCTGCCCCGAGGGGATCCGGATCACCGACAACGCGATCATCCCGATGAAGGAGCGCGTGGCCGACCGGCGCTTCGACCCTCTGGTGTGGCTCGGCAACAAGATCGGCGTGCGCAACAAGGACAACGAGGGCCGCACCGAGGTCTGAGTCAGCCGAGTGGCACTCGGCTCCTGGTGACCGGCGGTTGACAATGTCACACCCGCCGGGCTGGCTCGCCGTGTACGGCGCCTTCTACGCTTCGCAGCATGACCGACGAGACGGTTCAGGGCGGGCTGGACGAGCCCGAGGAGCTCGAGCCGGACCAGGGCACCCTCCTCCTCGCCGACGCGGAGGACCGCCATTCCCGGGAGGACTGGGAGCGGGCGGCCGCCGCCGTGCTCCGCAAGACCGGGCGACTGAAGGATGGCGACGCTGACGCCGAGGTGTGGGACCGGCTCGCGCGGCGCACCCTCGACGAGATCCCGGTCAGCCCCCTCGGCACCCCCCACCTCGTCGAGAACCTCGAGACCAGCGGACGCCCGGACCGGGCCGGCGACTGGGACATCCGGGCCCACCTGACCGTGGCCGACCCCGAGCAGGCCAACGAGGCCGCCCTCGTGGAACTGGACAACGGCGTCACCTCGTTGTGGCTCCAGGGCGACCGTGACACCGACCTCGCCGCCATGCTGGACGGCGTACTTCTCGACCTGGCTCCAGTTGTCCTCGACGGCCTCGACTCCGCTGTCTTCCTCGACTACGCCGACGGCCGCACCCTCCACCCAGCCACCAACCTGGGCATCCCCGCCGGCGACGCCACCCGGGAAGCGGCACAGCGGGCCCTCGACGCCGGCGTGCTCGGCTTCGTCGTCGACGCCGCCCGGGTCCATGACCGTGGCGCCTCCGACGCCCAGGAGCTGGGGTGGTCGCTGGCCACCGGTGCGGCGTACCTTCGCACGCTCGTCGGGGCCGGCGTGGACCTCGACGACGCCGTCCGCCTGGTGGAGTTTCGCTACGCCGCCACCGACGAGCAGTTCCCGACGATCGCCAAGCTTCGCGCCGCCCGGCGGCTGTGGGCACGGGTCCTGGAGCTGAGCGAGGCCACCGAGCGGGTCCAGCGCCAGCACGTCGTCACCAGCCGGCCGATGATGAGCAAGTACGACCCCTGGGTCAACATGCTCCGCACCACCGTCGCCGCGTTCGCCGCCGGCGTGGGGGGAGCCGACGCGGTCACGGTGCTGCCGTTCGACTCCACCCTCGGGGTACCGGACGCCTTCGGGCGCCGGATCGCCCGCAACACCTCCAGCCTGCTGATCTCCGAGTCCCACGTCGCCCGGGTCGCCGATCCGGCCGGGGGGGCTTACGCCGTCGAGAAGCTCACCGACGACATGGCCCGCGCCGCGTGGAACATCTTCGGCCGCCTCGAGGACGGCGAGTCCCTGGACGCGATGCTCGAGCAGACCGTCGAGCGCCGCGACCGAGAGGTGGCCACCCGCAAGCGCCCGCTCACCGGGCTGAGCGAGTTCCCCCACCTCGACGAGGCCCGGCCCGAGCGCCGGCCCGACCCGGCTGCCCCCGAGGTCCGTCGCTACGGGGCGGCGTTCGAGGCGCTGCGCGACGAGCCGGCCGCCAGCCCGGTCTTCCTCGCCACCATGGGCACCGTCGCCGCCCATACGGCCCGGGCGACCTTCGCCACCAACCTGCTCGCCGCCGGGGGCATCGGTGTCGTGGTGGCCGGTGCCACGCAGGGCGTCGACGACGTCCTGGCCGCGTACGACGGACAGCCGGTCGTCTGCCTCGCCGGCGCCGACCCCACCTACGCCGAGTGGGGGACCGACCTGGTCGCCGCGCTGCGCGAGGCCGGGGCGCGCCACGTGATCCTGGCCGGCAACCCGGGTGACCTCGAGGTGGACGACTCCTGCGCGGTGGGTGTCGATGCGCTCGCCTTCCTGCGTCGGACACGGGAGGAGCTGTCATGACTGTCCCGAAGAGCTTCGCCGGCCTGCCGCTGGTCGGTGACGGTTCGCAGTCGGCCGCCGGGGGTTTCGAGGCTCAGGCGCGAGAGCGCCTTCGCACCTCAACCTCCGGAGAGCCCTGGCACAGCCCCGAGGGGATCGACATCCTGCCGATCTACGGTCCGGAGCACGTGGAGGGGCTGGATGCGCTGGACACCTGGCCCGGGCTCAGCCCGTTCCTGCGCGGCCCCTACCCGACGATGTACACCACCCAGCCGTGGACGATCCGGCAGTACGCCGGCTTCTCCACCGCCGAGGAGTCCAACGCGTTCTACCGGCGCAACCTGGCGGCCGGCCAGAAGGGTCTGAGCGTCGCCTTCGACCTGGCCACCCACCGCGGCTACGACTCCGACCACCCCCGCGTCCGCGGTGACGTCGGGATGGCCGGGGTGGCGATCGACTCGATCTACGACGCCCGCACCCTCTTCGACGGCATCCCGCTCGACGAGATGAGCGTCAGCATGACGATGAACGGCGCGGTGCTGCCCGTGCTCGCGCTCTACATCGTCGCGGCCGAGGAGCAGGGGGTGAAGCCGGAACAGCTCACGGGGACCATCCAGAACGACATCCTCAAGGAGTTCATGGTCCGCAACACCTACATCTACCCGCCCGAGCCGAGCATGCGGATCATCTCCGACATCTTCGCCTACACCGCCGAGCGGATGCCGCGCTTCAACTCGATCTCGATCTCCGGCTACCACATCCAGGAAGCCGGGGCCACGGCCGACCTCGAGCTCGCCTACACGCTGGCCGACGGCGTCGAGTACCTCCGTGCCGGGCTCGAGGCCGGTCTCGACATCGACCGGTTCGCCCCTCGACTCTCCTTCTTCTGGGCGATCGGGATGAACTTCTTCATGGAGGTCGCCAAGCTGCGCGCCGCCCGGGCGCTCTGGTCGCGCCTGGTCCGCCAGTTCGAGCCGGAGAACCCCAAGTCCCTCAGTCTCCGGACGCACAGCCAGACGAGCGGCTGGTCGCTGACCGCCCAGGACGCCTTCAACAACGTCGCCCGGACCTGCATCGAGGCGATGGCCGCGACCCAGGGGCACACCCAGTCGCTGCACACCAACGCCCTCGACGAGGCGATCGCGCTGCCCACCGACTTCTCGGCGCGGATCGCCCGCAACACCCAGCTCCTGCTGCAGCAGGAGAGCGGCACGACGGCCACGATCGACCCCTGGGGCGGCTCCTGGTACGTCGAGCGGCTCACCCACGACCTCGCCGAACGGGCCTGGGCCCACATCATGGAGGCAGAGCGGGCCGGTGGCATGGCGAAGGCGATCGAGCAGGGCATCCCGAAGATGCGGATCGAGGAGGCGGCGGCCCGCACCCAGGCCAGGATCGACTCCGGGACCCAGAAGGTGATCGGAGTCAACACCTACCGGATCGCCGAGGAGGACCCCCTCGAGGTGCTCAGGGTCGACAACAACGAGGTCTACCACCAGCAGGTGGCCAAGCTGGAGCGACTCCGGGCCGAGCGCGACGAGGACGACGTACGACTGGCCCTGGATGCCCTCACGAAGTCGGCCGGGGACGGTCACGTCCACGGTGGCTCGCTCGACCAGAACCTCCTGGCCCTCTCCGTCGACGCGGCCCGGGCGAAGGCCACGGTCGGAGAGATCTCCGACGCCCTGGAGAAGGTCTACGGGCGGCACCGGGCCACGATCCGTACGATCAGCGGCGTGTTCAGGGACGAGTCCGGCAGCGCCGGTGACCAGCTGGTGCAGCAGGTCATCGAGACCGCGGACGCGTTCGAGGAGGCCGAGGGTCGCCGGCCGCGGATCCTGGTCGCCAAGATGGGTCAGGACGGCCACGACCGGGGCCAGAAGGTCGTCGTCAGCGCCTTCGCCGACATGGGCTTCGACGTTGACGTCGGCCCGCTGTTCTCCACGCCCGAGGAGGTCGCCCAGCAGGCGGTCGACGCCGACGTCCACATCGTCGGCATCTCGTCGCTGGCCGCCGGCCACCTGACCCTGGTGCCCCAGCTGCGCCAGGCACTCACCGACCACGGACGCCCCGACATCATGGTGGTGGTCGGGGGTGTGATTCCGCCCGACGACGTGGCCACCCTGCAGGAGATGGGCGCGGCGGCGGTGTTCCTCCCCGGGACGGTCATCGCCGAGTCCGCGCTCGACCTGCTCGGCAAGCTGTCCACGCAGCTCGGGCACTAAGGGCGTGTCTCCCTCTCCCATGGCCTGCTGCGCGCAGCCCACCACGCACGCTGGCTTCGTTGTCGTCAGTCGCCGGGCCTCCGGCCCGTCTCCCTCCTCCGCCAAGCCACCACCCCGGATGAGCCATCGCATGCGTTGGACGACGCTCGCGACGGCCGAGGCGAGGGAGACACGCCCTGATGCCTGAGATATCGGAGCTCGTCGAGGGGGTCCGGGCGCAGCGGCGGGCCGCGATCTCGCAGGCGATCACCCTGGTGGAGTCCGGGAAGGCCGAGCATCGGCAGGCCGCACGGGACCTGCTGGCCGAGCTGAGCAGCCCCGGCTCGGTCGACTCGGTGCGCGTGGGGATCTCCGGTGTCCCCGGCGTCGGCAAGTCGACGTTCATCGAGGAGCTCGGGACCCGCCTGACCGCCGCCGGGCACCGGGTCGGTGTACTCGCCGTCGACCCCTCCAGCGTCCGCACCGGTGGGTCGGTGCTGGGCGACAAGACCCGGATGGCCCGGCTCGCCGGCGACCCCCACGCCTACATCCGGCCGTCCCCGGCCGCCGGCACGCTCGGGGGAGTGGCCCGCGCGACCACCCAGTCGATGAGTGTCCTCGAGGCCGCGGGCTACGACGTGGTGCTGGTCGAGACGGTCGGCGTGGGGCAGTCCGAGATCACGGTTGCGGGCATGGTCGACACCTTTCTCTTCCTCACCCTCGCCCGCACCGGCGACCAGCTGCAGGGGATCAAGCGGGGGATCCTCGAGATCGCCGACGTGATCGCGGTCAACAAGGCAGACGGGGACCGGGAGGGCGAGGCCCGTTCGGCGGCCCGGGAGCTGTCCGGGGCGCTGCGCCTGGTGCACGGCCAGGGCAGCGGGTGGGTCCCGCCGGTGGTGACCTGCTCGGGCCTGACCGGCGCCGGTGTGGAGGACGTGTGGAAGCGCGTCATGGACCATCGCGAGCACCTGGGGGACGCCGGCCTCGCCGACAAGCGGGCCCGGCAGCAGCTGGAGTTCACCTGGTCGCTGGTGCGCGACGAGCTCGCGCAGCGGCTGCGCCGATCCCGTGGGGTGGCGGCGATCCGGGAGGAGATCCGGAAGCAGGTCCTGGCCGGGGAGCTACCCGCCTCGGCGGCAGCGGACCAGATCCTTGCGGCCTATGACTCCGGGGAATGACCACCCGAACGGGCCACCCCGAATTGGGTTGTCTGGTCCTGTTGCGACCCGCGGCGAGACGTCAGCATAGGTGTCGTCTCATTGGACCTCTCCGGAGGTCAACGCCATGCGTGTCGGACTTCGCCTACGACACGCACCCGCGGACCCTGGGCATGGCGCGCCCAGGGTTCGCGTGCGTCTAGACGAATTCTTCCCCGCCGGGACGCTGGACTAACCTCTACCTCAAGATGTCAGACATTGATCCCGTTCTCGCCTCCCGCACCATCGAGCACGTCGTTGAGAAGTACTCCGGCGAGCTGATCGAGCTCCGGCGCGACCTCCACGCCCACCCCGAGCTGTCCTGGGCCGAGGAGCGGACGACCCGGGTCGTGGCGGAGCGGCTGGCCGAAGCGGGCGCCCGGGTTACCCGGCTGGAGGGCACGGGCCTGGTCGCCGAGGTCGGCGACAGCGGCCCCATCGTCGCCCTGAGGGCCGACCTGGACGCGCTCCCGGTCGAGGACACCACGGGAGAGTCCTGGGCGAGCCTGACCCCCGGCGTCGCCCACGCCTGCGGCCACGACGTCCACACCGCTGGACTCGTCGGCTCGACTCTGGCACTCGCCGAGGCGCATGCCCGCGGCCAGCTCCCGGGCATCGTCCGGTTCTTCTTCCAGCCCGCCGAGGAGGTCATGCCCGGCGGCGCGCTGCGGATGATGGAGGAAGGAGCCCTCGACGACGTCAGCCGGATCTTCAGCCTGCACTGTGACCCCACGCTCGACGTGGGCCAGATCGGGCTCCGCGACGGCCCGCTCACCGGTGCCGCCGACTCCTTGTCGGTGGAGCTGACCGGCCGCGGCGGCCACACCTCCAGACCCCACCTGACCGAGGACCTCACCTTTGCCCTCGGCAAGGTGATCACCGAGCTACCCGCGATCGTCTCGCGGCGGCTCGACCCGCGCGCCGGCGTGAGCCTGGTCTGGGGCATGGTCCGGGCGGGCTCGGCTCCCAACGTGATCCCCGGGCGGGGACACGTGGCCGGCACGGTCCGGATGCTCGACTCGGTGGCCTGGGCGGAGGCCGAGGCGCTGGTGCGCGGCGTGATCGACGAGATCGTCTCCCCCTACGGCATCGAGGCGGTCGTCGACTACCGCCGGGGTGTCCCCCCGGTCATCAACGACCCCGTGTCGACCCGGCTCCTCGGGCGCGCGATCGAGCACACGCTGGGTCCGGCCGGTCGGGTGGCCACCACCCAGAGCCTGGGTGGGGAGGACTTCGGCTGGTTCCTCGACCGGGTACCCGGCGCGATGGCCCGGCTCGGCACGCGGACTCCGGGCGGAGCGACGTACGACCTGCACCAGGGCAACCTGCGCGTGGACGACCGTGCCACCGCCATCGCCTCCCGGGTGCTCGCGGAGGCCGCGCTCGGGGGGCTCGCCGTGGCGGCGTTGTCACACAGCTGAGGTCCCCGTATCACCAACCTGTAACAGTTGGGTTTTGAATCCGGTATCTCGACCTTCCTGCCTTAGGGTGTGCCCGGTGCGCCCGGTCTCGGGCGTCGAAAAACAGATCAGGAGGGGCGCCGTGAGGAAGACGGCACGAGTTTCAGCGATGTGCGCCATCGCTGTTTTGGTCCTGGCCGGCTGCGGTGAGCGGTCGACCGGCAACGAGGCGAGTGGTTCTGATTCGCCGTCGGCGACGGAGAGCTCGAGCGCTCCGTCAGAGCAGTTCCCCGACTTCAAGGCGTGCATGGTGTCCGACTCCGGTGGCTTCGACGACAAGTCGTTCAACCAGACCTCGCACGACGGCCTCGTCAAGGCCGAGGAGGACATGGGAGTCCAGACGGGCGAGGTCGAGTCCAACGCGCCCTCGGAGTTCGCCGACAACATCCAGGCGATGGTGGACGAGGACTGCGAGAGCATCACGACGGTCGGCTTCCTGCTGGGCGACGCGACGCTCGCGGCCGCCAAGAAGAACAAGGACGTCGACTTCTCGATCGTCGACTTCGCCTACCCGAAGGCCCCCGACAACCTCAAGGGCCTGACGTTCAACACCGCCGAGCCCTCCTATCTGGCCGGCTACCTGGCCGCGGCCAAGTCGGAGACCGGCGTCGTCGGCACCTTCGGCGGTCTGCCCATCCCCACCGTCACCATCTTCATGACCGGCTTCGTGCAGGGCGTGGAGAAGTACAACGAGGACAACGGCAAGGACGTCAAGGTCATCGGGTGGGACCCCGAGACCGAGAAGGGATCGTTCACCAACGACTTCGAGTCCAAGACCAAGGGCCAGTCCACCGCTGAGGAGATGATCACCCAGGGTGCGGACGTCATCATGCCGGTGGCCGGTCCCGCGGGCCTCGGTGGCCTGCAGGCAGCCCAGGACAACGACGTCTGGGGTATCTGGGTCGACACCGACGGCTGCGTGTCCGCCGCCGAGTACTGCGACAGCCTGCTGACCTCGGTCATGAAGGGCATGGATGTCGCCGTCGAGACGGCCATCCAGGACTCGGCCAGCGGAAAGTTCTCGAACGAGGTCTACGAGGGCACGCTCGAGAACGGCGGTGTGGCCCTGGCGCCGTACGGTCCGAAGGCCGACATCGACAGCGAGCTCGACGCCCAGATCCAGGACCTCAAGCAGCAGATCATCGATGGAGAGATCAAGGTCGGCTGATCGTCGGCCAGCAGTGCCAGTTCGACAGGTCGGGGCGGGCTATCCCGCCCCGACCTGCACGTTCTAACCTCTTCGTGACCCTCCATACCGAGGGTGGTGGCCTGCACAAGGGAGTGCGATGCATCTCGAGATCCGGGGACTGACCAAACGGTTCGGGTCGTTCACGGCGAACGACAAGATCGACCTGACGATCGAACCCGGGGAGATCCACTGCCTGCTGGGTGAGAACGGTGCCGGCAAGTCGACGCTGATGAACATGCTCTACGGACTGCTGGACCCCACCGAGGGCGAGATCCTGATCGACGAGAAGCCGGTTGCCTTCGCCTCACCCGGTGACGCGATCGCGGCGGGCATCGGCATGGTCCACCAGCACTTCATGCTGGTCCCGGTGTTCACCGTCGCCGAGAACGTCATGCTGGGCCGCGAGCAGACCCGCGCCATGGGTGTGCTGAACCGTCCGCAGGCGGCTGAGCGGGTTCGGGAGCTGTCCGAGCGTTACGGACTGAAGGTCGACCCCGACCGGCTCGTCGAGCAGCTACCTGTCGGGGTGCAGCAGCGCGTCGAGATCATCAAGGCGCTGGCCAACGACGCCGAGGTGCTGATCCTCGACGAACCGACAGCGGTGCTCACGCCGCAGGAGATCGACGAGCTCATGGACATCATGCGCGAGCTCAAGGCCCGCGGCACCTCGATCATCTTCATCACCCACAAGCTGCGCGAGGTCAAGGCCGTCGGTGACCGGATCACCGTCATCCGGCGCGGGAAGGTGGTCGGCACGGCGGCGCCCGAGACCTCCGAGGCCGAGCTCGCCGAGATGATGGTCGGCCGATCGGTGAAGCTGAAGGTCGACAAGGATGCCGCGAAGTCCGGCGACGTCGTGCTCGAGGCGCGCAACGTGACCGTCGTCGACCCGCGGGGCCACCTCGTCGTCAAGGACGTCTCGTTCGAGGCACGCGCCGGAGAGGTCCTCGGCATCGCGGGCGTCCAGGGCAACGGCCAGACCGAGCTGATCAAGTCGCTGCTCGGCCTGCTGCGCCCCGCCGCAGGCGAGATCTACCTCGACGGCCGCGACATCAGCCACCACGGTCCCCGACAGTCCCTGGAGGACGGCATCGGCTACATCCCGGAGGACCGGTCCCACGACGGGTTCGTCGGCTCGTTCAGCGTCCGCGAGAACCTCGTCCTCGACCTGTTCCGTCACCCCGACTACTCCAACGGCCTCGCCCTCGACCTCGAGGCGATGCGCAAGAACGCGGACCATCGGATCGAGGAGTTCGACATCCGCACCGAGTCCGCCGACGCGCCCGTGAGTGCCCTCTCCGGCGGCAACCAGCAGAAGGTCGTCGTGGCGCGGGAGTTCTCCCGCCCGCTGAAGGTGCTGATCGCCTCGCAGCCGACCCGCGGAGTCGACGTGGGCTCGATCGAGTTCATGCACAAGCGGATCATCGCCGAGCGCGACCGCGGCACGGCCGTGATCGTGGTGTCGACCGAGCTCGACGAGATCTTCGCCCTCTCCGACCGGATCGCCGTGATGTACGACGGCCGCGTAGTCGGCACCGTCTCGCCCGACATCGCCCGCGAGGACATCGGCCTGATGATGGCCGGTGCCCACGAGCCCGCCGAGGGAGGCGCCGCATGAGTGAGACCACGACCACCCAGGAGCCGGTGGCGCCGCAGCCGAAGCCCAGCCCGGGCGCGTCTCGCTGGGAGGCGTGGCTGCCGACCGTCAAGGACACCCTCGGGGCGATCGTGCTCGCGCTGCTCGTGGGTGCGCTGCTGATCATCTTCTCGACGCCGCGGGTCATCGAGTCGCTGTCCTACTTCTTCTCCTACCCGTGGGACTTCTTCAGGTATGCCGCCATCGCCGTCTGGGACGGGTACTCCGCGCTCCTGGACGGTTCCCTCGGCTCCCCGGGTGCGATCGTGCGCACCCTCGAGCGGGCCGCCCCGCTGATCTGCGCCGGCCTGGGCGTCTCGCTGGCCTTCCGTGCCGGCATGTTCAACATCGGCGCCCAGGGTCAGATGCTGGTCGGCGGCATCCTGGCCGGCTGGATCGGGTTCCACTTCGACCTCCCCGTGGGGCTCCACCTGCTGCTGGCGCTGCTCGGCGCGCTGGTCGGCGGCGCGGTGTGGGGCGGCATCGCCGGCTTCCTCAAGGCCCAGACCGGTGCCCATGAGGTCATCACCACGATCATGCTCAACTACGTCGGCCGGTTCCTGCTCCTCTACTTCCTCGCCAAGGAGTCCTTCCAGCGGCCGGGCCAGGAGAACCTGCTGTCCCCGCCGGTGGCCGACTCGGCGTCGTTCCCCTCGATCCTCGGCGTTCACACGGGATTCTTCGTGGCCGTCCTCGCCGCGCTCCTGATCTGGTGGCTGCTCGAACGCAGCACCTGGGGCTTCGAGATCCGGGCCGTCGGTGCCAACCCGGACGCCGCTCGCACCGCCGGCATGAGCGTCGCCCGCGTCTACATCACCGCCATGACCGTCGCCGGCATGCTGGCCGGCCTCGCGGTGGCGATGCAGCTGCTGGGTCGCCAGGACCCACTGGGCGACCAGATCGCCGGCACCATCGGCTTCGATGCGATCACCGTCGCGTTGCTGGGCCGTGCCACCCCGCTCGGCACCGTGCTGGCCGGATTGCTGTTCGGTGCCTTGTCGTCGGGTGGTCTGGCGATGCAGGCCGCGGCCGGCGTACCACCGGAGATGTCTCAGGTGCTGCAGGCGCTGATCGTCCTCTTCGTGGCCGCGCCCGCGCTGGTCCGGGGAGTGTTCCGCATGCGAGACACCGGCCAGGCCTCCACCGTCATGGCGAAGGGCTGGTGAACATGGGCGTCACCGACACCATCAAGGCACCCGAGGCGGGGACCCCCATCGAGGAGCCGCGCGTACGCGACCGGGCCGACCTGGCCCGTCAGGTCCGGCTGGTGATCACCTTCGCGATCACGCTTGCGCTGCTCGTCTGGTTCGCGCTGAACATCGAGAACACCAGCGTCACCTACGTGCTCGGCGAACGGGTCACCGTCGACGACAAACCCAAGGAGCTCACCACCACCTGGGTCTCGTGGGGCGCCGTGGTGGTCTCCGCCGTGGCCCTGGTGCTGGCCGCACTCAACCGTTTCCCGCGGCGCTGGCCGGGGGCGCTGCTGGCGCTGCTGGTCGGCATCACGTTCTACCTCGGCTTCCTGATGTGGGCCTACGCCGACCAGGGCGGCGCGTTCCAGGCCGCGATCGCCAACCCGATTCCCGGCACCATGCGCATCGCCACGCCGCTCGTGCTCGGCGCTCTGGCCGGGTGTCTCTGCGAGCGCGCCGGCGTCATCAACATCGCCATCGAGGGCCAGTTCCTGGCCGGTGCGTTCTTCGCCTCGGTCTTCACCAGCGTCGCCTACAGCTCGCTGGTCTTCATCCCGGTGGCGCTGTGCGCGCCGTTCGGCCTGGTCGGTGGCGTGATCGCCGGAGTCGGCGTCGCCGCGATGCTCGGCCTGTTCGCGCTGCGCTACGAGGTCAACCAGGTGGTGCTCGGCGTCGTGCTCGTCGCCTTCGCCTCCGGTCTGACCGCGTTCCTGCTCGGGCAGATCCCGGGGAGCGAGAAGGACACGTTCAACAACCCGCAGATCCTGGAGGAGATCCGGATCCCGGGCCTGGCGGACATCCCGGTGCTCGGAGAGGCGCTGTTCAACCAGACGATCCTGGTCTACCTGATGTACGTCTCGGTCGCGGTCGTGACCTTCCTGCTCTTCGAGACCCGCTGGGGGCTGCGCGTCCGCTCGGTCGGGGAGCACCCGAAGGCCGCCGACACCGTCGGCATCAGGGTCAACCGGGTGCGGTGGCAGGCGGTGCTGCTGGGTGGTGTGTTCGCCGGACTGGGTGGGGCCTACTACACCGTCGGCTCGACCGGTGCGTTCGACCGCGACGTCTCGGCCGGCACCGGCTTCATCGCGCTGGCCGCGGTGATCATGGGCCGCTGGCACCCGATCGGCGCGACCTTCGCGGCGATCTTCTTCGGGTTCATGTGGAACTTGCAGAACCAGCTCAGCTTCGTCGACAAGCTGCCCGTCGAGCTGCTCGGTGCCGCGCCCTACCTCGCCACCATCATCGCCGTGGCCGGGTTCGTCGGCCGGGTTCGTCCGCCGGCCGCCGACGGCGAGCCCTACGTGAAGAGCTGAGATGACCGACTTCGACTGGCGCGGCCTCCAGCAGGAGGCGATCGACGTCGCTGCGCGCGCCTACGCGCCGTACTCGAAGTACCCCGTCGGTGCCGCCGCGGTCGTCGACGACGGACGGCTGGTGGTCGGCTGCAACGTCGAGAACGCGGCGTACGGCGTCGTGCTGTGCGCCGAGTGCGGGGTCGTCTCGCAGCTGCACGCCACCGGTGGTGGTCGGCTGACCCATTTCGTGTGCGTCAACGGCAATGGCGAGGTGATCATGCCGTGCGGCCGGTGCCGCCAGCTGCTGTTCGAGCACGGCGGCCGGGAGCTGCTGCTGCTCACCGCCTCCGGGGTGCGCCGGATGGACGAGGTGCTGCCTGACGCGTTCGGACCTGACGACCTGGAGG
>DASSJR010000256.1:0-6802 GCA_035691135.1 Nocardioides sp. | reverse complement strand
GTAGGACTCCACGACCACCCGGCCGCCGACCCGGATCGCGTCGATGGCGGCGGGAATCGCCCGGCGCAGCACCGCGAGCTCGTCGTTGACCTCCATCCGCAGCGCCTGGAAGGTGCGTTTCGCGGGGTGCCCGCCGGTACGGCGGGCGGGCGCGGGGATCTCCGAGTAGAGCAGCTCGACCAGCCGCGCGGAGGTGGTGAACGGCTCCTGCTCGCGCTCGCGGACCACGGCGGCGGCGATCCGGCGAGCGAACCGCTCCTCGCCGTACTCCTTGAGGACGCGGGTCAGCTCGTCGGCGGTGTAGGTGTTGAGCACGTCCGCAGCAGTGCGCCCCGTGGTGCCGTCCATGCGCATGTCGAGCGGCGCGTCCTCCCGGTAGGCGAACCCGCGCTCACGCAGGTCGAGCTGCATGGACGAGACGCCGAGGTCGAACAGGACGGCGTCGACCTGGTCGAGCCCGAGGTCGGCGAGGACGGCCGGAAGCTCGTCGTAGACCGCGTGGACAGCCGTGAACCGCTCCCCGAAGGGCCGGAGCCGCTCCCCGGCCAGCTCGAGTGCCGCCGGGTCCCGGTCGATGCCGATGACGCGGGCCAGCGGGCAGTCGCTGAGCACCGCCTCGGTGTGGCCGCCCAGCCCGAGCGTCGCGTCCACCAGCGCCGCGCCCTCGTGGTCGAGGGCGGGCATCAGGAGGGCGACGACCCGGTCGAGCAGGACCGGGTCGTGGTGGGGGCGGGTCATTGCGTCGCCTATCGACCCAGGCTCGAGAGGAGGAGGAGACCGACCGCCAGGCTCACCGACGTGGCCGCGGAGAACGCCATCACGGCGACGGCCTCCCTGGCCTGGTGCCGGACCCGTCTGACGACGGGTGCCTCCACGGTGTTGCTGCTCATCGGACTCGACCCCACTGGTTGATGCGGATGGTGCTCTTGTGTGCGGATTCGTCCGACCAGGTCCCTGCCCGCTCCCGTGTGGGAAGAGTGGCGTCTGGAACCGGGGAAGTTGCCCCAGAAGCCGGTTCGGGAGCGGGCCCGAGACCTCGTCCGACGAATCCCTTGTTGAGTTGTCGTGCGGTGCTGCGCTTGCTCGTGGGGTCAGACCCCGGGGAAGACCTCTTCGCTCTGCTCCGAGAACGCCGCCTCGCCTGCGTCGGCGTACTCCTCCCACCTGGCCGGGTCCCAGATCTCGACCCGGTTCATCACTCCGATCACGACCACGTCCTTGCTGAGCGCGGCGTACTCGCGCAGCATCGGCGGGATGGTGATCCGGCCCTGCTTGTCCGGCGTCTCGTCCGAGGCGCCGGCGAACAGGAACCGCGTGTAGTCGCGCGCGGCCTTGACCGTGACCGGTGCCTCCTGGGCGCGCCGGGCGAGCTCCTCGAAGGCAGCCTGGGGCCAGACGGTCAGGCAGCGTTCCTGTCCCCTGGTCACCACGAGTCCCTCCGCGAGCTGGTCCCTGAACTTCGCCGGGAGGAACAGCCGGCCCTTGTCGTCGAGCTTCGGGGTGTAGGTGCCCATGAAGAACATCGGGCACCTCCGCTCCGCTGAACCCCCTGGACCGGGCTCTTCCTCCACTGCGCACCACTCTACCCCACTGCCCTCCACCGTCAACCACTTCAGCCGTGTCGCGGCGGCTGATTTCCCGGGGTTTGCGCAGGTGGGAGCGCCCTTCTCCGCGGTGGAGCAAAATGGAGGAAGCGCGGCGATGTGGCCGGTCGACCGCCCGGCAACCGAAACCAAACCGTGACCCCGGCGGTCGCGGAGTTGGGCAGGACGGGCGACTAGGTTTTTCGGACGCCCTAACGTGGACTCATCACGCGGGGCGTTGACGACCGCAGAGTGGAAGGATCGGACCCGTGGGAAATCCGAATGGCGGCGGTGCCGATCTCGAGACGCTGTCGCGCGTCGTCGGCCGGATCCGCGCCAACATCGAGAGGGTCATCGAGGGCAAGGCCGAGGTCGTCAACTCGACCCTGGTCGTGCTCCTGGCCGAGGGTCATCTGCTGATCGAGGACGTCCCGGGTGTCGGCAAGACGATGCTCAGCAAGGCCCTCGCCCGCAGCATCGACTCCTCGGTCCGTCGGATCCAGTTCACCCCCGACCTGCTGCCGTCGGACGTCACCGGCGTCTCGGTGTTCAACCAGAACACCCGCGAGTTCGAGTTCCGTCCCGGCGGGGTGTTCGCCAACATCGTCGTCGGCGACGAGATCAACCGCGCCTCCCCCAAGACCCAGTCGGCGTTGCTCGAGTGCATGGAGGAGCGCCAGGTCACCGTCGACAACACGACCTACCAGCTCGACACCCCGTTCATGGTCATCGCCACGCAGAACCCGATCGAGATGGAGGGGACCTACGCCCTGCCCGAGGCTCAGCGCGACCGCTTCATGGCGCGCGTCTCGGTGGGTTACCCCGTCGAGGCAGCCGAGATCGCCATGCTCAACTCCCACACCGGGGCCAACCCGCTCGACGACCTCGAACCGGTCGCCGACGCGGTCGAGATCCGCAAGCTGATCGCGATCGTGAACGATGTCTACGTCTCCGAGGCGGTGCAGCGCTACAGCGTCGCCCTCACCTCCGCGACCCGGCGGTCCCACGAGCTCACGCTGGGCGCCTCGCCCCGATCAACCCTGCACCTGGTCCGCGCCGCGAAGGCCCGGGCCGCCATCAAGGGCCGCGACTACGTCCTTCCAGACGACGTCCGGACCCTCGCCCAGTCGGTGCTCGCGCACCGGCTCCTGCCCAGCGTCGAGGCGGCGATGAGCGGACGCAGCACCACCGCCATCCTCGACGCTGTCATCGAGGCCGTCCCGGTGCCCGAGGGCCATCGGGCTTGACCCGCCCAGCAGGGAGTACGACGTGCGAGAGGCACTGGCCGGACTGACGGTCCGGGGGCGGGCCTTCCTGGCCGCGGGGATCACCGCGATCGTCTGCGCGATCATCCTCGGCCAGCCGGCGCTGACCCGGGTCGGCGTCCTCGTCGCCGCGCTCCCTCTGGTCACGGCCGTCCTCATCGGCCGCAGCCGCTACCGGCTCGCGCTGGTGCGCACGGTCAACCCGCAGCTGGTCACGGCCGGCCAGCCGGTGCGGGTGAACCTCTCGCTGACCAATGAGGGGCGCACGCCGAGCGGGGTGCTCCGGCTGGAGGACCACGTCCCCTACGTGCTCGGCACCCGGCCGCGATTCGTCCTCGAGGGCATCGGTCAGGGATGGCGGCGGCACGTCACTTATCACGTCCGCTCCGACGTGCGCGGCCAGTTCGACATCGGCCCGATGTCGGTGCGGGTCAGTGACCCCTTCGGCATGGTCGAGCTGGGGCGGACGTTCCAGACGACGGTGCCACTGACGGTGACTCCGCGGACGGTCCCGCTCCCCCAGATCCCCCTCGGGGGCGCCTGGACCGGGTCGGGTGACAACCGACCACGGGCGTTCGCCACCGGAAGCGCGGAGGACGTGACGGTCCGCGAGTACCGCCGCGGAGACGACCTGCGCCGGGTCCACTGGCGCAGCTCGGCCCGGGTGGGCGAGCTGATGGTGCGTCGCGAGGAGCAGCCGTGGCAGTCGCGGGCCACCCTCTTCCTCGACAACCGGTTGCGGGTGCACCGGGGCCAGGGCATCGCCTCGTCCCTGGAGGCCGCGGTGTCCACCGCCGCCTCGATCGCGGTCCACCTCAGCATGCGCGGGTTCACCGTGCGCCTGGTGACCGCCTCCGGGGAGGACCCGAGCAGCGCCTGGCACTTCCGCGACGCCGAGCTCAACACCGGACCCCTGATGGAGACGCTGGCGGTGGTGCAGGCCGATCCCCGACCGCGGATCGACACCGGGTGGCTCGCCGAGCCCACGCACGGAGGGCTGATGGTGGCCGTGGTCGGCAGCCTCGAGCCCCAGGACTTCCCGGTCCTGCGCCGGATGCAGCACCACTCCGGCTCGGCGATGGCCCTGGCGCTCGACGTCGACGCCTGGGTGGCGCGGTCCACCGACGGCGGTGCCGCGACCGCCCTCACCCGGCAGGGATGGCGCGCAGCCGCGCTCGGTCCCCGCGACCGGCTCGACACGGTCTGGCAGGAGCTCGGCCGCAGCACCGCGCACGTCAGCCGCAGCGGCCATGCGTCCATGGGCGATACGGGCTTCGCCCCGGCGAGGGACGAGGTGAAGAGATGATTCACCCCACGAAGCCGCTCGCTTCGCTCACGCCTGACACCCCACGAGAACGCTCGCTGCGCTCCCGTTCCCGCAGGGACCCCGAAATAACTCCGCGGGGACCCCGATGAGTCCGGGCCGTGGCGGCTTCGCCGGGCACTTCGCCCTGGCCGCGGCCGCGGCCGGGACCACGTGGCTCGCGCTGCTCTCCTGGCGGGGCTTTACCGAGCAGTCGGTGACGTTCCTCGGCCCACTCCTCGTCCTCGGCGCGGTCATCGCCGTGACCGGCGCCGTGGCCCGGTGGGCCCGCCTCGGGGCGCCACTGGTGGTGGTCTGCCAGGTCGTCGTCTCCGGAGCCCTGGCCAGCGCGATGCTCAGCGGCTCGCCCATCCCGGTGGGGCCGGCCTGGGAGCAACTCCAGCAAGGCTTCGCCGACGCCCTCGTCACGGCGCAGCGGTACGCCGCTCCGTTGCCCGCGAGCGTCGATCCCGTCGACCCGATCCTGATCGCCGGTGGGCTCGCCTGCCTCCTGCTGGTCGACTTCCTGGCGTGCACCCTGCGCCGGGCCCCGCTGGCCGGCCTCCCGTTGCTGACCATCTACAGCGTGCCGGTGAGCATCCTCCTCGGCGGCGTCTCCTGGTGGGTCTTCGCGGCCACCGCCGGCGGTTTCCTGGTGATGCTGTTCCTCCAGGAGAGCGAGCAGGTGGCTCGGTGGGGCCGCCCGCTCGGCACCGACACGGCATCCGACCCCTCCGCCTTCGGCGTCAGCACCGGCGCGGTCCGCGCCACCGCAGGAACGATCGGTGGCGTGGCCACCGCGCTTGCGGTGTTCCTGCCGTTCCTGGTTCCCACCCTCAGCCTCAGCGTCTTCAACGGGGGGCTGGGACCCGGCGGCGACGACATCACGGTCACCAATCCGATGACCGACCTGCGCCGCGACCTCCAGCGGGGAGACGACATCCCGCTGGTCGACGTCCGCACCACCGACCGCAACCCGTCGTACCTCCGGATCTCCGTCCTCAACCGCTTCTCCGGCAACGAGTGGACCTCCGGCGAGCGTGAGGTCCCCACCAACCAGCTCGCGACCGGTGAGCTGCCCGCCCTCCAGGGCGTCTCGCAGAGCGTGCCTCGCACCGAGCGCGAGTACGACGTCTCGGTGACCCCGAGCTTCCAGTCGATCTGGCTCCCGACGCAGGCGCCGATCTCACGGATCACCGCCGAGGGCGACTGGCGATACGACCGGTCCACGATGGACTTCCTGTCCGGCGACGACAACCTCAACACCGCGGGGATCAGCTACCAGATGACCGCGGTGGACCTCGACCTCTCCGCGGAGTCGATGGCCCGGGCGCCCTCGACCGGTGGGCAGGTCAGCAGCGACTTCATCGACCTGCCGGACGGAATGCCCAGCTCGGTGACCAACCTCGCGTTCCAGGTCACCCGCAACGAGGACACCAGGTTCGAGAAGGCCGTGGCCCTCCAGCAGTGGTTCCGGGAGGACGGCGGGTTCACCTACGACCTCAATTCGGCGCCCGGGAACGGCACCGACGACCTGGTCCGGTTCCTCACGGCGGGTGACGGTGGGCGCACCGGGTACTGCGAGCAGTTCGCCTCCGCGATGGCCGTCATGGCCCGGGTGATCGGTGTCCCGGCCCGGGTCGCCGTGGGCTTCTACCAGCCCCGGAAGATCGGCCGGCAGACGTGGGAGTACAGCGCGTGGGACCTGCACGCGTGGCCGGAGCTGTTCTTCCCGGGCTCCGGTTGGGTCCGGTTCGAA
The DNA here is from genome assembly GCA_035691135.1 of Nocardioides sp. Lineage (GTDB taxonomy): Bacteria > Actinomycetota > Actinomycetes > Propionibacteriales > Nocardioidaceae > Nocardioides. The sequence goes on along the minus strand of DASSJR010000256.1, from coordinate 892 downwards.
CCCACGCCGGCGGGACGGGCCAGCGCCGTACCCCCCTACACCACGCAGCAGGTCAACCTGCCCGACACCTCCGGCGCTCCGGGAAACCCCCGACAGAGCGAGGACCTACCCGGCCGTGGCGCGAGCTCGAGCGCGGCTGCCGGCGACTCACAGGAAGGCAAGAAGAAGGACGAGCAGGCCGGCTTCCCCTGGGCGCCGGTGCTCGGTGGGGCCGGAACGGTCCTGGTCGCCCTGGGCCTCCTGCTGGTGCCGTCGGTGGTCCGGCGCAGCCGCAGGCGAACCCGGGTCGGGGCCGGGCCGGAGGCGGCCTGGGCCGAGCTGCTCGACACCGCGACCGACCTGGGGGTGTCCTGGCCCTATGACCGGTCGCCCCGCGAGACCAGGGACGCACTGGTCGGGAGCTTCGGCCTGCCGATCCGCGCTGACACTCCCGAACGTCCGGTCCACGGCGCCCACATCGCGCCCTTCGCCGTCGAGGCCCTGGACCGAATCGTGCTGTGCGTGGAGCGGCTTCGCTACGCCAGGGCGGGCCAGCAGGCCGACGAGAGCCGACTGGACAAGGACCTCGCGACCTGTGTCGCGTCTCTGCAGGGCGGTGCCACCCGCTCCGCCCGACGCCGGGCGGCCTGGCTGCCGCGGTCAGTGCTGCGCCGCCGGCCCCCAGTGGTGCGTGCGCCCGAGGTCGAGCCGCTCACCGTGCGGTACGGCGGCGTGGTCGATCACGTGGGGTAGCGGTCGCTGGCACCCCACCGGGTCTCGACACGCCGGTCGCGACCCTCGTGCCTCGGTCGCGCGGCTCGCTCGACCACCATCAGCGGATCCGCTGGCGCGTCTCCGCTAGAGCCCATTCTCCCGGCGCTTGCGCCAGCGCTCCTCGAGCCGCTCCATGAAC
>DASSJR010000255.1:0-2144 GCA_035691135.1 Nocardioides sp. | reverse complement strand
GTCGCCGTCGACGTACCCGCCGTGCAGATGCACGGTCATCGCCTCGGGCAGTGAGTTCCGTTGGCGAACCACGACCTGACGGCCCTTCCGAGTCTTGATCGTGGGGCCGGGGTAGAGGCCGTTGTAGCCCCAGATCGGGGTGGTCAGGCCGGGGATGATCTGGGTCTGGGTCGCTTGCATGGTGACGTCGTAGTAGTCGGTGGTCGTCGTGCTGCTGGTCGGGACCAGCGTCGGCGCGATCGGGAGATCGGTGGTGTACGGCGTGAAGGTCGGGCTCGTCGAGGTGTGGTCGTCCCAACTGCGGCTCCAGCTGCTGTCGGTGCTCCCGCCCCAGCCCCACGCCTGGGCTGCAAATCGGGCCGGCACCACCGCGGAACCCGCCAGCAGGCTCATTTTCAACGCGCTCCGGCGGGTCAGCCCGCCTGCTTCATTGTGCATGTTCGTTCCCCCTGCGGAAGTAAGGCACGATGATCAAGAGGGGAACGGCGCAACCCAGTGCCGGGGCATCACCCACAGGTGTGCCCACGTGTCTCAGCAACCCCGTTCCCCGCTGATCCGACCGGACGAGCATGCAAGGACCCGCAACGCGGTGTCCCATCTATGACGACCTTGTCATCCGCGCGTGAGCATCCGGATCCGCCGCTGACCCGGGCGCTCCATGACGATGCGCTCGACTAGAGGAACAGGAGAACAGCCAGACTCGCGGCTAACCAGCCCACGGGAACCAACCACAACGCAGCCGCGAAGAGCAGCCACTTGCCGAACTCTGGGACCAATCCGGCCAGTGCTACGGCACCGCCGAGCCAGACGAGGACGAACAGCATGAGTCCGGTCCGGCTATCCACCACCCAGCAGTCATAGCATCCCGATCGAGGACGACTGAGTGAACCGCCCGGATCCGCCACGCGGTGCGCGGTCGTGCCCGATCCGCGGTCGGTCGGGACGTAAATTCCTGCACACGTGGGCGGTGCGCGAGTCCGGGTGGTGAGCCCTGACGTGCTGGATGAGTGCGGCGACCGCGTTCTTGTAGCTCGACGAACTGCGTCCGCGATCAGCTACCGGTGGCAGTCGTCGTGTAGAGGCTGTGGATGGTGGTGCCGAAGATCGGGCCGTACATCGCGTTCTTCTCGCCGCGGTAGCCGAACGAGTTGACCGAGATCTGCACGTCGCTGACGTCGGCGTTCTCGGTCAGAGGAGCGACGGCACTGGCGCTGTCGAGCAGCCAGGGGCCGCCCGAGGAACCGCCGGTCATGTTGCACGGCAGCCGGTAGTCGGTCGAGCCGCCCACGGTGTCGCTGGTGGTGCCGCTCCAGCAGGAGATCAGCGTGGTGCCGTCGTAGGGACGCGCGGCGGGGTAGCCGAAGGAGTGGGTGTCCACCGTGTAGTCGACGCCGCCGGTGCTGGTCGGGTCGCCGCTGACGTACCCGATGTCGGAGGTGTCGCCGATCGCGGCAGCCAGCGTCTCGCCGTGCTCGTTGACGCCCACCCGCGCCATGCCGACGTCGTAGTTGTACTTGTCAGCGCCCTGGGCTGCCCACTGGGAGGTCGTGGTCAGCCGACTGGCCGTGAAGGTCCCGTCGGGCTGGCCGGACGTGCGCGGCGCAGCGGGGTCGTACCGCGGGATGAACATGAAGTTCGTGGCGAAGGCCGAACCGCCGTCGTTGACGCAGTGGCCGGCGGTCACGACCAGGTTGGGGGTGGTCACGCCGTCCTCGACGTCGTCGACGGCGTTGCCGGAGCAGACGTAGAGCGAGCTGCCCATCTGGAAGAACACCTTGCCGACCGTCACGCGGCCCGCGGTCCACGCGCTGCCGAGGTTCGCGCCCGAGGTCGTCCCCGGTGAACCGCCGCCGCCAGGCTTCGCGGCCGGACGCTCCTGGCCGCGGGGCGTCGCTGCCTTCATGCGGCTCTTGGTCCAGAACGCTCGCACGGAGTCCTGCTCTGCGTGCGAGTCGACTCCAGTCGCGTGGCTGACCGGTCCCTGCGGGTGCGCGGAGCCCGACGCGCCGGTGGCCGGCGTGGCGATCGCGACCAGGGCGCTGGCGCTAGCCAGCATTCCTGCGGCGGTGAGGGCGAGGGTGCGCTCCATGAGTGTCTCCGAATTGGCGTCACGAATGTTGGCGAAGGAGCCTCATCGTGACACC
>DASSJR010000254.1:0-10187 GCA_035691135.1 Nocardioides sp. | reverse complement strand
TGAGGGTCGCTGCCATCGACGAGCTGACCGACGACTCCGTCGCGATCACGTTCGACGTCCCCGAGGAGCTGAAGGCCGACTACGCCTTCGCCCACGGCCAGCACCTCAACATCCGGGGCGGCGACGACGTACGTCGTTCGTACTCCATCTGCACCCCGCCCTCCTCCGGTGTCCTGCGGATCGGCGTGAAGCAGCTCCCGGGCGGCGCGTTCAGCCAGGACGTCGTCGGTCGCCTCCGGATCGGCGACGAGCTCGAGGTCTCGACCCCGGCCGGCCGGTTCACCACCGAGCTCGACCCCGCCTCAGCGCGGCACTACGTCGCCATCGCCGCGGGATCCGGCATCACACCGGTGCTCTCGATCGTCGCGGCGATCCTCGAGGGTGAGCCGGGGGCCTTCGTGACGCTGATCTACGCCAACCGGACCAGCCGCTCGGTGATGTTCCTCGACGAGGTGCACGACCTCAAGGACCGCCACCCCGAGCGACTCCAGATCATCCACGTCCTCTCCCGGGAGCCGCAGGACGTCGAGCTCCTCTCCGGTCGACTCGACGCCGACCGGCTGCGGGGGATCCTCGAGGCGCTGGTCCCGGCCAAGGAGGTCGACGACTGGTTCCTCTGCGGCCCGCAGCAGATGGTCGACGAGCTCCGGGGGGTGCTCACCGACGCGGGTGCCACCCGGATCCACACCGAGCTGTTCCACGCCGACCCGGTTCCGCGAGCGCCCGTGGCCAGCCTCGTCGACGGCGTCGAAGGTGCCGCGTCGGTCACCATCCGGCTCGACGGTCGGGCCTCGGAGTTCCCGCTCCGACCCGACGACGTGGGCGTGCTCGAGGCCGGTCTCCGGGTCCGCTCCGACCTGCCTTTCGCCTGCAGGGGCGGGGTGTGCGGCACCTGCCGGGCCAGGCTGCTGGAGGGCACCGTCCAGATGGACGCCAACTACGCGCTCGAGCCCGACGAGATCGAGAAGGGCTACGTGCTCACCTGCCAGTCCCACCCGACCTCGTCGAAGGTCACCCTCGACTACGACGGTTAGGTGACCTCGGTCAGCGGTAGTGCTCGGGCAGCTTCTGCCCGATCTTCACCTTCGCCTTGGGCATGCGCATGAACTTCATCTGCAACGAGCGCATCACCGCGTAGTACGTCGTTCCCTTGGTGCTCTCGTCCGGGAAGCGGCGGGTCAGCTCACGCCGCAACCGCAACCGCATGATGAACAGGTCGACGACCACGAGGAGCATGGTCCCCAGCAGGATGGTGTTGCCGATGCTGGCCAGATTGGGGTTGCCGGAGTAGCCGAGCGCCAGGGTGACGAGCAGCAGCGGGATCATCATCTCGACGAACGAGAAGCGGCTGTCGACGAAGTCGCGGATGAACGAGCGGACCGGGCCCTTGTCGCGCGCCAGGAAATAGCGCTCGTCGCCCGACTTCATCGCCGAACGCACCTTCTGGCTGGACTCGAAGCGCGCCGCCCGCTGGGCCTTCGCGATCTCCTTGCGGGTGCGCGGCACCTTGGCGCGCGCCCGGGCGGCGGCCTCGGCCTCCCGGCGGCTGGGCGTCGGGCGACCCTTGCCGCCCTCCTTGACGACCGCGCCCGAGGGCTGGGTCTCGGTGTCGGACTTGTTGCGTCGGAACAACGGAAGAACCTTGCAGGATCAGGGGGTGGGGTCGCGACGATCCTACCTGCGGGGACGGCGCTCTCCGAGGCGCGTGGCCGCCTCGCCGCACCTTGGGTGGGACACTAGGGTGAACGCACAAGTTCGACTCATCGGCGAGGAGGGGGCGTAATCCCCATGAGCATCATGAAGCGCATCAGCCTGATCTTCAGGTCCAAGGCGAACAAGGCGCTCGACAAGGCGGAGGACCCTCGCGAGACGCTCGACTACAGCTACCAGCGCCAGCTCGACCTCCTGGCGAAGGTACGCCGGGGCGTGGCCGACGTGGCCACCAGCCGGAAGCGCGTCGAGCTCCAGGTCAACCAGCTCGAGGCCCAGTCGACCAAGCTCCAGGGCCAGGCCGAGAAGGCCATCTCGGTCGGGCGTGAAGACCTCGCCCGTGAGGCCCTCACCCGCAAGTCCGGCCTCACTTCGCAGATCGCCGACCTCAAGGCCCAGCACGCTCAGCTCCAGGGGGAGGAGGAGAAGCTCACCCTGGCCCAGCAGCGGCTGCAGGCCAAGGTCGAGTCCTTCCGCACCCGCAAGGAGACGATCAAGGCCACCTACACCGCGGCCGAGGCGCAGACCCGGATCAACGAGGCCATGTCCGGCATCGGTGAGGAGATGGGCGACGTCGGGCTGGCCATCCAGCGAGCCGAGGACAAGACCGCCCAGATGCAGGCCCGGGCCGGCGCCATCGACGAGCTCATCGCCTCCGGCGCCCTCGACGACGTCAGCCAGGTGGGCGCAGGCGACGACATCGCCCGCGAGCTCGACGCGATGAGCTCCGAGTCCGACGTCGAGGTCGAGCTGGCCCGACTCAAGGCCTCCAGCCAGCCGCAGGCCATCGAGGGCGGCGACATCCTCTCCGAGTCGCCGGAGAAGACCACCACCGAGGACGAGCAAAAATGATCGTCCGGATCCTCGGCGAGGGCCAGTACGACGTTGCCGAGGACGCGCTCGAACGGCTCAACCAGTACGACTCCGCCGTCGAGGCGGCGGTCGAGGCCGACGACCCAAAGGCCTTCGCCGCCGCTCTGACCAAGCTGCTTGACGGTGTCCGTACCGTCGGCGTACCCCACCAGGTCGAGAGCCTCGACGAGTCCGACCTGATCCTGCCGCCGGCCGATGCGAGCATCGACGAGGTCCGCGCCCTGCTCAGCGACGACGGCCTGATCCCGGGCTAGGACCGACGAGTCACACTGGGCCCATGCCTCGCTCCCGCTTCATCAAGGACACCGGCCTCACCGTCCGGATGTCGACGGTCATGTTCCTGCTCGGCGGGCTCTTCGTGGCGCTCATCGTCGGCATGATGTACCTGCTGCCGCAGTACGCCTTCTTCATCGGCGTGATCGGCATCGGCATCGCCGTCTGGCAGTGGTGGAACTCCGACAAGGCGGCGATGCGGGCGATGCGGGCCTACGAGGTCACTCCGGAGGAGTACCCCGAGCTCCACGGCATCATCGACCGGCTCTGTGCGATGGCCGAGATGCCCAAGCCGCGGGTCGGCATCGCCGAGATGGACATCCCCAACGCGTTCGCCACCGGCCGCTCGCCCGACCGGGCGGTGGTCTGCGTGACCACCGGGATCATGGGCAAGCTGACACCCGAGGAGCTCGAGGCGGTGCTCGCGCACGAGCTCTCGCACGTCGCCCACCGTGACGTCCTGGTGATGACGGTGGCCGCCTCCGCGGGCATCGTGGCGGGGATGATGGCGCGCGGCGCGCAGTACGGCGCCTTCTTCGGCCGCTCGCGCAGCAAGGAGGGGGCCATCGGAGTTGTGGGCGCCCTGGTGATCAGCCTCGTCATCTACGCCATCAGCTTCTTCCTGCTCCGCCTGCTGAGCCGCTACCGCGAGCTGTGCGCGGACCGGGCCGGTGCCTACCTGACGATGAAGCCCGCCGCGCTTGCCACCGCCCTGCAGAAGATCTCCGGCGAGATGGCCACCATCCCGCAGGGCGACCTCCGTGCGACCAAGTCGATGAACGCGTTCTTCATCGCCCCTGCGATCAGCGGCGTCACCCTCAAGACCCTCACCTCGACCCACCCGTCCCTGGAGCAGCGACTCGAGCAGCTGGCGCGGATCCAGGCCGAGCTGGGCCGCACCGAGCCCTGATGGGACTCTGGGAAACCCTCCGCGGGCGTCGTACGACGTCCGGGCCCAACCTCGACGCCCTGTTCCTGGTGCCCAGCGCCGCGGTGACGCTGCAGACCGGCATCGGCCTCGAGCCGGCCGGGACCGGCTCGGTCTGCTTCCGGGCCGCCGAGGGCGCCGCGTTCCGCCAGATGCAGTCGGAGGTCGTCGAGCTGCTCAACGCCGATCCGGAGGCGCCCGACGTCCGGTCGAGCACCGACGACTACGGCTTCACCTGGCTGACCGTGGCGCGGGACGACACCACCGACGTCGCGGGCATCTGCACCGATCTCCACGCGGTCAACACCGCGCTGGAGGAGCAGGGGTTCGGCTCCGGACTCCTGTGCACCTTGGTCCCGTTCGGCGACGCCGGTGGGCGCCGGGCGGGGCTGGTCTACCTCTACCGGCGCGGCACCTTCTACCCGTTCGCGCCGAAGGGTCCGCAGCAGCGCGACAACCTGCTGGAGATCCAGGTCCGCGACGCCCTCGCCGCGGAGCTCCCGATCGAGACGGACCTGCAGCGCTGGCTCGCCGTCTGGGGCGCACCCGGCCTCTGACCCGAGTCGGCGCTACTGCAACGTCAGAGCGGCCCGAGTCGGCGTTACTGCAACGTCAGAGCGGCCCGAGTCGGCGTCACTGCAAAGAAATGCGGCGGCAGACGCGCCGACTCGCGTCCCTGAGCGGCGGCAGACGCGCCGACTCGCGCCCCCGAGCGGCGGCAGACGCGCCGACTCGCCCCCCTGAGCGGCGGCAGACGCGCCGACTCAGTCCTTGTGCGACTTGCCGGGCAGGTCCAGCATCCGCTGGAGGGCTAGCTTGGCCTGCTCCTCGGTGTCGGGGTCGACCTGGATCTGGTTGACCACCACGCCGGCGGCGAGCGACTCCATGGCCCAGACGAAGTGGGGGAGGTCGATCCGGTTCATCGTCGAGCAGTAGCAGACGGTCCGGTCGAGGAAGGTGATGTTCTTGTCGGGGTGCTGGTCGGCCAGCCGCTTGACCAGGTTGAGCTCGGTGCCGATCGCCCAGCTCGACCCGGGGGCCGCGGCCTCGATCGTCTTGATGATGAACTCGGTGGAGCCGACCAGGTCCGCCTTGAGGACGACCTCGTGCTGGCACTCGGGGTGCACCAGGATCTGGATTCCCGGGACGCTGGCCCGCAGCTCGTCGACGACGTCGGGGGAGAACCGGCCGTGCACCGAGCAATGGCCCTTCCACAGGATCATCCGGGCGTTGCGCAGCTGCTCCTCTGTGAGCCCGCCGCCGGGCAGGTGCGGGTTCCACACCACGCAGTCGTCCAGCGACATGCCCCTCTTCAGGACAGCGGTGTTGCGTCCGAGGTGCTGGTCGGGGAGGAACAGCACCTTCGCGTCCGGCTTCTGCTCGAACGCCCACTCCAGCGCCACCTCGGCATTGGACGACGTACAGACCACGCCACCGTTGCGGCCGCAGAACGCCTTGATGTCGGCGGAGGAGTTCATGTAGGTGACCGGTACGACGCTGTCGGCGATCCCGGCGTCGGTCAGGGCGTCCCAGGCGTCCTCGACCTGGCCGAGCCGGGCCATGTCGGCCATCGAGCAGCCCGCCGCCAGATCGGGCAGGATCACCTGCTGCTGCGGCGAGGTGAGGATGTCGGCCGACTCGGCCATGAAGTGGACGCCGCAGAAGACGATGAACTCCGCCTCCGGCCGCGCCGCGGCGTCGCGGGCGAGCTTGAACGAGTCGCCGGTGACGTCGGCGAACTGGATGACCTCGTCGCGCTGGTAGTGGTGGCCGAGCACGAACACCCGCTCGCCGAGGGCCTCCTTCGCCGCCCTGGCCCGGGCCACGAGGTCCGGGTCGGAGGCCGCCGGGAGGTCACCGGGGCACTCGACTCCACGCTCGGAGGAGGCGTCGCGGCCTCGGCCGAGCGGGAGCAGCGGGAGATCGACCGTCGTCATGGCGCTCAGTTTAGGTGGCGGAAGGTCAAAGGAACGATCCGTGGTGGAGGTAGGGCCTCGGCGGCTTCATTCGCCGCAGCGCCAGGTAGCCGCGTTGGTGCACCTCCATCCGCGCGGCGACGCCGACGTCGATCATCCACTCGTTGTCCGCGGTGACGTGGGCGATGTCCACCTGCACGCCGGGGTCGCTGCCCGCCAGGGCCGCCCAGGCGAGGTCCGTCGCCGTACGCCGGTTGGTCGCGGCCAGCAGGACGGGTGACCCCACGTCGTTGACGTAGACATAGCCCGAACCGGTCGTCCGGTCGGCCACCAGCAGCCGGAACTCGCGGAACAGCAGCTCGTGATCCGATCCGTGGGCCGCCCCGCGGGTCTGCCGGTCGATCGAGTCCATCAGGTCGACGTCGGCCAGCGATCCGTCCCGGACCTGCTCGACGACGGGGATCGCCGCCCGGGGGACCCGCCCCCACAGCAGCATCTGTGGGTGCAGGGTGAACCCCGCGAGCCGGTAGCGGCGTACCGCCTTGGGGTCCGAGGAGGCGGCCAGCATGCCGCGCAGACAGCCGCGGCCGTGGTGCAGCGCGGCGGCGAGCAGCTGGAGTCCGATGCCCTGCCCCTGCAGACCGGGCCGGACGGCGTACGACGCGAGGATCCACATCAGCTCGCGGTTGACCGAGATCGCGAACCCGACGATCCCGTCGTCCGCCTCGGCCACCCAGCAGCCACCCGGGTCGGTGTCGAGGAAGTGGCGGGTGCGTGTCTCCCACGCCCGCGCCCGCTCCGGCGACCGCAGGCTGGGCTCGGGCCAGTCCCGCTGGTAGGTCCGCACGTCGAGCTCGTGGAAACCCTCGGCGCTGAGCCGCTCGACCACCGGCACGTCGTCGGCCCGCATCGGCCGGATGGTCACATCGGTCATGGACGCAACCTATTCGGGGTACGGCCCCGGTTCGACGAGGAGGGGAGACTCCATGCGTATCGGCTACACCCTGATGAGCGAGCAGTCCGCGCCGCGAGACCTGGTCCGCTACGCGACCCGCGCCGAGCAGTCAGGATTCGACTTCGCGGTCATGAGCGACCACTACTTTCCCTGGCTCGACGAGCAGGGTCACTCCGGCTATGCGTGGGCGATGCTCGGGGCGGTCGCCCAGGCGACCGAGAGCCTCGAGCTCATGACCTACGTGACCTGCCCGATCCTGCGCTACCACCCCGCGGTGGTGGCGCAGAAGGCCGCCACCGTGCAGATCCTGTCCGAAGGGCGCTTCACGCTCGGTCTCGGCGCCGGCGAGAACCTCAACGAACACGTGGTGGGACAGGGCTGGCCTCCCGTCAACGTGCGCCACGAGATGCTGGCCGAGGCCATCGAGATCATCGACGGCCTCTTCGACGGCGGCTACCACAACCACGCGGGGCCTCACTACCGCGTCGACTCGGCCAAGCTGTGGGACCTTCCCGACACCCGGGTCCCGATCGCGGTGGCTGTGTCCGGCAAGCAATCGGTACAGCGGTTCGCACCCGTCGCCGACCACCTGGTCGCCGTCGAGCCCGACTCCGACCTCGTCGCGGGATGGCGTGACGCCGGACCCCGCGGGGATCGGGCGATCGGGCAGCTCCCGGTGTGCTGGGCTCCCAGCCGGGACGAGGCGGTCGAGACCGCGCACCGGCAGTTCCGGTGGTTCGCCGGTGGATGGAAGGTCAACGCCGAGCTGCCCGGGCCGGCCGGCTTCGCCGGAGCCACCCAGTTCGTCCGTCCCGAGGACGTGGCCGACAACATTCCGTGCGGACCGGACCTCGAGCCTGTGCTCAAGGCGGCGGAGGAGTTCCGCACGGCCGGGTTCACCGATCTCGCGTTCGTGCAGGTCGGTGACGAGCGGCAGGAGGAGTTCGTCGACTGGACGGAGAAGGAGCTGCTCCCCGCCCTACGGGACTGACAGTCCCGCGACCTCGGGCGTCGGCGAGACTGTGCGCATGCGCGTCCTGATCGCGCCGGACAAGTTCGCCGGCACCCTCACGGCACTGGAGGCTGCCGACGCGATCGCCGCCGGGTGGCGCCGGCAGCGACCCGACGACGAGCTCGACCTGGCGCCGATGGCTGACGGCGGACCCGGCTTCGTCGACGTGCTGCACGCCGCCCTTGGTGGCGAGCTGCTCGCCACGACAGTGACCGGGCCGACCGGCCGGTCCGTTCCGGCGACGGTCCTGCTCGTCGGCGACACGGCCTACGTCGAGGGCGCCCAGGCCTGCGGTCTCCACCTGACCCGGGGCGAGGGAGCAGAGTCCGCCACCACCGTCGGGGTCGGGGAGCTGGTGGCCGCGGCCCTCGACTCGCGGGCGCGGACGATCGTGGTCGGACTCGGCGGCAGCGGCACCAACGACGGCGGCGCCGGGCTCCTCACCGCCCTCGGTGCGAGGGCCGACGTCCCGCTCGACGCCGGCGCTGCCGCACTCGACGGCATCGGATCGGTCGACCTCGAGCCGGCCCGGACCCGGCTCGGCGAGGTCCGGCTGATCGCCGCCACCGACGTCGACAACCCGCTCACCGGCCTGTTCGGCGCGACCAAGGTCTTCGGTCCGCAGAAGGGCATCCCGGACGAGCGGTTGCCGGTCGTGGACGGCTGGCTCGAGCGGTTCGCGTCCGTCACGGACCGCCGTACCTCCCTGGAGCCGGGCGCCGGCGCCGCCGGTGGCCTGGGCTTTGCGCTGCTTGCCCTCGGAGCCGTCCGCGAGCCGGGAATCGGCCTGGTGGCCGAGGCCGTGCGGCTGGGGGAGCGGGCCGGGCTCGCGGACCTGGTGGTCACGGGGGAGGGAGCCTTCGACGTCTCCTCGCGCGCCGGCAAGGTGCCGTACGGCGTCGCCGAGGTCGCCGCGGAGTCCCTGCGGCCGTGCGTGGCGATCGCCGGTCAGGTGCTCATCGGCTCCCGGGAGATGCGCGCCCTGGGTGTCGAGTCGGCGTACTCCCTGGTCGACCTCGTGGGGGAGGACCGCGCCTTTGCCGACCCTGCGGGCGCCCTCGCCGAGGTCGCCGGACGGGTGGCCCGCACCTGGTCGCGATAGCGATTGAGTACTTCTGCGCATGCCCGCGGCGGCGCTGAGGGAACATGGTGGGGACATGACTCTCCTGACCGCGACCCGATTCGAGAACTTCGGCGCCTCCCACCTCGCGATGCTCGCGATATTCGTCCTCGGCATCTGGCCGGTCGTCGCCCTCGGCCGCCGCGTCCGCGACCGCCCGGCCGCGATCACGGTCAGCCGTGCCTACGCTCTGCTCATCCCGTGCTTCACGATCCCCCTGCAGGTGATCGACTTCCTCCCCGGCAACTACGACCTCCAGACCACACTCCCGCTGCAGCTGTGCGACTTCGCGTGGATCGCCGCGGTGGTCGCGCTCTGGACCCACCGGCGCACCCCGGTCGCGCTCACCTACTACTGGGGTCTCGCCCTCACCACTCAGGCTTTGATCACGCCGGCGCTCGTCAACGACCTCCCCGACCCGAAGTTCATCGCCTACTGGGCCATGCACCTGCTCATCGTCTGGGCCGCCATCTTCCTGACCTGGGGCCTGGGGTTCCACCCGACCTGGCGCGACTACCGGCGCACGGTGGCGATCACGTCCACCTGGGCGGCGGCGGTGTTCTGCTTCAACGTCGCGGTCGGCACGAACTACGGCTTCCTCAACCGCAAGCCCGGGACGTCGATCCTCGACCTGCTGGGCCCGTGGCCGCTCTACGTCGTGGTGGAGATCGCGCTGGTATGCGGCGTCTGGGCCCTGATGACCTGGCCCTGGGAGCGTTCACGTGTCACCGAGGTCGAGCCCGTGGTTGCGCGGGAATAACCCCTCGTGTGAGACGATTGGACCCTGTGAGACACCCCGCCGATCCCTGGGAGCCAGCACCATGACCGAGCAGGTCGAGACCACCGAAGAGCGCCGCACCGACCAGATCAACCTGAGTTCAGTGGCTGCCACGAAGGTGAAGAGCCTCCTCGAGCAGGAGGGCCGCGACGACCTCGCGCTGCGGATCTCCGTCCAGCCGGGCGGCTGCTCCGGACTGCGCTACCAGCTGTTCTTCGACGAGCGCACGCTCGACGGCGACGTCACCACCGACTTCGACGGCGTGACCGTCGTGGTCGACCGCATGAGCGTCCCCTACCTCAACGGCGCGATGATCGACTTCGTCGACTCGATCGAGAAGCAGGGCTTCACGATCGACAACCCCAACGCCACGGGCTCGTGTGCGTGTGGGGACAGCTTCCACTGACGAAGTCAGTGAAAGCTGTCGATGGTGGTTGAGCAGCGACCGCGACTGAGGAACGAAGTCGCGACGGAGGGTGTCGAGACCCGGTGAGACGAAGCAAACCTCAGCCACGGGTCCTGAACACAGCAAAGCCCCCGCCGATCGGCGGGGGCTTTGTCGTGGGTGGCCCGACTAATCCAGGTGCAGGTGGAGCGCGTTCGCCAGTCGCGCGGTGGCGTC
>DASSJR010000253.1:0-8900 GCA_035691135.1 Nocardioides sp. | reverse complement strand
CCGGCCGCACCCTCGGGTGCGCCGTAGGCCATGTCCTCGGTCTGCGCCCGCTCGGCGCCGGCCTCCATGGTGGCGTACATCTGGCCGTAGGTCTGGGTCGTGTCCTTGCCCGCCTCGACCAGCTTGCTCGTGCCCTTGTCGGACAGCTCCTGGGCACCGTCGACGAGCTTCGGTGCACCCGCCCTCGCCTGACCCATGCCGTCGGTGAGACGACCGGAACCGTCAGCGGCATCGTCCAGCCCGGCGGCCAGCTTGTCCGCGCCGGCCGCGAGCTTGCCGGAGCCGTCCGCAGCCTCGTCGGTACCGTCGGCCAGCTTGCCCGCGCCGGCGTTGAGGCGACCAAGACCGTCAACCAGGTCGCCCGATCCGGACGCCGCCTCTCCCGCACCGTCCGCGAGCAGGATGCTGCCGTCGCTCGCGAGGACGAGGCCGTCGGCGAGATCGCCCGCCCCGACGCCCGCCAAGGCAATTTTCGATGCGAGGAGCTGCGCGCCATCGGCACCGGCAGCGGCCATCGGGGCGTTGGAGACAACGCCCGTCGCGGCCACCGTCAGGCCTTCGACCAGATCGTCGAGCCCCTGCTGCAAGCCAGCGTCGGCTGCTCCCTGGCTGATGGCCTGAGCACCGGTGAGCAATCCTTGGGCCCCTACCTCGGCGGCGACCAGACCGTCAACGAGGGTCGGCGTCTGAAGCGCCAGGCCGTTGACGATGGCCACGCCCTGACCCAGCGGCGTCTGGATGGCGGCAAGGGTGCCGTCCGCCGTGCCCACCGCGGTTGCCGCGGGGACCAGCTTGCCGACCGCCTCCGAGAGCTGGGCGCAGCCCGGAGCCGCCGGGTCCGCGGCGCAGCCGAGGACCTGGCTCGCCGACTCGACACTGGTCTTGGCCCCGGCGATGTTGACCGACGCGCCACCCAGGGCACTCCGCGCACCGCTCACACCACCCTGAACCGCGGGCAGGATCTGATTGAGGTTCTTGATGTAGCCGTCGATCGTCTTGGCGCCGGCGACCGCCTTCGGCAGTCCCTCGGGCCGCGTGAGCAGCGTCAGCCCCTGCACCAATCCACACGGGTTGGCGGGGTCCTTGGGGTTGGCCAAGTCACATTGGGGATTGTCCACACCGGCGAGGATGCGGAGAACACCCGCACGGATCTGCGTTGCCCCGTCCGCCGCATGGGGCAGGCCCTTCTGGGGGTCGGCCAGGAGCTCGAGCCCGTCACTGAGCGCGCGCAGACCAACGGCCAGCTCCTTGGCCCCCGACACGAAGTCACGGTCTCCGGTGCTGCTGTTGAACGCCTCGGCAAGCCGGTGCGACCCACGACGGGCACGCTGGAGACCATCGCTCAGGTCGCCCGCGCCCCCGCTCAGTCGGTTGAGACCCGCGTGAAGCCTGTGGCTGCCCGCTACGGCCTGACCCGTGCCGTCGAAGAGCCGGCCGGCTCCGTCGGCGATCCTGCCGAGGCCGTCGTCGAGCTGGCCCGCGCCGTCTGCGAGCTTCTCCGCGCCCGGCGCCGCCTCGTCGGCCAGACCGGCCTGCAGCTTCGCGGAACCCTCGTGGAGCTTGATCAGGCCGGCCAGGAGCTCGGAGGCGCCGTCACGGAGCTTGAGCAGGTTGGAGTCGATCGTGGCTGCACCCTCGGCCAGCTTGGCGCCGGTCTCGGTGCCGCCCTGGTAGCTGTCGGCGGCCGCCGCGAAGGTCGGGGACTCCAGCGGGTTGACCGGGAGGGCGGAGACCTCCGAGCGCGGGACAACGCCGTCGGTGATGTCGGCGGTGTAGCCGAACTCGGCGGTGTCGGAGCCGATCGGCGGGAAGAGCGTCATCGTGAAGGACAGCTTGGTGCCGCCCTCGCCGTCGCCGGCCATGTTGGCCTGGCCGGACTTCACGTTGGTGAAGGTGTCCGGGGTGTTCGTGCTCAGCGAGCCGACCATGGGGATCGGGACGTCGACGGTCTCGGTGGTGGTGCCGCCGCTGCCGTCGGGGAAGGAGACCTCCTGCGCCTGGGCGGTGATGTTCTTGACCGTGTAGAGCACCTCGAGCTCGCCGCTCTCGCCGACGATGTCGCTAGGCTCGACGGTCTTGCCATCCAGCTTGTAGGTGACGGAGACGTCGAGCGGCAGGTCGCCGTCGAAGTTGCTGACCGTACGCAGGTGCTCCTCGCCGTCGACCGTCATCTTGGTGACCTGGTCGCCGCCCTCGACGTCGACTCCGCCGAAGCCGTCGAGGTTGCGGAGGCCGTCGGTGGAGACGGGGTTGGTGAGGTCGACCGAGCCGTTGCCGGTCAGGACCAGCTGTTCGTAGACCCGCTGGGCCTCGATGTCGCCGGTGGGCGAGGTGTAGACCTGCACCGTCTCGGTGTTGAGGACGTCGACGTCACCGTCCGCGGCCACGGCCGGCGCCGCCGCCATTCCGCACAGCACAGCTGCCGCGCCCGAGGTCGCTGCCACGCGCAGCAGGTTCTTACGGGGGTTCACTTGGTCTTCTCCATCAGGTCGTCGAAGCTGGTGTTGTCGAGATCCTCGTCGCGCGAGCGCGGCCGGGACGGGAGGGCGCCAGCCTGGGGCGCCACGGTTGCCGCGACCAGGTAGCCGACCGCGAGGCAGAACAGCAATGAGGTGGCCGCACTCACCGAGGTGCTGGCGAACTCCGGCGGGGCGGCGGCGTAGGTGTACTCGTAGCCGCCCGCAAAGACAGCGGCGCCCAGCAGCGTCGACCACAGCGGCAGACGTCCGACGGTCGCCGCGAACAGCGCGACGCAGAGCAGCAGGATCAGGACCACCGCCACCGCACGGCCGCTGTCGGTGTCGGGCAGCACCGCCGCCCGCACCAGGTAGCCGACCCAGGCCACCACGAAGCCGCCTGCGAAGCCGAGGAACCGGGACAGCGGGGTGCGGTCGGGCACCAGTGCGACCACGGCGCCGACGGCGGTCCCGAGCAGGACGACCGACTCCAGCTCCAGGTCGAAGGTGGCATCCAGCCACATGACCAGGGCGGCCGCCAGGGCAAGGACCAGCCCAGCGAAAATTGTTTTGCGCATGCTTGCGCGCTCCCTCCGAAGAATGCGCCGAACCTCCCTCAGTTCGGCGAAGCATTTCCGACCCTCGTAGGAAACGCCTGGAGAACCATAGCCATACGCGCCAGTAACAGGCGATTCCGCGACCCCGATTTCGGGGGTCGTAGCCTGTGATCTCCAACACCGCTCGCACGACCGAAGAAACAGAGGCCATCGGGTGACCCAGTCCCACTCGCCGGCACCCGGCAGCCTCCACGGACTGTTGCGTGGCGGCGTCGGCATCGCCGTGGCCACCGGGGTCATGAACCTGACCACCTACGGCTTCGTGCTCGCCGCCGCGAGACTGCTCGGACCGGTCGAGTACGGCGGTGTCGCGCGGCTGATGTTCATCCTGCTGGTCGTCGGCGTGCTCTCCCTGGGACTGCAGGCGACCGGGGCGCGGAAGATCGCCGCCACCCCCGCACGGCGCGGCGAGGTGGAGGCGGCGGTCATGTCGGCGTCGTACCGCTCCGCCGTTGCCCTCGGCTCCCTCTGCCTGGTCCTGACCCCTGTCATCGCGTGGATGGCTCGCCTCGACTCGTGGGCGCCGGCGCTGATGATCGGGCTCAGCGCAGTGCCACTGACGATCATGGGCGGGCAGTCGGGGGTCCTCCAGGGCGAGCGGCGCTGGGCCCCGCTCGCCGGCATCTACCTCGGCGTCGGCCTCGGCCGGTTCGTCATCGGGTTGGCGCTGATGCTGGTCCTCCCCACCGCGTTCGGCGCCATGCTCGGCGTGACCCTCGGCGCCTGGGTCCCGGTGGTCCTCGGCGCCTACGCCCTCGGACACGTCGGCCGTGGCCGGGCCGCGGGCGGACCGGTACTGGATCCCGAGCACGTGCTCCACGAGGTGGTGGCCAACTCTCATGCGCTGTTCGCCTTCTTCGCCTTGTCCGGCGTCGACGTGCTCGTGGCCGGGCTGGTGCTCGACGGGCATTCAGCCGGCCTCTACGCGGCCGGCCTGATCCTCACCAAGGCGGTGCTGTTCCTCCCGCAGGCCGTGGTGGTGGTGGCCTTCCCCTCGATGGCGTCGGCCACCGAGCGGCACCGCGTCTACCTCAAGGGGCTGGCACTCGTCGCCGGGGCCGGGGTCCTCGCCACGCTGGGCGCGGTCGCGTTCAGTGGCCTCGCGATCGTCTTCGTCGGTGGCGACCAGTACGCCGCGATCGAGCCCTACGTCGGCCTGTTCGCGGCGCTCGGCATGGTGCTGGCGATGATCCAGCTGATGGTCTACGAAGTCGTCGCGCGCCAGCACCGGGCCAGCGTCCTGATCCTCTGGGCCGGACTGGTGGCGGTGGCCTCGACCGCGTTGTACGTGGACAGTGTCGGCTCGCTCGTGCTCAGCGTGACCGTGGTCAACCTGCTCGTGCTGGTGACACTCGTGGTCGCCGCGATACGCCACCGGACCGCGGAGCCGGACGCGACCGGATGAACGAGCTCAGTGGGCGGCGTCGTGCCAGCTGCGGCCGGTGCCGACGGAGACGTCCATGGGCACCGTGAGCTCGGCGGCCCCGGCCATCTGCTCGCGGGCCAGCTGTTCGAGGCTCGCACGCTCCCCCGGCGCCACCTCGAAGACCAGCTCGTCGTGAACCTGGAGCAACATGCGTGACGCCAGCCCCGACTCGGTGAGGGCACGGTCGACGTTGAGCATGGCCACCTTGATCAGGTCGGCGGCCGAGCCCTGGATCGGCGCGTTGAGCGCCATCCGCTCGGCCGTCTCGCGTCGCATCCGGTTGTCGCTGGTCAGGTCGGGCAGGTAGCGGCGCCGACCCCAGATGGTCTCGGTGAATCCGGCCTTGCGGGCTTCGTCGACGACGCCGCGGAGGTAGTCACGCACGCCACCGAAGGTCTCGAAGTACTCGTCCATCAGCTCGCGCGCCTCTCCGGGGTCGATGCGCAGCTGCTGGCCGAGGCCGAACGCGGACAGGCCGTAGGCGAGGCCGTAGTTCATCGCCTTGATCTTGGCCCGCATCTCGACGGTGACCTCGTCGGCGTCGACGTCGAACACCCGGGCGGCGGTGATCGAGTGGAAGTCGCGGCCGGACCTGAACGCCTCGATCAGCAGCTTGTCCTCGGACAGGTGGGCCATGATCCGCATCTCGATCTGGCTGTAGTCGGCTGTCATCAGGCACTCGAAACCCGGACCGACCACGAAGCCCTCGCGGATCCGCCGCCCCTCCTCGGTGCGGATCGGGATGTTCTGCAGGTTGGGGTCGGTGCTGGAGAGCCGGCCGGTCGCCGCGATCATCTGGTTGAACGTGGTGTGGATCCGACCGTCCGGCGCCACGGTCTTGAGCAGTCCCTCGATCGTCTGGCGCAGGCGCGCCACGTCGCGGTGGCGCAGCAGGTGGAGCAGGAACGGGTGCTCGGTCTTGACGTAGAGCTGCTGGAGCGCGTCGGCGTCGGTGGTGTAACCGGTCTTGGTGCGCTTGGTCTTGGGCATGTCGAGCTCGTCGAACAGCACCACCTGGAGCTGTTTGGGCGAGCCGAGGTTGATCTCCTTGCCGATCACGGCGAACGCCTCGTCGGCAGCCCGCCGGACCTCGGCGGCGAAATGGCTCTCCAGCTGTTCGAGGTGGTCGCCGTCGACGGCGATGCCGATCCGCTCCATGTCCTCGAGCACGTCGACCAGCGGCAGCTCGACGTCGGCCAGCAGGCGGGTGCCTCCAGCATCCTCGACCTCGCCGTCGAGCGCCTCGGCGAGGTCGATCACGGCCCGCGCGCGGAGCATCGCGGTCGCGGCGAGGTCGTCGCCACCTCCGGCCCCGTCGTCGAACAGTGCCTCCTGCTCGTCCTCCCTCTCGTTGCGCAGCTCACGCCGGAGGTAACGGAGGGTGAGGTCGGACAGGTCGTAGGAGCGCTGGTCGGGCTGGACGAGGTAGGCCGCGAGTGCGGTGTCGCTGATCAGGCCCGCGAGCGTCCAGCCGTGGGCCGCCAGCGCGTGTCGGGGCCCCTTGGCGTCGTGGAGGACCTTGGGCCGCGCCGGGTCGGCCAACCAGGTCGCCAGCGCCGCATCGTCGTCGGGGGTCAGGTCTGCGACGTCGACGTAGGCGGCGAGCCCGCTGACGCCGGCCACGGCGATGCCGTCGACCTTGCCGGTGCCCGAGCCCCAGGCGCCGCGCACGTGCACGCCGATGTGCTGGTCGCCCAGGCCGCCGAGGAACTCCGCAACCTCCCCGGGGCCGAGCCGGCGCCCGGCCAGCTCGAAGCCGCCTTCCTCGAGCGGCTCCTCCTCGGGACCGAGGGTGTCGATGGTGCGGGTGCGGAGCTCGCCGCGGAACTCGAGGTCGTCGAACAGGGTCAGCGCGGCGTGCCGGTCCCACGGCTGGAGCACGAGGTCGGTCGGCCCGCGCTCGAGGTCGAGGTCGCACACGAGCGCATTGAGCCGGCGGTTGCGGAGAACGTCGCCGAGGTGCTCGCGCAGCGCCTCGCCCTTCTTGCCGGTGATCTGGTCGGCGTGGGTGACGACGTTGTCGAGGCCGTCGAACTGGTTGATCCACTTGGCGGCGAACCCCTGGCCGACTCCGGGAACGCCCGGCAGGTTGTCGGAGGTCTCCCCCACGATGGCCGCGAGCTCGGGGTAGCGGTGGGGCGGGACGCCGTACTTCGCCTCGACCGCCTCCGGGGTCATCCGGGCCAGGTCGGAGACGCCGCGCATGGGGTAGAGGACGGTCGCGTCGTCGCTGACCAGCTGGAGCGAGTCACGGTCGCCGGTGAGGATCAGCACCTCCATGCCGCCGGCGACGGCCTGGGTGGTGAGGGTCGCGATGATGTCGTCGGCCTCGTAGCCGTCCTTCTTGAGGAAGGTGATGCCGAACGACGTGAGCACCTGCTCGATCAGCGGAAGCTGGCTGCTGAACTCCGACGGAGTCTTGTTGCGCTTCGCCTTGTATTCGGCGTACTGCTCGAGGCGGAAGGTCTGGCGCGAGACGTCGAAGGCGACGGCAGCGTGCGTGGGCTTCTCGTCGCGGAGCACGTTGACCAGCATCGAGGTGAAGCCGTAGACCGCGTTGGTGTTCTGGCCCGTGGAGGTCGAGAAGTTCTCCACCGGCAGAGCGAAGAACGCCCGGTAGGCCAGGGAGTGGCCGTCGAGGAGCAACAGGCGCGGGCGGCCGGACGGATCTGTCGTGGTCTCTGTCGCGGGCACGGGCCGAGCCTATCCGCCGGCTCCGACACCCGGCGGGTCGGGAAAGGTCAGGCCTGGGGGTCGACGATCCCGCGGCGCTGGGCCCGACGAGTGGAGCGCCGGGCCGCCAGGACGTGGGTGCGCTGGCGGGCGCCGGTGCGACCGCTGGCGAGAGCGGCGGCAGGCGCCTGGGCCTCGAGCTTCGCCTGGACCATGGCGGTCGGCGCAAGTCGCAGCACAGCGTGCGGGCCGAGCGCGAGCCGGGCCATGAACCGGTTGGCGTCCCGCGAGCCCGACACCGCGGCAGTGGCGATGTGGGCGATGCCCCGCTCCTCGGCGAACGCGACCGCTGCCTCCATCAGGGTCCGCCCCACCCCGCGGCGGCGGAAGGACGGCAGGACGTGGGGCGAGATCGCCTGCAAGACCGGCTCCAGGTTGAGCGGGCTCAGCGTGGAGGCCCGCAGGTGTACAGCGCCGGCGACCTCTCCGTCGAACTCCGCGACGACGATCCGCTCCTCCTCGAGCGGTGTCACGCGGTCGATGATCGCCTCGAGATCGGCGACCTGCTGGTCACGGTCGACGCGTCGCAGAACCTCAGACCAGACCTCGGCCAGCACTGGCGCGTCGTCGGGCGATGCTTGTCGCAGTGATACCTGGCTTCGCTTGACAGGGAACACGTTCGGACCTCTCCGCAGCTGCTATCCGCCTCACTTGGTCCCCCGGATGCGGCTCCACCGAGGAAGACTACGCTCAGACCTCGCCCCGTCGACAGAGGAGCCTCGTGATCCCCGGTATCGGCACCCTGGTGAACGTCGCCACGGTGCTGCTCGGAGCGAGCATCGGGGTCTTGGCCGGGCATCGGCTTCCCGAGCGCACCCGCGATGTCGTCACCGACGCCCTGGGCCTGGTCACCCTGCTGATCGCGGGGACCAGTGCGGTCGCCGTCGGGTCCCCCGCACTCACGTCGTACGTCGGTTCCAGCGCGCCCATGCTGATTGTTCTCGGAGCCATGGTGATCGGGGGCATCGTCGGCTCGTGGCTGCGGCTGGAGGCGCGGGTCGAGGGTTTCGGCGGCTGGCTCCAGACCCGGCTGGCCGGCGAGACGGGCTCGGTGGAGCGGCACCGGTTCATCGAGGGCTTCGTGGTCTCGTCCCTGGTGTTCTGCATGGGTCCGCTGACCATCCTCGGCTCCCTCAACGACGGGCTCGGCCAGGGCGCCGACCAGCTCTACCTCAAGTCAGCGCTCGACGGGTTCGCGGCGATCGCGTTCGCGGCCTCCTTCGGCTGGGGAGTGGCCGCCAGCGCGCTCACCGTGCTCGTGGTCCAGGGTGGCCTCACCGTCGTGGGGCTGCTGCTCGGCGACGTACTGCCCCACGCCCACGTCGCCGCCCTCACCGCGGTGGGCGGCCTGCTGCTGGTGGGGGTGGCGCTGCGGCTGCTGCGGGTCCGCGAGATCCCGGTCGCCGACCTGCTTCCGGCCCTGATTGCGGCGCCATTCCTTACACAAATTGCTGCGTGGCTGCATTGACGTAACGGTTCGCTAACGACAGGGTGCCGGGAGACGCCGCTCACACTTGCCGGTCTACCGTGCATATTGGCTACGCCCACGGTGGGCGAAGCAGCGGTGACCTGCACCGACGCAACAGAAAGGTTCACCCCGTGAATCGATCCAGAACTGCCACCTGGGTCAAGGTGATGGCCGGCTCCGCCGTCCTCAGCCTTGGCCTT
>DASSJR010000252.1:0-5800 GCA_035691135.1 Nocardioides sp. | reverse complement strand
GCGAGGTAGCTGATCACCATCGGCGCCTCGGACTGGCCGTAGTACTGCGCGAAGATCGGGCCGAACCGGTCGATCGCCTCCCGCAGCCGCACCGGGTTGATCGCCGAGGCGCCGTAGTAGACCGTCTCCAGCGACGACAGGTCGCGGGTGTGGGAGTCGGTGTGGTCGAGCAGCGCGTAGAGCATCGAGGGCACCAGCATGGTGGCGGTGATCCGCTGCTCCTCGATCGTCTGCAGCACCTCCGCCGGGTCGAAGCGGGACAACACATAGAGGGTGCCGCCCTTGACCACGGTGGGCGCGAAGAACGCCGCCCCGGCGTGCGACAGCGGCGTACACATCAAGAACCGCGGCGCCTCCGGCCACTCCCACTCGGCCAGCTGGATCTGGGTCATCGTGGCCATCGTCTGCGCCGTGCCGATCACGCCCTTGGGCTTGCCGGTCGTCCCCCCGGTGTAGGCGATCGAGACGATGTGGTCGGGCGGCAGCAGCCTGGCTTCCAGGGGCTGGGCGTCGTAGGTCGCCGCCTCGGCGACCAGGTCGCGGCCCTTCCCGGCGAGCGCCTCGGGCACGGGTCCGATGGTGAGTACCTGCTCGAGCCCGGGGCACTTCTCCAGGAGGGCGACTGCCCGCTCGGTGAACATCGGGTCGACGATCAGGGTGGTGATGCCGGCGTCATTGATGACGTAGGCGTGGTCATCAGCCGAGCCCAGCGGGTGCAGGGAGGTCCGCCGGAAGCCCTGCGACTGACCGGCGCCCAGGATGAACAGCACCTCGGGCCGGTTCAGCGCCAGCAGGGCGGCGTGTGAACCGGTCCCGGCGCCGAGGGCCTCGAAGGCCTGGACGTACTGACTGATCCGTGCGGACGTCTCGCTCCCGGTGAGCGTGGTGTCGCCCAGGTGCATGACCGGCTTGTCGCCGTGCCGCTTCAGGGCGGCCACCATCAGGTGGCCGTTGTGGGTGCCGGTGCGCAGGTCGTCTGCCATGGGCAGAGACTAGAACGTGTTCCAGTTTCCGGCAATGTCGCCGCTTCCGCAGCTAGGCGGGGAAGTGTGTCCAATGGCCTTCTGACACGACCTCGACTGCGCCGGCGACGACCTTGATGGCCGTCTCGTCGTCCATCGCGTACGCCGGACCCGAGATCCCGGCCGCCCATTGCTCCGCCTCGGCCATGGAGTTGCCCGGCATGCCGTCCGCGGCCAGGTGCGGACAGATCGAGAAGTCGACGAGGCCCACCGTGGTGTCGTCACCGGTCGGCGGTCTCCACCGGACGAAGTCCTCGCCGATCCTGGGGGTCATCACCATGCTCCCGGCGCTCAGTCCCACCCAGACCGTCTCGGTCAGCGACGGGAGCAGGTCCACCAGCCCGGACTGCTGCATCCAGTAGTGCAGGTACAACGCATCGCCGCCCGCCACCAGCAGGACGTCGGCCTCCCGGACCACGGGCACCCAGCGCTCCTCGTCGATGCTGGGCAACGCGGTGAGCTCCAGGACGCCGACGGACTTCCAGCCCAGGTCCACCATGGGAAGTTCGGAATTCCCACTGATGAACTGCCAGGCCCCGACGCCGGGCCCGACCATGGGATGCCCGTACTGCGCGGTGGGGATGCACAGTGCGCTCGAGTCGGCGATCGGCTTTCCCAGGAGCTCGATCAGCGCGCCCTTGATGCTGGCGTTCTTCACGCCCGCGGACGTGAGCAGAAGTTTCACGATGCCTCCCGATTCCTGGCCGCTGGAGCGGTCCGACGGAATGGACCCGGGACCACCGCGAAACTCATCGATCGTCGGGGCTAGCCCTTGTCCGGGTCGGCCGCCCGCTGCATGACGTCGGCCTCGCTCTTGATCGACTTCACCGTGGCCGGGTCCATCAGCGGCTCGGTCCCGGGCTGGTGGAGATCGGTCTCGGCGGTGTCGGGGTTGTAGCCCTCGTCCGCCGCGGGGATCCCGGACGGCGTGCGCACGGCATCCTCGGTCACTTCCTCCTCCGTCAACGACAGCGCCGGAGCGATCGTGGCGGCGCGCGCCGACGGCGCCTTCTTGGCCGCGGTCTTCTTGGCCGCGGTCTTCTTGGCCGGCGCCTTCCGGGCCGGCGCCTTCCTGGCTGCGGGCTCGACCAGCGTCGCTTCTGGCGTCGCCCTCGTCTCGGTGTCGGCCGGTGTGCGGGCAGGGTCCGTGGCCGACCACGTATCCGAGCTGTCCCGGCGAACCTGCCCTGCGGCGCGGTCGATGATGCGCATCGTCGTCCTGGCACCGGCCGCCGCGAGGCCCATGGTCTGACCCGCCACGGAGGTCGCCGTCTGCACCGGGTGGAAGATCGCGCTGGTGGCCTTGCTGATGAGATTCACTGCAGTTCCTCACGACGTCGTCTCGGGGCGGGGCTCGTACCCGAGCCAGAATCCTCCACACGGGTGGATGGCGGTTGCTCGCACTAGGCTGGCGAAGGTGCACAGGATCTTCACCACCAGCGTCGCCTCGGTCTACCCGCACTACGTGACGAAGGTCGAGAAGAAGGGGCGCACGAACGAGGAGCTCGACGAGGTGATCCGGTGGCTGACCGGCTTCGACGAGGCTGCACTGCGCCGCCACCTCGCCGACGGCACGACGTTCGAGGACTTCTTCGCCGAGGCGCGACTCAACCCGAATGCCTTGCTGATCACCGGCACGGTGTGCGGAGTGCGCGTCGAGCAGGTCGAGGACCCGCTGATGCAGAAGATCCGCTACCTGGACAAGTTGGTCGACGAGCTCGCCAAGGGAAAGCCCATGGAGAAGGTCCTGCGAGCCTGATCGCTAGGCCAGGACCTCGGCGATCCGGCGTACCTCGTCCGCCGACCCGCAGCTGAGCAGCAGCGTGGTCACGCCGGTCTCCTCCCAGGCAGCCACGGTCTCCCGGACCTCACCCTCGGTGCCGATGATGTGCATGTCGTCGACGAGCTCGTCGGGGATGAGCGCGGTCGCCTCGTCCCTGCGTCCGTCGAGGTAGAGCTCCTGGACCTTGCCGGTGATTGCCTCGTAACCCATCCGGTCGAAGACCTGCTTGTGGAAGTTCTGGTCCTTGGCGCCCATGCCTCCCATGTAGAGGGCGACGACCGGCTTCATCCCGTCGATGACGGCCTGCTTCTCCTCGGCGGCCCGGACGATCTGGACGTGGCAGGTGGCGGCGATCTCGAAGTCCCCCCGGCTGCGGCGCGCCCCTTCGCGGGCGAAGCCTTCGTCGAGCCACGGGCCGTACATGCCCGCCGACCTGGGCGTGTAGAAGATGGGGATCCAGCCGTCGGCGATCTCCGCGGTCTGGGCGACGTTCTTGGGGCCCTCGGCCCCGAGCCAGATCGGGATGTCGGAGCGCAGCGGGTGGACGATCGGCTTGAGCGGCTTGCCGAGCCCGACCGAGCCCTCGCCGGCGTACGGGAGAGGGTAGTGCGGCCCGTCGTTGGTCACCGGCGCCTCGCGCGCGAGCACCTGCCGGATGATGTCGACCACCTCACGGGTCCGGGCCAGCGGCTTGGAGAAGGGCTGGCCGTACCAGCCCTCCACCACCTGCGGCCCGCTCACGCCCATGCCGAGGACGACCCGCCCGTTGCTCAGGTGGTCGAGGGTCAGCGCGTGCATCGCGATCGAGGTCGGCGAGCGGCCACTCATCTGCACGATCGAGGTGCCGAGCCGGACCCGCTCGGTCTCACGACCCCACCAGGCCAGTGGAGTGAACGCGTCCGATCCCCACGCCTCTGCGGTGAAGATCGCGTCGAACCCGGACTCCTCGGCAGCGGCGACCAGCTCACCGTGGTTGGCCGGAGGGCCGGCGCCCCAGTAGCCCAGCTGCAGTCCCAGTTTCACGAGCACCACCTTGCCACACGGATAGAACGTGTTCTAGTTTCGAGACATGGCGCGGACATTGCAAGCACCGGTCACGGTCGCCTTCGACTACACAAGGTCTACCGGACCCGTCCTGGGCCGGTTCTTCAGCGGTCTCCGCGACGGCGTCGTCGTCGGCGGCCGTACGGCCTCCGGGCAGGTGCTCGTGCCGCCTCCCGAGTACGACCCGGACACCCATGCGGAGACCACCGACTTCGTCGAGGTCGCCCAAACCGGCACCGTCACCTCCTGGGCCTGGTGCCCGGAGCCCGTGGCGGGACAGCCCCTCGACCGGCCCTTCGCGTGGGCGCAGGTGAAACTCGACGGCGCCGACGGAACCCTCCTCCACGCTCTCGACATCCCTTCCGCGGACGACGTCGAGACCGGGATGAGGGTCCAGGTCCGGTGGGCCGCGGAGCGGGTCGGCGCCATCACGGACATCGCCTGTCTCGAGCCCGTCCCGGAGGTTGAGGTGCGAGCGGCGCCAGCGACGAGTCTCGAAACCCCGGAAGATGCGCAGGGCGCCGCGGGCGAGCCGGTGACCGGGATCATCACGCCGGTCGAGCTCGACTACCTCTACGCGGCCTCGCCCGAGGAGTCGGCGTTCTACCGTGGGCTCGCGGAGGGGCGGATCGTCGGCCAGCGCTGCCCGGCCTGCCACAAGGTCTACGTTCCCCCGCGCAGCGCCTGCCCGGTCGACGGCGTCGCCACCACGGACGAGGTCGAGCTCGGCCACACGGGAACGGTCACGACGTTCTGCATCGTCAACGTCCCCTTCCTGGGCCAGAAGATCACTCCGCCGTACGTCTCGGCGTACGTCCTCCTGGACGGCGCCGACATCGCGTTCCTGCACCTGATCCTCGACATCCCGGCCGAGGAGGTCCGGATGGGCCTGCGGGTCGAGGCGGTGTGGAAGCCGCGCGAGGAGTGGGGCACCACGATCGAGAACATCAGCCACTTCAGACCGACCGGTGAGCCGGACGCGGACTTCGAGACCTACCGGCACCATCTGTGAGGGACAACCTGTGAGAGACGTTGCGGTCGTGGGCTTTGCCCAGCGACAGATGGCAGAGTTCGACGGATCGCCGACCTGCGTGGAGCTGCTGGTCCCGATCCTGGCCGAGTGCTACGAGCAGACCGGCTTCACCCGCAAGGACATCGGCTTCTGGTGCTCGGGGTCCTCCGACTACCTCGCCGGCCGGTCGTTCTCGTTCGTGTCGGCCGTGGACGCGATCGGTGTGCTGCCGCCGGTCAACGAGTCGCACGTCGAGATGGACGCCGCGTGGGCGCTCTACGAGGCGTGGATCAAGATTCAGACCGGCGAGGTCGACACCGCCCTTGTCTACGGCTTCGGAAAGTCCTCGGCGGGCGTGCTCCGCCGGACCCTGGCCCTGCAGCTCGACCCCTACACGATGACGCCGCTGTGGCCCGACACCGTGTCGCTCGCCGCGCTCCAGGCGCGCATCGGCATCGACGCGGGCGCATGGGACGAGCGCGCGATGGCCGAGGTGGTGAACCGCTCGCTCACGGACGCGGAGAAGAACGAGTACGCCATCCGCAAGGGGGGTTCGTCGGTCGACGAGCTCCTCGCCCGGCCGATGTACGCCGACCCGCTGCGCAAGCACGACTGCTCCCCCGTCACCGACGGTGCCGCGGCGATCGTGCTCGCCGCTGACGACCGGGCTCGGGACGTCTCCGAGCGACCGGCCTGGATCAGCAGCCTCTCGACGTACGTCGATCCGATCAGCATGGGCACCCGGGACCTGACCCGCTCCCCTTCGACCGCGCTGGCCGGGGGCAGGTCGGACCTCGAGGGCGTCGAGGTCGCGGAGCTGCACGCGCCGTTCAGCCACCAGGAGCTGATGTCGATCGAGGCGCTCGGCCTCGGTGACGACGTCACGATCAACCCGTCGGGCGGCCCGCTGTCGGGCAACCCGATGTTCACCGGCGGACT
>DASSJR010000251.1:0-2830 GCA_035691135.1 Nocardioides sp. | reverse complement strand
GTTCTTCGTCTTCCCGACGATCCAGCTCTTCTTCACCTCGCTCTACGACCCGAGCGGGTCCTTCGAGCTCGGCTACCAGATGACCTGGCACTTCGGGAACTACGTGGACGCCGTCCGGGACAACTGGAACCTCTTCCTGCGTTCCTTCGCGTACGCCGGCTCCGCGACCGTGATCTGCCTGGCCCTCGGCTACCCGTTGGCCTATGCGATCGCCTTCAAGGCGGGGCGCTGGAAGCACGTCATGCTCGTGCTCGTCATCGCGCCGTTCTTCACCAGCTTCCTGCTGCGCACCCTGTCGTGGCGCACGATCCTCGCCGACAACGGTCCCGTCACCGGCTTCCTCCAGACCATCAACGTGCTGCCCGACGACGGTCGGCTGCTGGCAACCCCGGTGGCGGTGATCGCCGGTCTGACCTACAACTTCATGCCGTTCATGACGCTGCCGATCTTCGCGTCGTTGGACAAGGTCGACTACCGACTGGTCGAGGCCTCAGGCGACCTGTACGCCAGCCCGCTCACCGGGTTCCGAAAGGTGACCTGGCCGCTGTCGTTGCCGGGCGTCGTGGCGGGCACGCTGCTGACGTTCATCCCGGCGTGCGGTGACTACGTCAACGCCGAACTGCTGGGCACGCCGAAGCAGTACATGGTCGGAAACCGGATCCAGCAGGCGTTTCTCACCGAGCACAACTACCCACTGGCCGCGAGCCTCTCGCTGATCCTGATGGTGGTGGTGGTGGTCATGGTCGTCGTCTACGTCCGGCGCGCGGGCACCGAGGACCTGCTCTGATGGCGACCGTGACCGCCCCGGAGCGGGCTCCTGCGGAGACCGGTCGACCCGGGCGTGCCCGGCGCCGTCCGGTGGGCCGGTGGCTTGGCGACCACCTCATCCTGGTGATCGGGATCCTGGTCCTGGTCTACATGTTCGTGCCGATCGGCTACATCTTCGCGCTGTCGTTCAACCAGCCGTCGAGTCGCTCGGCCACGGCCGAGTTCGAGTCGTTCACCTGGAGCAACTGGACGTCGATCTGCGAGCCGGACGGACTCTGCGAGTCGCTCCGGCTGAGCCTTGCCGTGGGCATCACGTCGACGGTGATCGCCACGGTGCTGGGCGCGTTGATGGCCTTCGCGCTGGTGCGCCACTCGTTTCGCGGGCGGTCGTCGTCCAACCTGCTGATCTTCCTGCCGATGGCGACACCCGAGGTCGTGATGGGGTCGTCCCTGCTGGCGATGTTCGTGTCGGTTGGGGCTGACAGCGCGCTCGGTTTCACCTCGCTGGTGATCGCCCACGTGCTGTTCTGCCTGTCGTTCGTCGTGGTCACGGTCAAGGCCAGGTTGTCCGGCATGGACTACCGCCTCGAACAGGCCGCGATGGACCTCTACGCCACCGAGTGGCAGACGTTCCGGCTGGTCACCCTGCCGCTGGCGATGCCCGGGATCGTGGCGGCGGCCCTGCTGTCGTTCTCGCTGTCCTTCGACGACTTCATCGTCTCGAACTTCACGGCCGGCCAGTCCGTCACCTTCCCGATCTTCATCTACGGCAGCAAGCTCAAGGACTTCCCGGCCCAGCTGTTCGTGGTCGGCTCGCTGATGTTCATCGTCTCGGTCGCTGTGGTGGTCGGCGGTCAGCTGTGGACGCGACGAAGGGCTCAACGATGAGGACCGAGCTGCCCACGATCGGACACTGGCGCGACGGCGGCCCCTGGCCAGGGGCCGGGGAGCGGTACGGCGACGTGCACGACCCCGCCACCGGGCGCGTGGCCGCGCAGGTGGCCTTCGCGTCGGGGGAGGAGGTCGCGACCGTCGTGGCCGACGCCGCGACCGCCGGCCGGGAGTGGGCCGCGACATCGCTGACCCGGCGTACCGCTGTGCTGTTCGGCTTCCGCGAGGCGCTGGTCCGGCGGCGGGAGGAGATCGCGGCGGCGATCACCGCAGAGCACGGCAAGGTGCTCGACGACGCCCTGGGAGAGGTGCAGCGCGGTCTCGAGGTGGCCGAGTTCGCTTGCGGTGCCCCGCACCTGCTCAAGGGGTCCTTCAGCGACGGGGTCTCGGGAGGCGTGGACGTCTACTCCATCCGTCAGCCGCTGGGGGTCGTCGCGGTGATCTCGCCGTTCAACTTCCCGGCCATGGTGCCGTTGTGGTTCGTCCCGATCGCGATCGCGTGCGGCAACGCGGTGGTGCTCAAGCCGAGCGAGAAGGACCCGTCGGCCTCCCTGCTGATCGGCGAGTGCTGGGCTGAGGCGGGGCTGCCGGCCGGCGTCTTCAACGTCGTCCAGGGCGACAGCGTCGCCGTCGACGCACTGCTCGAGCATCCCGACGTGGCGGCGGTGTCCTTCGTGGGCTCCACGCCGGTGGCACGCCACGTCTACGAAAGCGGTACCCGGCACGGCAAGCGGGTCCAGGCACTCGGTGGCGCCAAGAACCACATGGTGGTGCTGCCTGACGCCGACCTCGAGTCGGCCGCGGACGCCGCGGTGAGCGCGGGGTTCGGCTCCGCGGGGGAGCGGTGCATGGCGATCTCGGTCCTCGTGGCCGTGGACCCCGTCGCCGACTCCCTCGTGCCGTTGATCGCGGACCGGATCGACGGCCTGCGCACCGGCGACGGCCGCCGGGGGTGCGACATGGGGCCGCTGGTCACCGGAGCCCACCGCGACAAGGTGCGGGACTACGTCGATGCCGGCGTCGCGGAAGGCGCCGATCTGGTCACCGACGGCCGCTCGGTCGAGCCGGACGGTGAGGAGTCCGGCTTCTGGCTCGGACCGACCCTCTTCGACCGGGTCCGGCCCGGGATGTCGATCTATGACGAGGAGATCTTCGGCCCCGTCCTCTCGGT
>DASSJR010000250.1:0-7528 GCA_035691135.1 Nocardioides sp. | reverse complement strand
CGACGCCGAACGCGGCTACCCGCTGGCCCTGCCCGCCCGGCCGAGGTGCGGCGTCCGGACCGGGCCCGCGCCGGGTCGCGTGGCCATGGCCTTCGACGGGCGGCGGGTGACCCTCCCGGTCGAGGACGAGGCCGACGTCGTGGCCCGGTACGTCGCCTCGCGCTGCCTCGAGCTGGCGGTATCGCAGGTCGCTGATCTGTCCTTCGCCGACGAGGTCCCCGTCGAGGGGTCGGGCGAGGGCAGCGTGGGGACGCTGGTGCTGGTCGCGCGGCCGACCGGTCGGCCCGGCACGCTGCTCACCATCGAGACGGTCGGCGGAACCCCGGTCCTCACCGCCAAGGGTTCGGGGGTGTGGCGACCCCGGGCGAAGGTGCAAGGCGACGGCCCGGTCCAACGGATCCGGCTGCCGGTGGTGCCGAACCGGTGCGACGACCACGTCTTCCTCGAGTCGGGCGGCGCGACGGCGTTCATCGTCCACCTGCGGCTGGGCCACACGTCCGGCGACCTGCTCATCCGCATGTCCGACGAAGGCGCGGCCAACGCCATCCGCTTCGCCCGCGACTCCTGCGGCCTGGACTGAGCCGTACGCCCACTCGCCGCTTGGTGGCCTGCAAGCTGCCGTTTGGTACCAAACGGCGAGAATCCGAGCCCGCAGCCTGCCGTTTGCCAACAATGGCGGGGTCTGGAGGCCCGTGTCTCGACCCCCACACCACCGAAGCGTCAGTCGAGCCGTTCCTCGAGCCGCACGGTCACCTCGTCGCCGGCCTGCTTGCCGATGGCCCTCCGGACCGCGGCGTTCACCGGGAACTTGTGGGTGCCGTCACCGAGCGCCATGAACGAGGTCTGGATCGGCGCGCCGTCGACGGTGCCGCGCACCTTGACCAGACCCCTGGTCCCGAAGTACTCCACCGACTCCGGCCACACCACGTAGGTCCAGCCACCCGCGTCGGGGCTCTTCTGCAGTATCGCCGTGAACGACGCGTCGAGCCTCGTCATCATCGCCTCCCCTTTCGGTCCGTCCTGCCGCGGGGATTCAGACCGGCGGTCGGTCAGGGACTCATCGAGGTGTTGTGCGATCGCGGATCCTGTGGTTGTATTCAATGTATCAGTTGATCAAGTGAAAGATTGAATACGTGTCCGGGAAAGCCATCGACGAGCACCGGCTGGACCGTGCCTTCGCCGCCCTGGCCGACCCGGTCCGCCGGGAGATCATCGCCCGCCTCAGCCGGGGGCCGGCGACGGTCAACGAGCTGGCCGAACCGTTCGACATCACTCTGCAGGCCGTCTCGAGGCACATCGCGGTCCTCGAGCGGGCCGGCCTGGTGACCCGGACCAGGGACGCCCAGCGCCGGCCCGTCCACCTCGACGCCGCGGCACTCGAGGCGCTCACCGCGTGGATCGACCGATACCGACTGGTCCACGAGCAGCAGTTCCGCCGCCTGGACGACGTACTGAAGAAGCAAGCCAAGGAGGGATCGTCATGACCAACGCACTGACCGTCACCGCACCTGACGGACTGCCCTACCTCGACACCGAGCGCGAGTTCGACGCGCCGGTCGAGGCGCTGTTCCGGGCCTACCGGGACCCCGACCTGCTCAAGCAGTGGCTGGGACCGGACCGCTTCGAGATGGAGATCGAGCGGCACGACTTCGTGACCCAGGGTGGATTCCGGTGGACCCACCGCGCCGAGGGCGAGGAGTACCGCTTCAACGGGGTCTTCCACACCGTCCGCGACAACGAGTTCGCGATCCAGACCTTCGAGTACGACGGCGCGCCCGACCAGGTCTCGATCGAGTTCCTCACGTTCACCGACCTGGGTGACGGCCGCAGCCGGCTGAGCGGCCACGCCGTCTACCCCTCCGTCGAGGCCCGCGACGCGATGGTCACCAGCGGCATGGAGGGCGGCATGGCCGAGGGCTACGACAAGCTCGACAAGCTGCTCGCCTCGTTGGCCGAGGCGCGATGAGCATGGACTGGACGCTCGAGGTCGTGGTCCTCCCGGTCAGCGACCTGGAGCGCTCGATCGCGTTCTACCGCGATCGGGTCGGCTTCGACCTCGACCACGACACCCACAACGAGCACATGCACGTCGCGCAGCTCACCCCGCGCGGGTCCGGCTGCTCGATCGTGGTCGGGGACCTGCCCTCGCAGAACCAGATGGCCCCGGGCTCGATGCGGGGGCTGCAGCTCGTGGTCGCCGACGCCGAGGCGGCCCGGACCGAGCTGATCGGGCGCGGGGTGGAGTGCGACGAGATCCAGGTGTTCGACGAGCGGGACGGCGGCACGTTCTTCGGGTTCGCCGACCCCGACGGCAACACCTGGGCCGTGCAGCAGCTCACGGCCCGAGCGGAGAAGCCACTGATCCCGCACGACCACCGGGGCCGGTTCGGGGAGGAGTGAGCCGCCCGATTTCGGCCTGGCGTGGGCGATGCGAGACCTCCCGGCGGGGACGTCGTACGCCGTGTGGGTCGGCATCGGCGCCGTCCTCACCGTGGCCTGGGCGATGGTGAGCGGGGCGGAGTCGGTGTCGACGCTGAAGGCGGTGTTCCTCGCGGCGATCGTGATCGGCGTCGCGGGGCTCGAGCTCGTCCACTGACCCTAGGGTGAACCCGTGGCCGACGAACTCCCCGAGCTCCTCGTTCCCGATCAAGCCGCCTGGCGTGCCTGGCTGCAGGAGCACCACAACTCCTCCCGCGGCGTGTGGCTGGTGCTCCACAAGAAGGGCGGCGACGTCACGACGCTGAACTACGAGCAGTCCGTCTGCGAGGCGTTGTGCTTCGGATGGATCGACGGCCAGAACCGCCGGCGCGACGAGGGCAGCACCTTCCAGCGGATGACGCCGCGCGGGCCGAAGAGCCGCTGGTCGCAGACCAACGTCGCCCGTGTCGCCCGGCTGGAAGAGGCCGGGCTGATGCACGAGTCCGGTCGCGCCGCGGTCCGCGCCGCCCAGGCCGACGGCCGCTGGGAGGAGGCCTACGCCGGCCCGGCCACGGCCGTGGTGCCCGACGACCTCGCGGCGGCGATCGCGGCCCATCCGGACGCGCAGGCGATGTTCGACGTTCTCACCTCGGCCAACCGGTTCGCCCTGATCCATCGGCTCGGAGCCGTCAAGCGGCAGGAGACGCGCGAGCGCAAGATCCGGGAGTTCGTCGAGATGCTGGCCCGTCACGAGACGCCGTACCCGCAGAAGCGTCGGCCCAGGGACCGATGAGTTCGACATCTGTCGCCGGTCTGCACTGTGGTCCATGTCCGGACCCCCAGCCCCAGGAGGCGTGATGCTCAGGGAGAGCAAGGCGTTCAGCGGTTTCTCGGTCGACGACCTCGAGGCGGCGCGCGGTTTCTACGGCGACACCCTCGGCCTCGACGTCACGATGCTCGACGAGTCGATGGGCCTGCTCGCCCTCGACCTCGCGGGTGGCGCCCGGGTGATGGTCTACGCCAAGCCGACCCACCAGCCGGCCAGCTTCACCATCCTCAACTTCCCGGTCACCGACGTCGATCAGGCCGTCGACGAGCTCGCCGCCCGGGGCGTTTCCCTTGAGCGGTACGACGGCTTCGACCAGGACGAGCGCGGGATCTCCCGAGGACCCGGCCCCCGGATCGCGTGGTTCACCGACCCGGCCGGCAACGTCCTCTCGGTGCTCGAGGAGCAGTGAGCCAGAAACCGGTTCGACCCGATTTCACGGGTCGTGGAAGAGTTGCTGCGCCGGGGTGGTTGACCGGAGGAGACGGGACGGAGGGACACCCATGAACGACGCGATCCTCGCCGAAGGGTTGGTCAAGCGCTACAAGGAGGTCCCCGCACTCGACGGCATCGACCTGCGGGTTCCCGAGGGGAGCGTGCTCGCGCTGCTCGGCCCCAACGGCGCCGGAAAGACGACGGCGGTCAAGATCCTCACCACCCTCATCGCCGCCGACCAGGGTCGGGCCGAGGTGGCCGGCATCGACGTCGCCAACGACCCGCGCGGCGTCCGGCGCAAGATCGGTGTCTCCGGCCAGTACGCCGCCGTCGACGAATACCTCACCGGCTTCGAGAACCTCGAGATGGTCGGCCGGCTCTACCACCTCGGCCGGCGTGCGAGCGCCGAGCGGGCGCGCGAGCTTCTCGTGCAGCTGCGCCTGGACGACGCCGCCGACCGGCCGGCGAAGACCTACTCCGGCGGCATGCAGCGCCGGCTCGACCTGGCCGGCGCGCTGGTGGCCCGCCCGCCTGTCCTGTTCCTCGACGAGCCGACCACCGGCCTCGACCCGCGGAGCCGGACCGACATGTGGCACATCCTCCAGGAGCTGGTCTCCGGTGGCACCACCCTCCTGCTCACCACGCAGTACCTCGAAGAGGCCGACCTGCTCGCCGACAACATCGTGGTCATCGACCACGGTCGGGTGATCGCGGAGGGCACCGCCGATGCGCTGAAGTCGCAGGTCGGCGGCGAGCGGCTGGAGATCACGGTTTCCGACGAGGCGCACTTCGAGACTGCAGTGACCGTGCTGACGCCACTGTCGGCCGGCGAGGTGACGGTCGAGGCGGAGCGGCGATCGATCGTCGTACCGGTGGCGGGAGGCGCGGCGGTGCTGGCCGACGCGCTGCGCCGGCTCGACGCCCAGGGGGTCCCGGTCGACGACGTCGGGCTGCGCCGTCCCACCCTCGACGACGTGTTCCTGTCGCTCACCGGCCACGCAGCCGAGGCCGAGCCCGAGAAGGAAGAGGCGACCAGCCGATGAGCACCACCACCAGCACCCTGCACGGCAGCGCCGTCGGCGACGCCCTCGTCGTCGCCAAGCGCAACCTGATCAAGATCAAGCGGGTGCCCGACCTGCTGGTCTTCACGACCATGTCGCCGATCATGTTCATCCTGCTGTTCGCCTACGTCTTCGGCGGGGCGATCGACCAGGAGAGCGGCGGCGACGCCTACCGCGAGTTCCTGATCGCCGGCATCTTCGCCCAGACCGTCGTGTTCGGCTCCACCATCACCGGCTACGCGCTGGCCGAGGACGTCAAGAAGGGCATCATCGACCGGTTCCGGTCACTGCCGATGTCGCCGTCCGCGGTGCTGGCCGGCCGCACCTTCTCCGACGTGGTCAACAACGTGATCGTGCTGATCGTGATGAGCCTGACCGGGCTGATCGTCGGCTGGCGGATCCGCGAGGGATTCCTCAACGCCCTGTGGGCCTACGTCCTGCTCCTGGTCTTCGCCTACGCGATCTCCTGGATCATGGCGTGGATCGGGATGCTGGTGCCGTCGCCCGAGGTGGTCAACAACGCGGCGTTCATGCTGATCTTCCCGCTGACGTTCGTGGCCAACACGTTCGTGCCGCTGGAGACCCTGCCCGGTCCGCTGCAGACCTTCGCCGAGTGGAACCCCGTCTCGGCGGTCACCACGGCCGCCCGGGAGCTGTTCGGCAACACCAGCCCTCTAGGGGGGCCCGAGCCGACTGCCTGGCCGTTGCAGCACCCGGAGCTCTACACGCTGATCTGGTCGGCGGCGATCATGCTGATCTTCATCCCGCTGGCCAGCGCCCAGTACCGCAAGGCAACCAGCCGCTGAGGCACGGCGGTCAGGACTGGCGCAGCGCCCCGTAGGCCCGCGTCGGCGAGATCCGTACGACGGCCCGCCGTTCCGCGACCATCGCGGACCGGTAGTCGTCCCAGTCGTCGTGCTCGCCGGCCACCGAGCGGTAGAGCTCGACGAGCTCCTCGACGGCATCGTCGGTCGGCTCGGCCGCGATGCTCGACAGGGTGACGTCACCTTCGATGACCGCGTAGGACCAGTGGCTTCCCGCGTTGACGTGGAGAGCGGCCCACGGCTCGCGTTCGAGGTTCTTGAACTTCGCGCGGTCGGCGGTGGTGGAGATCCGGATCAGGCCGTCGTCGCCGACGGCGTGCAGGACGTTGGACAGCTGGGGCCGCCCGTTCCGCCGGATCGTGGTCAGCACGGACTCGCGGTTCTCCCGCGCCGTGGCCAGTGCGTCAGTCAGCTCCATGTCGGTGCAGCCCAGTCCGGCGTACGGGTATTCCACCGACCGCCCACCCCGGTAGTCCAGTGAGTTCTGGCTGTCACACGGGCGAGATCACGACCAGTTGTCACTGGACTAGCTGTGAGGAGGGCCGATCAGGGGCTGGGGATCCACCCGTTCAGCGTCTCGAGCCAGGACAGGAACGTCGGCACCAGCGCGTCGCCGAACGCCGTGTGGAGCCCGGCGTAGCGAAGGCCCACGACCGTCAGTGCAACGAAGGAGAAGAACAACCCGAGGGGCGCCAGTACTCGCCCGGCTACGTCGGGGCGACTGGTCGTGGCCATTCCGACGACGCCGAGGATCGCGCCGATCGCGGCCAGCGCGAGGGAGGCGCCGAACATCAGTGAGAACGGCGCCGAGAGCAGCGACACCAGGCCGAGGACGAACGCGAACTCGGCTGCGGCAGAGGTGTGGATCGGACGGTCTGGCGAGGCGTCGAAGAGTCCGGCGAGGCCGTCGTCCTCGCGGGGGAAGGTGTGCGCGGACATGGCCCGATTGTAGGTCCGCCACGCGCGTGCGACCGAGTGCGAAACGTAGTCCGTGCGGGCCATTTCGAAGGCTGCGCCCCCGGTGCCCGTTGGTTACATTCGGCTTCATGAGAGGGACGGCCCTGGTGCTCGGCGGTGGCGGTGTCACAGGCATCGCCTGGGAGCTCGGGATCCTGAAGGGGCTCGCCGACACCGGGGTGGACGTCACGGGAGCCGACTCCGTGACCGGTACGTCTGCGGGGTCGGTCGTTGGCGCCCAGGTCACCGGCACGCGCTCACTCGACGAGGTCTACGCGACCCAGCTCGCCCCGCCGGACCACGAGATCGGGGCCAAGGTCGCCAGGACCACGATGTTCCGGCTGGTGCCGCCGATGCTGGTGCCCGGCAGCGAGGAGCGAAAGCTTCGCCGGATCGGCCGGATGTCGATGCGGGCGCACCCGCCGGGTGGCACCGAGCGGCTCGAGGTGATCCGGTCCCGCCTCGGCGACGTCCCGTGGCCGGACCGCGACCTGAGGATCACCGCCGTCGAGGCCGAGACCGGAGCGTTCGTGGTCTTCGACCGCACCAGCGGTGTGGAGCTGGTGCTGGCTGTTGCCGCGAGCTGCGCCGTACCCCTGGTGTGGCCGGCGGTGGCCATCAACGGCCGGCACTACCTCGACGGCGGCATGCGGTCCACCGCCAACGTCGACCTGGCCCGCGGAGCCGACGTGGTCGTCGTGCTCGCGCCCATCCCGCAGGCGTTCAGCAAGTCGACGTCGATCAAGGCCCAGCTCCAACGGACCGGCGCCGCGCGCTGGGTCGTCATCACCCCCGACGCGCAGGCAACAGCCGACATCGGCCGCAACCTGCTGGACCCCTCCCAGCGCGCCGCCGCCGCCCGTACCGGCCTGCGCCAGGCGGCCGACGAAGCCGAAAGGGTGCGGAAGGTCTGGCCGGCGAACTAGCCGGTGGTCGCCGCCCGGGACACCTCGCGGGGTTTCGAGGCTCAGGCCCTCAGCGGGCCCTCGCACCTCAACCTCCGACGG
>DASSJR010000249.1:0-32952 GCA_035691135.1 Nocardioides sp. | reverse complement strand
TTCGCCCACTCCTTCCGTGCTCGCGGTACCGGGTTGCTCCTGGTTCCCGGCCTCCCCGCCCGCCTCGAAGTGCGGCATGGCCGCGCCCTCCGTGGCGCCGCCGGCACCGCCGGAGTTGATGGCCTTCCACACCCGCTCGGGCGTGCAGGGCATCTGGACGTCGTTGACCCCGAGATGGCGTACGGCGTCGACCACCGCATTCACCACGGCGGGAGTCGAGGCGATGGTCCCGGCCTCGCCGACGCCCTTGGTGCCGAGCGTGTTGGTGGTGCTCGCCGAGGTGGTGTGGTCGATGTCGAAGCTGATCGTGTCCGCAGCCGTGGGCAGCAGGTAGTCGACGAACGAGCCGGAGACGAGGGTGCCGGAGTCGTCGTAGACCGCCTCCTCCCAGAGCGCCTGCGCGATGCCCTGGACGAGTCCGCCGTGCACCTGGCCCGCGACGATCAGCGGGTTGATGATGTTGCCGATGTCGTCGCAGGCGACGTACTTGCGCATCTTCAGGGCGCCGGTCTCGGTGTCCACCTCCATGGCGCAGAGGTGGGTCCCGTGCGGGAACGAGAAGTTGACCGGGTCGTAGGTCGCCTCCGAGTCCAGCGATGGCTCGACGCCGTCGGGCATGTTGTGCGCGGCGAACACGGCGGTGGCGATCTCGCCGATGGCCATCCCCTGGTCGGTGCCCCTGACTCCGAACCGTCCGTGGGAGAACTCGATGTCGTCGGCGGAGGCCTCGAGCAGGTGAGCCGCGATCGGCTTGGCCTTCTCGATCACCTTGTCGGCGGCCCGGACCAGCGCCTCGCCGCCCACCACCAGCGAACGCGAGCCGTAGGTGTCGAGGCCCTTGTGGGCGATCTGGGTGTCGCCGTGCAGAACCTCGATGTCCTCGAACGCCACCCCCAGCCGGTCGGCGACGATCTGGCTGAACGCCGTCTCGTGACCCTGGCCGTGGGCGCTGGCGCCGGTCACGACCTCGACCTTGCCGGTGGCCAGCATCCGCACGCTGGCGTGCTCCCAGCCACCGGCGCCGTAGTCGAGCGAGCCCAGCACCCGGGACGGCGCGAGGCCACACATCTCGGTGAAGGTGGAGATGCCGATGCCCAGCTGGACCTTGTCCCCCTGCTCCCGGCGCTTCTTCTGCTCGGCGCGGAGCTCGTCGTAGCCGAACATCTCCTTGGCCCGGGCGGTTGCGGCCTCGTAGTTGCCGGAGTCGTACTCGAGACCGCACACCGTGGTGAACGGGAACTCTTCGTGCTTGATCCAGTTCTTCTCGCGGATCTCCAACGGATCGACACCCACCTCGACGGCGAGCTCGTCCATGATCCGTTCGATCGCGTACGTCGCCTCCGGCCGGCCGGCACCGCGGTAGGCGTCGGTCCACGTCTTGTTGGTCAGCACGGTCTGGCAGCTGAACCGGTACGAGGGGAACTTGTAGATCGCGTTGAACATGAACGCGCCGAGCACCGGGACCCCGCCACCGACGATCGCGACGTGAGAGCCGAGGTCGGCCAGCAGGTCCACCTTGAAGCCGGTGACCGTGCCGTCCTTCTCGGCCGCCAGGGTGAGCCGCTGCCACTGGTCGCGGCCGTGGTGGGCCGCCACCAGGGACTCCGAGCGGGTCTCGGTGTACTTCACCGGCTTGCCGAGGCGACGGGCGAGCGCGAACGCCACCCACTCCTCCGGGGTCGTCTGCAGCTTGCCCCCGAACCCGCCGCCGACGTCCGGCGCGATCACCCGGATCTTGGACTCGGAAACACCCGTGGTCGCCGCGAGGGCGAACCGCACGATGTGCGGGACCTGCGTCGCCGACCACATGGTGATCTGCTCACCGGTCGGGTCCACGACGACCGACCGCGGCTCCATGAAGGCCGGGATCAGCCGCTGCTGGCGGTACTCCCGCTCGATCAGGATCCCGTCGCTGCGGGCCTTCTCGATCGCCTCCTCCACGTTGCCGCCGGTGCCGGCCTCGGAGGAGTCGAACACCCAGAGGGCACTCTTGTTGGTCCCGAGGTCCGGGTGGGCGATGGCCCCACCGTTGTCGGCATCAGCCTCCGCAGCCTCCTTCAGGTCCAGCGCGGCCGGCAGCTCGTCGTACTCGACGTCGACGAGCTCGGCGGCGTCCCGCGCCTCGGCCGCGCTGCGCGCGACGACGACCGCGACGATCTCGCCCGCGAACGACACGCGGTCCACGGCGACCGGGGTGTGCGTCGGCGCCTTCTGGTCAGGGGTGATCGGCCAGGCGTTGATCACCACGCCCTGCTCGTCGGCGATGCCCTGACCGGTGACGACCGCCACGACGTTGGGGGCCTGCTCCGCAGCCGAGGTGTCGATCGAGGTGATGGTGGCGTGGGCGAACGGGCTGCGAACCATGGCCAGGTGCAGCATCCCGGGGAGGGTGAGGTTGTCGGTCCAGCGGGTGCGGCCGGTGATCAGCCGCTGGTCCTCCTTGCGACGCCGGTCCCGGCCGATCTCGGCTGCGGGCCGCTCCTGGGTGGCCGTCATGACTCCGCCCCCTGCCCGGCTGCGTACTGCACGGCCTTCACGATGTTGTGGTAACCGGTGCACCGGCACAGGTTGCCCTCGAGCCCGAGCCGGATCTCCTCCTCGGTCGGGTTCGGGTTCTCCTTGAGCAGGTCGACGCTCTGCATGATCATCCCCGGCGTGCAGAACCCGCACTGCAAGCCGTGGCACTCGCGGAAGGCCTCCTGCACCGCGTGCAGCTGGCCGTCCTGGGCGAGGCCCTCGATCGTGGTGACCTCGCCGCCGTCGGCCTGGACGGCGAGCACGTTGCACGACTTCACGCTGGTGCCGTCGAGGTGCACCGTGCAGGCGCCGCAGTTGCTGGTGTCGCAACCGATGACGGTGCCGGTCTTGCCGAGCTTCTCGCGCAGGTACTGCACGAGGAGCATGCGGGGTTCGACGTCGTCGGAGACCTTCGCTCCGTCGACGGTGAGGCTGATCCTGGTCATGTGGGAGCTCCCGGGCGTGGACGTCGGGTGATGCCGGTCACGCTACGGCCAGAAGGTTGGGGAAAGGTTGGGGTCAGGCCGTCCGGAGCGACGAAGTCGCTACGGACGAGGCTGTCCCGGTCGAGCAAGCTCCGCGACCGAGGAACGAGGTCGCGTCGGGCGCGTCGAGATCCAGGCCGCCCGGTAGCGACGCGGTCGCTACGGACGAGGCTGTCCCGGTCGAGCAAGCCCCGCGACCGAGGAACGAGGTCGCGACGGGCGCGTCGAGACCCGGTCAGTCGTCGTCGGACGGCAGCTCGCCAGGCGGTCTTTCAGTTGGCCGCTTCGGTGGACCCCCGGACATGGCCTCGAAGTAGCGCAACATCTCGACCGGGAACGGCAGCACCAGGGTCGAGTTCTTCTCGGCCGCGACCTCCACCATCGTCTGGAGCAGCCGCAGCTGCAGCGCCGCCGGCGTACCGGACATGGCCGCGGCGGCCTCAGACAGCTTCTGGGAGGCCTGGAACTCGCCGTCGGCGGTGATGATCCGCGACCGTCGTTCGCGCTCGGCCTCCGCCTGCCGGGACATGGAGCGCTTCATCGTCTCCGGCAGCGCCACGTCCTTGATCTCCACCCGGTCGATCTCGATCCCCCACCCGGCGGCCGGGCTGTCCAGCATCACCTCAAGGCCCTGGTTGAGGTTCTCCCGGTTGGACAACAGGTCGTCGAGCTCGCTCTTCCCGATGATCGAGCGCAGCGAGGTCTGGGCCACCTGTGAGATCGCGAACTGGTAGTCCTGCACGTTGACCACGGCCCGCATCGGGTCGACCACCCGGAAGTAGACGACGGCGTCGACTCGCACGGTCACGTTGTCGCGGGTGATCCCGTCCTGGGCCGGTACCGGCATGGTGACCACTTGCATGTTGACCTTGTGCATCCGGTCCACGACCGGGACCAGCATGGTGAGACCTGGCGATCTGATCTCCTGCTGGGCACGACCCAGGCGGAAGACGACGCCACGTTCGATCTGCTGCACGACTCGCGCGCTGCCCATCGCGCTCACGATGAGCAAGACGGTCAACGCCCCGAGGATGTAGAACAAGATGTCCATCGACCAGCTCCAGCAACGAGGAGAAAGCCTCCACTTCGAGCGTACGCCTCGCGGTCAGCTGCGACGGCCGGCAGCCAGGCGCCCCTTGAGCAGTGCCTTGGCCGGGTGCTCCCGCTCCCCCAGCCAGGTCAGACAGCTCTCGATCACCTGGTCGTCATAGGGCGCGAGCTCGGTGTAGCGCAGGACCGCTGTCGGATCGGGCTGGGCGAGCAACGCCTCGCGGACGCTGACGGCGAGATACTCGGCGAGCTCCACCAGAGCCGGCGCATCGGTGCCGGGCAGCAGGTCCCCGGTGTACGCCGCAACGGCCGCGCGCACCTCTCCCCGACGCAGGTGGGCGAGCACCTCGTCGACGTCGACCCGGGTGGGCATGGTGAGTCGGTAGGGACGTGAGGCGAGTTGGCCCCCCAGCGCGGAGCGGAGGTGGGAGACCTCGGCCTTGAGGGTCGACATCGTGACCGGCTGATCGCCGTAGACGAGGGCGTGCAACTGTTCCAGGGACAGG
The DNA here is from genome assembly GCA_035691135.1 of Nocardioides sp. Classification (GTDB taxonomy): domain Bacteria; phylum Actinomycetota; class Actinomycetes; order Propionibacteriales; family Nocardioidaceae; genus Nocardioides. Next base: position 28,394 of record DASSJR010000249.1, on the reverse strand, counting down.
CCCTCGGGGTGCATGGTCAGCAGGGCGAGGACCTCGGTCTGGCGCCGGTTCAGCAGCAGCCGTTCGCCGTCGAGCCACGCCTCGGCGCTCCCGAGGAGCGACAGCGTGAGCCCTGGCTCGTCCGGCGCGATGCTCCCCAGCCGGCTGCCCGGCCAGTCGCGCGAGCGTGGCATGGCACTCTCGATCAGCCGCGCCATCACCCGGGCGGTCGCCAGCCCGATCGGGTGGGTGCGGTCCCACGTGGTCGAGAGGTCGATGACCCCGATCTGGTCGCCGGTCACGGGGTCGTGCACGGGCGCCGCCCAGCAGACCCAGTTGTGCACCATCGAGGCGTAGTGCTCGGCGCTGAACACCATCGACGGATCGCCGGTGCGCATCGAGATCGCGAGCGCGTTGGTGCCGACGCTGGCCTCGTCCCACCGGCCGCCGGGGACGAAGTTGACCGTCTCGGCCTTGCGGCGCATCACCCGGCCGCCGTAGGTCCAGAGGATGCGGGTCTGCGGGTCGGTCACTGCGATCACGAGGTCGCCGTCCTCCGCGGTGCGCTTCAGGTCGGACTCCACGCGCTCGACCGCGGTCTGCAGCGGCGTGGCGCGCCAGTACGCCGCGGTGTCGCCCTCGTCGGACAACGGGGCCTCGACGACGTCAGGGGTGATCGCCGCCTGGGACAGCTGCCAGCTCTGCATGATCTCCGGCCGCACCAGTGATTCGGCGGCGTCACCGAGCTCGACGAACGTGGTCCACGCGCGCACGGCGTCGAGCCTGCGCGTCTGGAGTTCCTCTCGCCCCACAGTCCTGCCGTCCGTTCCCCGGTGTTGTCGCCACCGTAGTCCTCGAGCCGGGGCGGGGGAACCGCTCAGCCGGAGAGGTTCCGCTGGTGGTGGATCCGCCCCTCGGTGGCGCCGAGCGGCTCGCCCGAGCCGCCCCACTGACCGGCGATGATCTCGGCGGCGATGCTGATCGCGGTCTCCTCGGGGGTGCGGGCACCGAGGTCGAGCCCGATCGGGCTGGAGAGCCGGGCCAGCTCGTCGTCGGTCAGTCCGGCCTCCTTGAGCCGGGCCATCCGGTCGTCGTGGGTACGACGGGACCCCATCGCGCCGACGTACGCCACCTCCGGCAGGCGGAGCGCCTGCTCGAGGACCGGCACGTCGAACTTCGGGTCATGGGTGAGCACCGTGATCACCGTGCGCCGGTCGATCCGGCCTGCCTCGACCTCGGCCTGGAGGTAGCGGTGCGGCCAGTCGACGACCACCTCGTCGGCCTCCGGAAAGCGGCTGGCGGTCGCGAACACCGGTCGGGCGTCGCAGACGGTGACGTGGTAGCCGAGGAAGCTCCCGACCCTGGCCACCGCCGCCGCGAAGTCGATGGCCCCGAAGACCAGCATCCGCGGCTTCGGCGCGAAGGCCCACACGAAGACCCGCATCCCCTCGCCGCGCCGTTCCCCGTCCGGCCCGTAGGTCAGTGTCGCGTTGTGGCCGGCCGCCAGCAGCCCCAGCGCATCGTCGCGTACGGCGTCGTCGGCCCTCTTCGACCCCAACGACCCGGTAGTCCAGTGGGAAGTGGCTGTCGACACGCCGGGCTCATCAGCCACTTGTCGCTGGACTACCCGGCCTTCGGGGCGGACGATCAAGCGGCGGCCCAGCCACGTCGGGTCGGGGTGCTCGATGACGGTGGCGAGGGCGACCGGACGTCCCGCCTCGACGTCATCGGCGATCTCACCGAGTTCGGGGAACGTCTCACGGCTCACCTTCTCCACGAACACATCGAGGATCCCGCCGCAGGTGAGTCCGACCGCGAAGGCCTCGTCGTCGGAGACGCCGTACCGTTCGAGCACGGGCTCTCCCGAATCCACCACCTGCTGGGCCAGCTCGTAGACCGCGCCCTCGACGCAGCCCCCGGAGACCGAGCCGACCGCGGTCTCGTCGGGTCCGACCAACATCGACGCACCCGCCGGCCGTGGAGCCGACTGGAAGGTCGCCACCACCGTGCCTACGCCGACGGTCTCACCGGAGCGCCACCACGCCAGCAGCTCTGGCATCACGTCACGCACGGGACACCAGCTCCGCGAGCTCCGCGAACGTGGCCAGGGAGTGGCCGGCCACGAAGTCGTCGACGTAGGGCAGCGCGGCCACGACCCCCTGCTGCACCGGCTCGTAGCCCGTCTTGCCGCGATGGGGGTTGACCCACACCACCCGGTGCGCGATCCGACGGAGGCGGCCCATCTGGGTGGCCAGCAGCTCGGGGTCCCCGCGCTCCCAGCCGTCGCTGAACACCACCACCACCGCACCCCGGGCCATCCCGCGCTGGCCCCAGCGATCGAGGAAGATCCGCAAGGTCTCCCCGAGCCGGGTGCCTCCGGACCAGTCCGGGACCGTCTCTCCAGCCGCGACCAGGGCGCGCTCGGGGTCGCGCAGCCGCATCGCCCGGGTCACGTGGGTCAGCCGGGTGCCGAGCGTGAAGGTCTCGACGACGGCGCCGGACGCCCGCCCCGCCTGGGTGAACCGGTGCCCTAGCCGCAGCAGCGCGTCGGCGTACCCGCTCATCGAGCCGGACACGTCGATCAGCAGCACCACCCGCCGCGGCCGCACGCCCCGACGTCGCCACTCGATGTCGGCGGGCTCACCCATCCGGCGCAGGCTGGCCCGCAGCGTGCGATGGGCGTCGACGTCGCCCCGGTGCCAGCGTTGGTGGCGGGCGGTACGACGCTGGGGCGGTCGTAACCGCAGGGTCGCGAACATCGCCGAGAGCCGTTGCCGCTCCGCGGGGCTGAGATCCGCGACGTCACGGTGCCGCAGCACCTCGGTCGCGCTGGCCATCGCCCGGACCGCCTCGTCGTCGCGGTCGCCCTCGCCGGTGCCCTCGACCTCGGGGAGGGACGAGAAGCTCGGCGCGGTCGCCTGGACCGGCCGCGGTCTCGGCAGGCCGTCCCGGGCGTTGAAGTACGCCTCGAAGACCTGGTCGTAGCGGGCCAGGTCGTCCGGTCCGGCGCACAGGGTGGCACGCCCGGCGGTGTACGTCGCGCGCTGGTCATCGGCGCCCAGGACCGCCACGGCGGCGAGGAACCCGTGCGCCCGATCCTGGGTGACCGGTACCCCCGCGGCCCGGAGGGCACGGGTGAAGCCGAGGAAGATCTCGTCGGCGCCGCGGCCAACTGTCGGGGCAGCCGTCGGGGTCATGTCGCGAGCATCCGATCCAGGGCCTGGCGCACGCGGTCGCTGTCCTCGCGGTACTTCACCAGCGCGCCGAGCGTCGCTGATGCGGTCGCCAGGTCGATCTCGGCGGTCCCGAGATGCTGCAGGGCACGGGCCCAGTCCAGGGTCTCGGCGACCCCGGGCGGCTTGAGCAGGTCGTCACGGGTCCGGAGCTGCTGGACCAGCCCGACCACCTGGCGCGCGAGCGCCTCGGCGACCTCCGGGGCGCGCGAACGGACGATCTCCACCTCGCGCTCCAGCCCCGGATGGTCGATCCAGTGGTAGAGGCAGCGTCGCTTCAGGGCGTCGTGCAGCTCCCGGGTCCGGTTCGAGGTGAGTACGACGACGGGCGGGCTGGCCGCCTTGACCGTGCCCAGCTCGGGGATGCTGACCTGGTAGGTCGACAGCACCTCGAGCAGGAACGCCTCGAACTCGTCGTCGGCACGGTCGACCTCGTCCACCAGCAGCACGGCGGGGCTCTGCTGGAGTGCGGCCAGCACCGGTCGCGCCAGCAGGAAGCGGGCGTCGTAGAGGCTCTTCTCGGCCTCCTCGACGTCGGTGCTGCCGGCTCCGGCAGCTTCCAGCGCCCGGAGATGGAGGATCTGGCGGGGGAAGTCCCAGTCGTAGAGCGCCTGGGTGGCGTCGATGCCTTCGTAGCACTGGAGCCGGATCAACGGCAGCTCGAGTGCCTCGGCGATCGCCTCGGCCAGCGCGGTCTTCCCGGTGCCCGGCTCGCCTTCGACGAGCAGCGGCCGCTGCATCGTCAGCGACAGGTAGGTCACCGTCGCCAGGGCGTCGTCGCACAGGTAGCCGGTGCGCCCGAGCCGCTGGGCGACCTGGGCCACGGAGTCCATGGCCTCAAGGCTACCCAGCGTCACGTTGGGCGATGGTTGGTCACGAATCCGGTGCGAAGGTCGGCCAAATCGACCCTCGTCGCTCCGAAACGGGTTTAGATTGCGGACGGGATGTATCAGAGCGTCCCCAGCCCGTCTCTCGGAGAGTGTGCAGACCATGACTCGGCAACCGACGGAGTCCGACTCGGTCTGGGAGACGTCCGCCCAGCACTTCCAGCGGTGGCGCGACGGGGACCAGGGCGCGATGGACGAGCTCGTCCAGCTTCTCAGCCCTGTGCTGTGGCAGGTGGTGCGAGCGTGCGGGCTGGACCGCGAGACGTCCGAGGACGTCGTACAGACGACCTGGCTGGCGCTGGTGCGCTCGGCGGACGGGATCGCGGAGGCCCGAGCAGTCTCCGGCTGGCTGTGCACGACGGCACGCCGGGAGGCGTGGCGGGTGGCCAAGCAGGGGACGCGCCAGACTCCCGAGGCGGACGACATCCTCGACCGGCACCTGCCCGAGGAACCGGCGCCCGAGCAGCAGGTCGTGCTCGACGACGAGAACGCCCGGCTCTGGGACTGCCTCAAGCGGCTCCCGGAACGGTGCCAGCGCCTGCTCCGCATCGTCGCAGCGACACCGCGACCCGACTACACCGTCCTCGCCAACGACCTGGGCATGCCCGTGGGCAGCATCGGACCGACCCGCGGGCGCTGCCTGGAGAAGCTGCGGGTCGAGCTCGTACGGACGGGGGGCCTGGCATGAACGAGTCGCACCAGCTCGACGACGACGTCCTGCTCGAGGCCATCTCCCGCCTGTGGCGCCAGCTCGATCCACCGCCGGCCGATCTCGCCCACGGCGTCCTGGCCCGGCTCGCGGCTGAGGACCTCGAGCTCGAGCTGCTGACATTGGTGGAGTCCTCGGACGCTCTTGCAGGGGTCCGCTCCGCGGACACGGTCGAGGACGCCGACGAGCTCACCTCCACCTTCCTGGAGTACGTCGGCCCCGACCTGCGGGTCTACGTCCACCTCTCCGCATTCGACGACGGCACCCGCCTCGACGGCTGGGTGGTGCCGGCCAGTCGCTTGACGGTGACCCTGCGCGACGATCAGGGAGCCGCCCTGCAACAGACCTCGGTGGACCAGCACGGCCGGTTCGCCTTCACTCGCGCGGCGTCCGGGGTGGTCCGACTGACCTTCGACGTCGAGCCGCCCACCACCACCCGGCCTCGAGCCACACCGCCCTTCCACGTCTGAGGAGACCATGACCAGCAAGCAACCGGAGTCGGAGCAGCGCCCTCCGTCCCGCCAGTCGGCGCTCTCCGCCCAGCGCGAGCCCTACGTCCCACCGGGGTACGTCCTCGACCAGGTGAGCGGCCGGGTGCTCGACCCCGGGACCGCGCTGACCGTCAAGAACGTGCGCCCCCGGTCCACTGTGTACGTCGGCCCACGCCTGCTGGTCTCCCGCAGCGGCGAGACCGCCACTCGTATCCGGCAGCTCCAGGAGGTCGCGGAGAGCCTCGGCTGGGTCGCCACGGTTCACTCCGACGACGAGTCGGGCGCGACCGACGAGCGGGACTCACAGCTCGGCGTCGTCCGGCTGGACCTCACCGTGCGGGACGAGCGCGCCACCATCGCCCCGGACGGATGGGTTCTGCTCCAGCACGCTCGGGCCGCCTACGGCCTGGAGGCGATGACCCGCGTGGGTCTGGACCACATCGTGCTGGTCCGCAGCATCGACCCCAACCCCTTCCACCACAGCAACCCCTTCCACCACAGCAACCCGTTCCACCACAGCAACCCGTCGGGCGATGCTGGTTCGGACGCCGTCTCCTCGTACTCCTACTCCGGACGCGGGGGCCGCCAGCCCATGACGTACGCGGGGCCGAGACCCCTGCGTCGGGCCGATAACGAGATCCGCGGTCGCCGGCCGGTCGTGGCCACTCTCGACACGGGATGCGGCGACCATCCCTGGCTCGACGGAATCGTGAACCGGTCCGTCGGCCTTGACGGCCGCCCGATCGGCTACGTGGACGACGCCACCGATCCGGAGAAGTGGTTCGACCAGGTGGGGGCCCTCGACGGTGGGATCGACGCGCTCGCGGGACACGGGACGTTCATCGCGGGTCTGGTCCACCAGGCCTGCCCGGACGCCGACATCGTCTCTTGGCGCATCGTCGGGTCGGACGGTCCGGTCGTGGAGAGCGACCTGATCGCGGCCCTGGCCGACATCGCCGAAGTGGCGCGGCGACACCGCGACGGAAAGAAGGGGGGCCATCCGGTCGACGTGCTCAACCTGTCGATGGGGTACTACCACGAGACGCCCCAGGACCTGCTCTTCGACCCGACGATGTACGACATCTTGCGAAGACTGGGCGAGTGCGGAGTCGCCGTGGTCTGCTCTGCAGGCAACGACGCGACCGCGCGGCCGATGTTCCCCGCGGCGTTCGCCCCCTGGGCTGACGGCAACGGTCCCGTCCGGGCCCAGAATCGCGTAGTCCCCGTGCTGTCGGTAGGTGCGCTCAACCCGAACGGCACGGACGCGCTGTTCAGCAACGCCGGGCCCTGGGTGCGTGCGTTTGCGCCGGGGGCCGCGTTGATGAGCACGATGCCGCCCTTCCAGGGCGGGCTTGAACCGCAGGCGCGCACCGAGGCGTACATGCGGCGACGCGAGTCGATCGACCCGGACGACTACACGGGGACTTTCGCGCTGTGGAGCGGTACGTCCTTCGCGGCCCCGCTCTTCGCCGGTCGACTGGCGGCCCAGCTCGTGGGCGGCATCAGGAAGCGCGACGGTCGTAAGGCCGCCGTGACCCGCGCCCGGAAAGCGTTGAGCGCCCTGACCGATCTCAGTCCATGATGGGCACATGCTCGGGGCGGAGGACCTACATCGGCGGGCCAGGGAGGCGGTCAACCGGGGCGCCTTTGTCCGGGCCCGATCGTTGCTGTCCCGCGCGAGCGATGCGGCCGGTGAGGCCGACCTCCGCGCCCGGATCGACCTGACCAAGGCGTACGTCGACTCCGAGACCGGTGATCCGGCGGCCGGCCGGGAGCGATGCGCCAGCCTGCTCGCCCAGCGTGATCTCGGCGAGGAGACCCGCGGACTGGTCTGGTCGCAGCTCGGTCTGCTGTGCTTACGGACCGGCGACGTCGAACGGTCCATGGAGGCCTTCGCCCGGGCGGTCGACCTGCTCCCCGCCGACGGCGAGCCCATCGGCACCGTACTGCTCAACCGCGGCGACGTGCACCTCCAGCGCGGTGACGCCCAGGCGGCGATCGACGACTTCAGTGCCGCCCGTGAACACCTCGCCCGGGCCGGAGGCCTGGAGGTGCTGAAGGCCAAGGTCGAGCACAATCTTGGTTACGCCCGCCTCCTCAGCGGAGATATCGTCGGCGCCCTGCAGATGATCGACGAAGCAGCGCCAGTTCTTTCGGCCCAGTCCGCCGCCTACCGGGCCACCGTCCAGCAGGACCGCGCCGCGGTGATGACGGCGGCCGGCCGGCCGCGCGAAGCGATCAAGTCGCTCGAGGAGGCGGCGCGGGCCTACGGGTCGCGCCGGTTACGCACCTTCCAGGCCGATTGTGAGCTCACCCTGGCCTGGACGCTGCTGCGCGAGGACCCGGCCCGAGCCCGCGTGGTCGCACGCCGGGCGGCCCGCCACTACCGGAGCCAGGAGAGTCCGGTGCCCGCGCTCCGGGCCGAGGCCGCGGCCACGGTGGCGGAGATCTCCGCGGGCGGCCGTGCACCCGCGTTGCTGCGCAGGACCGAGGAGTTGAGTCACGAGCTGCGCCGGAACGGGCACCCCCGCGACGCTGTGCTCCTCCAGCTGCAGGCCGCGCGGGTCGAGATCGTCCGAGGTCAACTGGCAGAGGCGACGTCACGTCTGCGTTCGGTGCGGGTCGACACCCGCTCCCCCATCGCCACCAAACTTCTCTCCCGCGAGGTCCGGGCCGAGCTCGCCCGCGTGCGACACGACCGACACCGAGCACACGAACACGTCCGGGCGGGGCTGAGCGACCTCCACGAGTGGCAGTCCAGCTTCGGCAGCCTCGACCTCCAGAGCACCCTGGTGGGGCACGGCCGCGACCTCGCTGTTCAAGGTCTGCGGCTCGCCGTCGAGGACGGCCGGCCGGGCCTCGCCTACGAGTGGTCCGAACGCGCCCGGGCGCTGGTCGGTCGGGTCGTTCCGGTACGTTCGCCGGCCGACCCCCAGGTGGCCAGCGACCTGGCCGAGCTGAGGTGGCTGCAGGGCGCCGAGCAGGATCGCTCTCCCTGGGAGGCCCGCCGGGTCGCGAAGCTTCAGGCCCGGGTCCGGCAACGCAGCTGGTACGGCGAGGGCGGGGGCACCGTCGGCGAGCCCGCCCCGATGGACGCGGTCCAGGAGGCGCTGGCGGAGTGCGATGCGGCACTGGTGGCCCATCTGGTCGTCGACGACCGGGTTGCCGCCGTCGTGGTCACCGGCGACGACGCCCGGTTCGTAGAGCTGGGTCGGGCCAGGGGCCTTCGAGACCGGCTCGACGCCATCACCTCCGACCTGACCATGGCAGCGGCCCACCGCACCGGACCGCTGGCGCGCCCGGTCCGGTCCTCGCTGAGGAGCCAGTTCGAGGAGGCGGCCGATCAGCTGGTCCGGCCGCTGCTCCCGGTGCTGGGCGAGCGTCGCGTGGTGCTCACACCGTCCGGCGTCCTGGCCGGAACCCCGTGGTCGCTCATGCCCGGCCTGGTCGGCAGGCCGCTGACCATCCCGACGTCGGCGACCCGCTGGCTCGAGGCACGCCGAACCGAGGCCACGCCACCCACGAGGGTGGGACTCGTCGCCGGACCCCACCTCGCCAGGGCGGACGAAGAGGTGACCCGCGCCGCAGCCGAGTGGCCGCAGGCCCAGGTGCGGTGCGGCCCGGACGCCACCGCCGAGGAGGTCGCCGGGCTCGCGGCACGGGTCGACGTACTCCATCTCGCCGGCCACGGCAGCCACTCCGGTGAGAACCCGCTGTTCGCCGCTGTCGAGCTCGCCGACGGACGGTGGTTCGGCTACGACATCGACCTCCTGCCATCGGTCCCGTCGACCGTGGTGCTCTCGGCCTGCGAGCTGGGCCGGGCGTCGGTGCGTTCGGGTGAGGAGTCGGTCGGCATGACCGCGGCGTGGCTGCACGCGGGAGCACGGACGGTGCTCTCGTCGCCCGTCGTGATCGCCGACGACGTCGCCTGCGAGACCCTGGCCCGCTGGCACGCGCAGGTCGCACGCGGTGAGTCGCCCGCCGACGCCCTGGCCGAGGTCTGCGCGACGGCGGAGGACGTGGTGCCACTGCTCGCCTTCGGCGCCGGATGGTGACCGCGGAAAGCGAAAACCCAGTGCGACCCGGCCGGTTCTTCGTCGTGACGGTAAAGATTTCGTTGGCCCCGGATGTATCTGGGTACGACCAAATCGCTCCTGATGTTCGAGGAGCGCGCGGCAGGGTTCCTCACCGGCGACCGGGCGCGACAAGCGCCCCACGTGCGTGGTGGTACGGGACCCGAGACCCGCACCACCGCCGACCGGCCGGGTTGCCCACGGGGGAGCGACCCGGCCGGTTTCCCTTACGGGACATCCGTGACGCTCGGGTGGTGGAGGTTGGGGGTTCACCAACCGAAACGTCACGGGCGGTCGCGATCGCGGCCGGTGGCGAGATGGTCGCAGTCGACGTCGACGACGCCGTGGCTCGCGAGATACTCCCGGGCGCCCTGGTCACCGGAGACGGAGTCGGCCACGGCCGCCCAGTGGGCCCGGCCGATCACGACGGGGTGCCCCGGCCGGCCGGCGTACGACGCGCGCACCAGCTGGTCGGCCCGGGTGACTCGCTTGGCCACGTGTCGGACGACGTCGGCGGTGACGTCGGGGAGGTCCACCAGCATCACGACGGCGGCCAGCGCGCCTGACCCGGCGATCCCTCGGAGGCCGGCCCGCAGGGAGGCGCCCATCCCCTCGGCCCAGTCCTCGGCCACCACCACGTCCACACCGGTGCCGGCGAGGATCGGGGCGGCCTCGTCGGCACCAGCGCCCAGGACCACTGTGACGGCCTGACAACCCCCGTGCTGGAGCACGGCGACCGCACGCCTCAGCCACGACGTGTCGTCGGCATCGCGCACCAGGGCCTTCGGCTTCCCCATCCTGGTGCCGGAACCGGCAGCCAGGAGCAGTCCGTGGAGGCGCGTCACCCTCAGTTCCCGAAGGCCTGGTCGTAGAGCTGTTCCAGCCGCGGGGAGAACTCGTCGCTGAAGCCGCAGACCATGACCCGGCCTCCGTTGGAGGCCGCGACCAGGTAGCGGCCCCCGTCCTGGAAGTCGACGGCGACGAGCAGCTGCTGCAACTCCTGCGAGGGACCCTTCACCGTCACCAGATCGGTCGGCGATCCGGCGTACCAGTGGGTGGTCCGGAGCGTCACGAGGTCATCGTCGATCTTCTCGACGGTGCCGTCGAAGGCGACGTTGGCCCCCGACAATGCCTTCGCGCTCGGCGGCAGGCAGCGCCCGGTGGTCGCGCCCGCACCCGGTGCGCGCAGCTCGGTCGTGGTGGTGGAATCCGGGGGCGAGGCGGTGGGCGTGCCGGAGTCCTGCCCGCGGTTCAGGACCGCGACGACACCCGCTCCGGCGAGGATCACGACGACGGCGGCCGCGGCCAGCCAGATGAGCGGGCTGCGCTTTCGGGTGCCGTCGGTGCGGGGCTCTGCGGTCTGGGTGTCGCTCATGGTGTCCTCCAGCAGTCGGGCCACCCGGTCCGGGTCGGAACGGGGCAGGGAGGAGGCGGGGTCCGCGGCACGCAGCCGGGCGCGCAACTCGTCGTGCTCATCGCTCACGACCCACTCCCCTCTCTCGACTGCTCATGTCCGGACTCCTGCTGGATCTTTCGCAGCCCGTCGCGCAACTTCTCTCGCGCCCGGTGCAACCGGATGCTCGCGGCGTTGGGCGAGACCTCGAGGACGGTGGCGATCTCGGCGGGTGTCAGCTGCTCCCACGCCCACAGGCGGAGCAGCTCGGCGTCCTCGGGTCGGAGCGCAGCCATCGCCTCCAGCACCGCGTCGTCCGCTGCGTCCGGGGCGCGGGTGGTCTGGTCGGGTGGCGCCACGACCGAGATCTTCGCGGCCAGCCGCAGTTGGCGCCGCTCCCCCCGTTGCGCGTTCGCCAGGCAGTTCCGGGCGACGCCGTAGGCCCACGGCAGCGCGTTGTCCGGTACGTCGTCCAGGCGACGCCAGCACACCAGCAGGGCCTCGGAGAGGACGTCGTCGGCCGTCGTCGGATCGGTACGACGTGCAAGGAAGCGACGCAGCGGGTCGATCAGCTCACGGGCGAGCTCCTCGAACCGGGCCCGCCGGTCCGCCTCTCGCTCGTCTCTCGCCACATGTCAACGGTGGCACATCCACCCGAGCCTCTGGACCCGAACCACCACGGATAGTCCAGTGACTTCTGGTTCCGGATCGGGCGAAATCACCACCACATCTCACTGGACTACTCAGGCTCGGGTAGCGACGGTCAGCAGTACCACCGCGTCACTGACGGCCTGCAGGTCGTGCCGCAGCGGCGGGATCACCAGGTAGTCACCGGCCATCCCCGACCACGACTCTTCCCCCGCACTGATCCGGACCTCCCCGGACAGCACCTGCAGGCTGGCCTCGCCCGGTGACTCGTGCTCATTCAGGGCATGGCCCGATGCGAGGGCGATCAGGGTCTGGCGCATGTCGTGCTCGCGTCCCCCGAAGATCGTCGCGGAGGCACGCCCGTTGCCCGAGTCCTGGGCGGCCGAGAGCCTCTCCTCCGCCAGCTGGGTCAGGGATATCGACTGCACGATGAACCACTCCTCATTGCGAACTGTCCGACAGGGCTGGGGCCGCGGGTTGGGGTCCGGCAGGGGACGTCTCGGCCAGGAACGTCGGGTGGTTGGTCCGGGCCCGGTCCACCATCTCCCATCCGGCGGCGTGCAGGGTCACAACGGACACCGGGAAGATGCCGAGGTTCTCGCGCTCGACGTGCTCGTCGAGGTCGCGGACCAGGTCGTGGACGCGGCTCGCGAAGTCGGGGCCGTCCGGGTCCAGCGCGATGATCGCAGCGTCGAAGGATTCGTGCTCCCGCTCGAGCTGGTCCACTTCGTCGACGAACTCTCCCTGGCGGCGGAGCGCCGCGAAGACGCCAGTCTCCTCCCGTCGCACGTGGCGGTCGAGATGGGTCGCCAGCTCGCGGAGGGCGGCCCTCGCACCGGCACCGTCGGCACTTCGCAGTGCCCGGAGGACTGCCTGGCCCTCCTCCTGCAGCTGGTAGTGCTCGTCCATCAGCTCGGCGATCGGCTCAACGCCGCGGCACCCGCAGTGCTCGCACATCAGACCGGCTGGTCCCAACCACGGCGCGGCCGGTGGCTGCCGAGCCGGTCCTCGCGACTGCGGTAGACGATGTAGGGCCGGGTGAGATACCCGACGGGGGCGCTGAAGACGTGCACCAGCCGGGTGAACGGCCACAGGGCGAACAGCCCGAACGCCACCAGCGCGTGGAGCTGGAACCCGATGGGCGCCTCCGCCATCAGCGAGGCATCGGGCTGGAGCGCCAGGAAGGAGCGGTACCAGACCGAAACCCCCTCGCGGTAGTCGTAGTGGCCGCCCACCGACAGGATCGAGCCGGCGATGGTGTTCCACATGCCCAGCACGATCACCGCCGCGAGGAAGACGTACATCACCTTGTCCATGGCCGTCGTGGCCGAGAACACCGGGCCGACAGTACGACGCCGGTAGACCAGGATCCCGAGGCCGACGAGCGCCATCAGCCCGGCGATCAGACCACCGACGACCGCGACGACGTGGTAGGTCTCGGTGCTGATCCCGAGCGCGTCCGTCCACGACTCGGGCACGAGCAGTCCGATGACGTGGCCGCCGACCACGCCCAGCATGCCGAAGTGGAAGAGCGGGGAGCCCAGTCTCAGCAGCCGGTCCTCGTAGAGCTGGCTCGACCGGGTGGTCCAGCCGAACTTGTCGTAGCGGTAGCGCCAGAAGTGCCCCACCACGAAGGTGGCCAGGCAGAGGTAGGGCACGACGACCCAGAGGAACTGGTCCATCAGACACCTCGCACGCGAGGCATGGGCAGGTCCACGGCGGCGCCGGCCAGGGCCGCGTCGAAGACCGGCGTGCCGTAGGGGCTGAGCCCCACCTCCTCGGCCGGTGGGCCCTCCGCGGCGAGCACGCGTACGGCGTCCCGCTCGTCACCGCGCAGCGGCGGGAACGTCGCCGAGACCGCCGTGACTGCGCCCGCCCACGGGCTCTCCCGCTCGAGCAGGGCCAGCCGCATCAGTTCGAGACCGGCCCGGTGATCCAGCAGCAGCTCCCACCCGAGCCGCCGATCAATCGTGGCGGCGTACTCGAGCACGACGCACAGGTGGTCGGGCAGCTCTTCCCCCGAATCGGGCTGAGCGTCGAGGACGAAGCCGGAACGCAGATAGGTCTGCTTGAACCTCAGCAGCGCCATCCCTCGGTTCCGGGTGTCGCCGTGGAGGAAGTAGGTCAGGAAGAGGTTGCAGCGGCGGCGGGTGTCGAAGGTCTCGACGTAGGCCTGTTGCAGGTCCTCCAGCTCGGTTCGCACGAGGTGGTCCACGACCTCGAGCAGCGGACTGCCCAGCCTGGCGGGCAGGTGGGCTGCCGCGTCCCGCACGACCGGCAGGTGTCCCCTGACCTGCTCGTCGGGGTAACCCAGCAGCAGCGATGCCGACTGCCAGGTGACGGTCAGCTCGTCGGGCGCCCAATCGGGCCGCGGGTGCCTCGCGCTCACGTGGGCTCCCCCTCTCCAGAAGCCTCCGACCGGGGCGGGAACAGTCCCTCCGGGGTCCCCTTGCCGTCCCAGTTGAGCAGGTTGACCCGTGAGCCCTTGTCCTCGGGTGAGGCGACGGTGTCGGCGGTCTGGCGGCTCTTGAGCATGGTGAAGTTCTCGACCGCGATCGGCACGGTGGCACCCGACCCCTCGCCGAACGGCCCCGAGGCCACCATGCCGGGGCCACCCTCGTAGTCGAGCGAGCATTCGGTGGCCAGCTCCTCCAGCGAGTGCGCCTGCTCGGCGTGGGCCGGAGGGATGACGTACCGCTCGTCGTACTTCGCGAGTGCGAGCAGCCGGTACATGTCGTACATGTCCTCCTCGCTCATCCCGACCTGCTCCGGGATGGAGCCGTCCGGCTCCCGTCCGAGGTTGATGTCCCGCATGTAGGACCGCATCGCCGCGAGCTTCCTGAGCACGGCGTCGACCGGGGCGACGTCGCCGGCCGTGAACAGCTCGGCGAGGTACTCGATCGGGATGCGCAGGGCGTCGATGGCCGCGAACAGGTTGTCGGACTTCTCCGCGTCCTCACCGGTCTCCCGCACCACGTCGACCACCGGCGAGAGCGGCGGGATGTACCAGACCATGGGCATCGTGCGGTACTCCGGATGCAGCGGAAGCGCCACCCGATAGGTGTTGATCAGCGCGTGGATCGGCGATCGCTGCGCGGCCTCGATCCAGTCGTGCGGGATCCCGTCCCGCTCGGCCGCGCGCACCACCTCGGGGTCGTGCGGGTCGAGCAGGATCGACCGCTGCGCCTCGTAGAGGTCCTGGTCGTCCGGCGTCGCCGCGGCCTCGAGCACCCGGTCGGCGTCATAGAGCACCAGGCCGATGTAGCGCAGCCGCCCCACACAGGTCTCCGAGCACACGGTCGGATGACCGACCTCGATCCGCGGGAAGCAGAAGGTGCACTTCTCGGCCTTGCCGGTGCGGTGGTTGAAGTACACCTTCTTGTAGGGGCAGCCGGACACGCACATCCGCCAGCCCCGGCAGCGGTCCTGGTCCACCAGGACGATGCCGTCCTCGGAGCGCTTGTAGATCGCCCCGCTCGGGCAGGACGCGGCGCACGACGGGTTGAGGCAGTGCTCGCAGATCCGGGGCAGGTAGAACATGAAGGCATCCTCGAAGGACTTCTTCACCTCCGTGGACACCTTCTTGAGCACCGGGTCCTGCTCGAACGTCGCCGCCGAGCCGCCCAGGTTGTCGTCCCAGTTGGCCGACCACGTGATCTTGGTGTCCTTCCCGGTGAGGAGCGACTTCGGCCGGGCGACCGGCGTGTGCTCCTGTGCGGGGGCGTCGGTGAGGGTGGCGTAGTCGTAGGTCCACGGCTCGTAGTAGTCGTGGATCGAGGGCAGCTTGGGATTGGAGAAGATGGTGAGCAGCTTCCGGAACCGGCCACCTGCCTTGAGCTTGAGGCGACCCCGCTTGCTCAGCTCCCAGCCACCCTGCCAGGTCTCCTGGTCTTCGTAGCGCCGCGGGTAGCCCTGGCCGGGTCGCGTCTCGACGTTGTTGAACCAGACGTACTCGGTGCCGGCCCGGTTGGTCCATGCCTGCTTGCAGGTGACCGAGCAGGTGTGGCAACCGATGCACTTGTCGAGGTTCATCACCATCGCCATCTGGGCCATCACACGCATGGTCAGTACTCCACGTTCTGATTGCGCTTGCGGATCACGGTGACCTCGTCGCGCTGGTTGCCGGTGGGCCCGAGGTAGTTGAACGCGAAGGTCAGCTGGGCGTAGCCACCGATCAGATGACTTGGCTTGATCAGCAGCCGGGTCAGCGAGTTGTGAATCCCTCCGCGGTTGCCCGAGGTCTCACTGAGCGGTACGTCGATCAGCCGGTCCTGTGCGTGGTGCATGTAGACGGTGCCCTCCGGCATCCGGTGCGACACGATCGCGCGGGCGACGACCACACCGTTGCGATTGACGGCCTCGATCCAGTCGTTGTCGGCGACTCCGACCTTGGCGGCGTCCACCTCGCTCATCCAGATGGACTGTCCGCCCCGGGACAGCGACAGCATGAAGAGGTTGTCCTGGTACTCGGAGTGGATCGACCACTTGTTGTGGGGGGTCAGGTACCGGACCGTCACGCCGAGCTCCCCGACGTCACCGACGTCGGGCTCGGAGAACAACGCCCCCATGTTGAGCGGGGGTCGGTAGACCGGGAGTCCTTCACCGAGCTCGGTCATCCAGTCGTGGTCGAGGTAGAAGCTCTGCCGTCCGGTCAGCGTGTGCCAGGGCTTGAGGCGCTCGACGTTGATCGTGAACG
This sequence comes from Nocardioides sp., assembly GCA_035691135.1. Taxonomy (GTDB): domain Bacteria; phylum Actinomycetota; class Actinomycetes; order Propionibacteriales; family Nocardioidaceae; genus Nocardioides. The sequence goes on along the minus strand of DASSJR010000249.1, from coordinate 12,285 downwards.
GGGAGTAGCGCCGCCCACCCGTCTCCGAGCCGGACCACTCCGGCGAGGTGATCACCGGCTGCGGCGACGCCTGGGTGTCGGCGAAGCTGATCTGCTTGCCCTCGTGCTCGGCGGCCAGGTCGTGGAGCTGCACGCCGGTGCGCCTCTCCAGGGTCTTGAAGCCCTGGACAGCCAGGTGGCCGTTGGTGGTGCCGGACAGCGCGAGGATCGACTCACACACGTGCACGTCCCGGACGAGGGATGGCCGGCCGTCGGCCGCGCCCCCACGGATCGTGCCGTTCTTGGCGCGGAGATGGTCGATCGGCGCGGAGACGTCGTAGGTGATGCCCTTGGTGGTGGTGCCGAGGGTGTCGAGCAGGGGCCCGAGGGCGTCGTACTTGTCCGCAACCGCGCCGTAGTCCCGCTCCACCTCGACCAGCTTCGGCATCGTGACGCCGGGCACCGGGTCGCACTCGCCGAGCTTCCAGTCCCGCACCCGGCCGTGGGGAGTGGCCATCGCATCGGGGGTGTCGTGGGTGAGCGGCACGGCCACGACGTCCTTGCGGACACCCAGCCGCGGCCCGGCGAGCTCGGAGAACTTCTGGGCGATCGTTCGGAACGCGTCCCAGTCGGTGCGGGTCTGCCACGGGGGCGCGATCGCCGGGTTGAACGAGTGGACGAACGGGTGCATGTCGGTGGTGCTCAGGTCGTGCTTCTCGTACCAGGTCGCCGCCGGCAGCACGACGTCGCTGAAGATCGTGGTGGACGTCTGCCGGAAGTCCAGGCTGAGGAGCAGGTCGAGCTTGCCCTCGGGCGCCTCGTCGACCCAGGTCACGTCACGTGGCCGCTTGGCGGGCGGCGTCTCGGTCGCGCGGACCGACGAGGTGGTGCCGAGCAGGTGCTTGAGGAAGTACTCGTTGCCCTTGGCCGACGAACCGAGCAAGTTGGCCCGCCACACGGCCAGAATCCGGGGGAAGTTGTCCGGGGCGTCCGGGTTCTCCCCGGCGAAGTGCAACGTCCCCTCCTGGAGCTGTTCGACCACGTGCTCGCCGACGGGCCGGCCGGCCGCGGCCGCCTCGTCGCAGAGGTCGAGGGGGTTGCGGTCGAACGTGGGGTACGACGGCATCCAGCCCATCCGGGCACTCTTCGCCACTACGTCGGCCGTACCGAGGCCGGCCAGCTGCCCGGTGGAGGTCGTCGCCGAGAGGGTGTCCGCCGAGAACTGGTCGTAACGCCACTGGTCCGTGTGGAGGTACCAGTACGCCGCCTGGATCATGTTCCGCGGTGGCCGGCTCCAGTCCAGGGCGTTGGCGAGATGGGCGTGCCCGGTCACCGGACGCACCTTCTCCTGACCGACGTAGTGCGCCCAGCCGCCCCCGTTGACCCCCTGGCACCCGGTGAGCGTGGTCAGTGCGAGGAACGAGCGGTAGATCGTGTCGGAGTGGAACCAGTGGTTGGTCCCGGCGCCCATCAGGATCATCGAGCGGCCGCGCGACTCCTCGGCGTTGCGGGCGAACTCCCGGGCGATCCGGATGGCGGCCCTGGCCGGGACACCGGTGATCGGCTCCTGCCAGGCGGGGGTGTACGGCGAATCCGCGTCGTCGTACGACGCACCCACGCCGTATTGCGCCAGCATCAGGTGGTGGACGGTCGTGACCAGTCGGCCGCCGATCCGCCGTACCGGCACCTCCTTCACCATCTCGCCGGGAGCCCCGTCCAGCTCGCCGAAACGGGGCAGCCGCACCCTGGCGGCGTCGGCCGAGGTGTCGTCGAGGAAGAGCTTGGGCTGCACGCCGCCCAGATCGAGGTTCCAGCGGCCCTCGCCGGTCTTGCCGAAGCGATGTCCCAGTGCGCCGTTCGGGACCACGGGCTCATCGGTGCGCGCATCGAGCAGCACGGTCTTGAAGGCGGCGTTCTCCTCGTGCTCGTGCGCGGGCAGGTCGGCGGCGGTCAGGAACTTCCCGGGCGCGAGCGTTCCCTGGCCGTCCTCCTCGAGCCGCACCAGGAAAGGCAGGTCGGTGTACTTCTTGACATAGTCGTCGAAGTAGGGCGTGGTCCGATCGACGAAGAACTCCTTGAGGATCACGTGCCCCATGGCCAGGGCCAGTGCGGCGTCGGTTCCGGGTCGCGCCGGCAACCACTCGTCGGCAAACTTCACGTTGTCGGCGTAGTCGGGCGCGACCACCACGACCTTCTGGCCGCGGTAGCGGGCCTCGGTCATCCAGTGGGCATCAGGAGTGCGGGTGACCGGGACGTTCGAGCCCCACATCACCAGGTAGCCCGCGTCCCACCAGTCCCCCGACTCCGGCACGTCGGTCTGGTCCCCGAACACCTGCGGTGACGCCACCGGCAGGTCGGCGTACCAGTCGTAGAACGACAGCATCGAGCCGCCCACCAGGTGCGTGAACCGCGCACCCGAGGCATGGGAGACCATCGACATCGCCGGGATCGGCGAGAAGCCGGCCACCCGGTCGGGGCCCCACTTCTGGATCGTGTGGACGTAGGCCGCGGCGATCATCTCCGTCGCCTCGTCCCACGAGGCGCGGACCAGTCCGCCCTTCCCCCGCGCGGACTTGTAGGCCTTGGCGCGCAGTGGATGGTCGACGACGTGGGCCCAGGCGGCGACGGGGTCGTCGTCGTGCTGGCGCTTCGCCTCGCGATACATCTGGAGCAGAACACCGCGCACGTAGGGATACCTGACCCGGGTCGGCGAGTAGGTGTACCAGGAGAACGCGGCACCGCGCGGACAGCCGCGGGGCTCGTAGTCCGGCCGATCAGGTCCCGGGGATGGGTAGTCGGTCTGCTGGGTCTCCCAGGTGATGATGCCGTCCTTGACGTAGACCTTCCAGGAGCACGAGCCGGTGCAGTTGACGCCGTGGGTCGAGCGCACCACTTTGTCGTGGCTCCACCGGTCCCGGTAGAAGTCGTCGGCCTCGCGACCGCCCTTGTGCGTGAGCGTGCGCCGGTCCTGCGACACCTCGGCCCGGGTGAAGTAGCGGCGCGTCCCGACCAGGGCTTCGATCAGCGGCGAGTCCAGCCCGGGACGACCGGTGTCACTGCTCACGGGCACCTCCTGCCGCGGTGTGGCGGACGACGGTCAGGGTCAGCACCAGGGTCAGTACGGCGGTCACCGACAGCAGCCCCAGTCCGATGGCGTAGGACTCCGTGCGGCCGTAGACGTAGCCCATCACCAGCGGCGGAGCGAAGCCCCCCAGCCCGCCCGCGGCCCCGACCAGACCGGTCACACCACCGACCCGCGACGGGTCGGTGACCCTCGCTATCAGCGCGAAGGTGGCGCCGCTCCCGCTGCCGAGGGCGGCGGCCATGGCCAGGAATGCCACCGCCCCGACGGGCTCGAGGATCGGGGTTCCGGCGGCGACGCCCGCGCCGACGGCCACGACGGCGAAGCCGGTGGCGAGGACCGGGACCGGGCCGATCCTGTCCGACAGCCAGCCGCCGATCGGCCGCATCAGCACGGCCACGAGCACGAAACCGGCCATCCGGTCGGCGGCGGCGGCGGGATCCAGACCGTAGGCGGTCTTGAGGTAGGCGGGCAGGTAGACCGAGAAGGCGACGTACCCGCCGAACGCCACGGCGTACAGCACCGCTGCTTGCCAGGAGATCGGGAGCGTGGCGTTGGCGACCAGCCGGCGCAGCAGCGATCCTTCGGGCACGACACGGCCGGGTGCGTCCCGCAGGACGATCCAGGCGACGACGGCGTAAAGGGCCAGCGCGGCCGCGGTCAGCACGAAGGGAGCGGACTCACCCACCCCCTCGTACAGCTTGACCGTGGTGAGCGCGCTGACGGCGGTGCCGACCATGCCGGCGCCGAACACACCGACGGCCAGCCCTCGGCGCTGCGGGGGGAACCATGCGTTGACGAAGGGAACGCCGACTGCGAAGGCGGTGCCGCCGATGCCGAGGAAGAACCCAGCGACGAGCATCGCGGTGAAGGAGTCCTGGGCCACCAGCCCGATGAAAAGTACCGGCACGATCGTGGCGACGGAGACGAGCGGGAACATGATCCGGCCGCCGTACCGGTCCGTCAGCGCGCCGATCGGAATCCGGCCGAGCGCGCCGACGATGACCGGTACGGCGACGAGCAGCGCGACGTCCGACTCCGAGAGGGTCCCAAGCCGACCAGTCGCGCGATACAGCGGGCCGAGCGGGCTCAGCAGCGCCCACGCCCAGAAGTTGACGGCGAATCCCACGGTCGCGACCGCGAGCATCAGGAGCGGGCTGCGACTGCGCGCGCTGGTGCGGTCCTTGGTCACCGGGCCCGAGTCCGACGGTGTTGTCACTGATTGCTCCCCTCGGGGTTCGGAACCACCTTGGCAAAGTCGCGCACCTGTTGGAACCCCTTCCTCGGTAGGCCCCGCCCTCCCAGGCCCGACTGGGACCCACGATCTCGTCCGGGGACGGTTCCATGGAGGTGCCGTCCTGCCCCCGTGACCGGGACCAAAGGCCCGAGCCGCAGCGGCGCCCGGGTCGCATGCTGAGGACATGAGCGCCCACACCATGCCGAGCGGAGCCGTGGTCGTCGGGGTCGACGGCTCGACGTCCGCCCTGCAGGCCATCGACTGGGCGGCCCGTCAGGCGGAACGCGAGCACCGGCCGCTCGTCCTGCTGCACGCCTTCCGGGCCCTCGACACCCAGGCCAACCTCTGGCTGGTGAGGGCAGGTGCCGACGTCAGCCAGATCCTCGGCCAGGTCGAGGGTGAGGCTCGAGCGCTGGTCGAGCAGGTCGCGAGCCTCGTCCGCGAGAGCCACCCCGACCTGGAGGTCTCCACACTCCTCAGCGTCGCCGATCCCCGGCAGGCGCTGCTCGACGTCGCGGACCGCGCATCCCTGATCGTGCTCGGTTCCCGCGGCCGGGGACCGGTCCGCACCCTGTTGCTGGGATCGACGAGCGTCGCTGTCGCGAGCCATGCGACCTGCCCGGTGGTCGTGGTCCGTCCCCATCACCCGGGAGAGGTGCGTCGCGGGGTCCTGGTCGGCGTGGACGGGACGGGATGCCGGGCCACCCTGGAGTTCGCCTACCGCCAGGCTGCGCTCCACGACCTTCCCTTGACCGTGCTGCACACGTACTGGGACGCAGCCGCACTCGCCCCGGTGGGCGGGTCACCCCTGACCGGCGACTACGAGTCGGATCGGCTGCTGCTCGCCGAGTCGGTCAGCGGGATGGGTGAGGAGTACCCCGAGGTGCGGGTGCAGCTCGAGCTGGCACAGGGTCTGCCTGACGCCGCCCTGGTCCGCGCCTCGGCCCACATGAATCTGGTGGTGGTCGGCAGGCACCCCGAACACGGTCTGGCCCGGGGAACGTTCGGCGGCATCGCCCGCTCGGTGGTCGAGCACTCGCCGACGATCGTCGCCGTGGTGCCCGACTAAGAGACTGATCCGGAGCTACCTGGCGTCGTGCGCGGCGTCGAGCTGCGCCTGGGCCTCCGCCAGGAGCTCGACGATGTGGGTGCCGAAGGCGAGGTCGAGCTCGTGCGGCGAGCCTTCCGAGACCGCCTCCACCAGCTCCTCGACGGCCGTGACATAGGGGGATGAGGCGTCCCCTTCGGGCCGGGGAGGCATGTGCAGCAGCCCAGACTCGCCCCACACCGCGGCCTCGAAGCCCGCCGCCGCGGGGGGCGCGAACGCGGTGATCGACGCGGTGCTGGTGGCGCCCGACTCATGACGGAGCACGAGCACGACCAGGTCGTCATTGCCCCCGACAGCCGTGACGGAGTCGATCGGCCCCAGGGCGGCGCCCAGGGTTGACAGCGCGTGGGGGCCGACGTCCCACAAGGCGCCCCGCTGCTGGCGCCAGGGCGAGCTGCCGAACGGGTTGTCCTCCTCCTGCAGGGAGCTGAACCAGCGCAACCAGCCGCCGCCCCAGCTGTCGGAGGAATGCACCTCGCGGAACCAGTCCCGCGTTTCCTCGATGAAGCGGTCGGTGAAGAAGACGACGGAGGCCACGCCGGCGGAACTGGCAGCGTCCCGCAGGGCGCGCGCGTCGTCCACGGTCATCGCGACCGGCTTCTCGAGGAGCAGGTGTTTCCCGGCCCGTGCCGCCACCAGGGCGAGCTCGGCCTGGGCGTCGGGCGGGACTGCGAACGCAACGGCGTCCACATCCTCGAGAAGCGCGTCGTAGTCGACGTACGCGTTCACGCCCAGCGTCGAGGCCAGGGTTCCGGCCTTTTCCCGGGTACGACCCCACACGCCGACCAGCTCGACGTCGCGGGCGCCGGCCAGTCCCGGGCCGTGCACCATCGTCGCCCAGGGACCCGTGCCGACCAGACCGAAACGCATGGCCGCACCGTACTCCGCGTACAGCCGATCCACGGGCGGCAGTCATCATCCGCACAGACTTGTGCCGCAGCCTGAGGACACTGGTGAGCGGAGGGGTTCGCGGACACAGGCACGGAGGCCAGCACATGGGAGGAACTCGCAAGGAGACCGCGCAAGGGACGGCACGGACCTGGCGGGGCCGGTTGTTGCCACGCCCCACGGAGGACCTCGAGGACCAAGGGCTCGGTTTCGACGTCGAGACCGTCCTCCACCGCCGGTCCGTCCTGCGGGGTGTTGGTCTGGGTGCACTCGGCCTGGGACTCGTGGCGTGCTCGAGCGACGCGGGAGATACCGCATCGACGACCGGTCCCAGTGGAGCCGGCGGTGAGATCCCCGACGAGACTGCCGGGCCCTACCCCGGCGACGGCTCGAACGGTCCGGACGTCCTCGAGGAGAGCGGCATCATCCGCAGCGACATCCGCTCGAGCATCGGCGACTTCACCGGCACCGCCGAGGGGGTTCCGATGACGCTGGAGCTTGCTCTCAGCGACCTCGCCGCGGGCGGGTCCGCGTTCGCCGGCGTCGCCGTCTACGTCTGGCACTGCGACCGCGAGGGTCGGTACTCCCTGTACTCCGAAGGGGCCGAGGACCAGAACTACCTGCGCGGCGCCCAGGTGGCCGACGCCGACGGGCTGGTGCGCTTCACCAGCGTCTTCCCCGCCTGCTACGCCGGTCGGTGGCCGCACATCCACTTCGAGGTCTACCCCGACCGGGACAGCATCTCCGACTCCACCAACGCGATCGCTACCTCGCAGGTCGCGCTGCCGAAGGCGACGTGCGACCAGGTCTACGCCACCACCGGCTACGAGCAGTCGGCGCAGAACCTGACCGGGGTGAGCCTGGCCACGGACGGTGTCTTCGCCGACGACGGCGCAGCGAGGCAGCTCGCGAGCGTGACCGGCAACCTGGACGACGGCTACACCGTCAAGCTGGCGGTCCGGGTCGACACCGCGACCCAGCCGAAGGCCGGGGGCGCCCCTCCCGGCGCTCTGAACGGGGCGCCACTCGGTGGTGCGCCGAGCCAGTCAGGGTGACGAGACGGAGCCTGTCATCGCCTGAGCACCTGACCAGGGGCGCTGAGTCCGGTACAAACAGAGCATGGACACCGATCCGATCCGCGTCTTCCTGCTCGACGACCACGAGGTCGTGCGCCGCGGCCTGCGGGACCTGCTCGAGGGTGAGGGCGACATCGAGATCGTGGGCGAGTCCGGCACCGCCCGCGAGGCGACGGCCCGGATCCCGGCGCTCCGCCCCGATGTGGCCGTCCTCGACGCGCGGCTCCCCGACGGCAGCGGCATCGACGTGTGTCGCGACATCCGCTCGACCGATCCGTCGATCAAGGCGTTGATCCTGACCAGCTACGACGACGACGAGGCGCTGTTCGCCGCCATCATGGCGGGGGCCGCAGGCTACGTCCTGAAGCAGATCGACGTCGGCGACCTCGTCGACAGCGTGCGGCGCGTGGCCGCCGGCCAGTCCCTGATCGACCCCCATCTGATGGCCCGCGTGCTGGAACGGGTCCGCAGCGGACCGCCCGAGCACGAGGAGCTCGCCGGCCTCACCGACCAGGAACGCAAGATCCTGGCCTTGATCGCCGAGGGGATGACCAACCGGCAGATCGGCGAGCGGCTGTTCCTCGCCGAGAAGACCGTGAAGAACTATGTGTCGAGCATTCTGTCCAAGCTCGGCCTCGAACGGCGTACCCAGGCCGCCGTGCTCGCCTCCAAGCTGCTCCGCGGGTAGCGGAGACGCGCCAGCGGATCCGCTGATGGTGGTCGAGCGAGCCGTCGCCGACCGAGCCTGCGAGGGCGGCGAACCGGCGTGTCGAGACCGGCGCTCCTTCCCCACGGGACCAAGGACCCCCCAGGTCCGGTCGCACGGCCCTGCTAGGGAAGTCCATGGCCGGACAGGCTGGAGTTGTCAGATCAAGCGGGCCACGTGCCCCGAACGGAGGCAACGCCATGAGCACTGTCCATCACCCGTCCGATGTCGACGTCAAGCTCGAGCAGGACGTGGTCACCCACATCGTCGCCCGACGCGCTCTCGCCGCTCTCAGGATCGGCTTCGGCGTGACCTTCCTCTGGGCGTTCTTCGACAAGCTGCTGGCCCTGGGCTACGCCACCGGGGTGAACCCCGAGACCGGTGCGGTTGACCGGTTCGGTCCCGACGCGTGGATCAACGGCGGCAGCCCCACCTTCGGATTCCTCACCTTCGGGGTTCCCGCCGACAACCCCTTCCAGTCGTTCTTCAACGACATCGCGGGAGACACCTGGGTCAACTGGCTCTTCATGCTGGCGCTTCTGGGCATCGGCCTCGCCCTCACCCTCGGGACCGGCATGCGGATCGCGGCGGCCTCCGGGGCGCTGCTCTACCTGATGATGTGGGTCGCCTCGATGCCCCTGGAGAACAACCCGGTCGTCGACGACCACCTGCTCGGAGCCCTCTCCATGGTGGTGCTCGCCACGACGCTGGCCGGCGACACCTGGGGTCTGGGCAAGGAGTGGGCACGGACCAACCTGGTCCGCCGCCACGAGGTGCTCCGATGAGGACCGCCGAAAACTGGTTCCCCGGCAGGCTCACCGAGATGCCGGCCGGGGAGTGCCATGAGCTGATGGGGAGTACGTCGGTGGGACGCGTCGCCTTCGTCGACGAGGACGGGCCGGCCGTGCTCCCCGTCAACTACGTGCTGGACGGCGACACCGTGCTGTTCCGCACGTCGCCCGCCAACAGCATCGCCCGCAACCTCAGCAACGCCAGGGTGGCGTTCGAGGTGGACGAGTTCGACGACTACACCCAGTCCGGCTGGAGCGTGGTGCTCCGCGGAGTCGCGTCCTACGTCGCGGACGACGAGCTGGCGCGCGACCAGCGCCGCCCCTTCCCGTGGGCGGACGGGGTCCGGCCGCTGGTCATCCGGGTCACCCCGGTCTCGATCACCGGCCGCCGGTTGCTGCCCGGCTGAGGCGGGGAGGGCGCGCCTCAGCCGACGGTCAGCTTCGCCGACCACTCGAGCCTCGTGCCGTGCGGCTCCTCCCTCAGGAACCGCACGGCTCCACCATGATCGGCCGCGCGACGGCGTACGTTGCGAAGACCGCTCTCCTGTCGCTCGGCCGGGATCCCCTTGCCGTTGTCGGTGACGCTGAGCAGGACCAGGTCGCCGCTCACCTCGACCTCGACGAACGCTGCCGAGGCCTCCGCGTGCCGGGCCGTGTTCGAGAGCGCTTCGCGCAGCACCGCCAGGAGCTGTTCCCCCAGCTCTGCCCCCACCGCCGTGTCGACGGGGCCTGTGGTGCGGACGAGCGGGGTGAAGCCCAAGACCGGCACGTACTCCTTCGCCAGGTCCCGGATGGCGGCCCGCAGGGAGCGCTCACCGACTCGCTGCAGCTCGAAGATGGTGGACCTGATGTCGCGGATCGTCGTGTCGAGGTCGACCACCGCACTGTCGAGGCGCTCGCGCAGCTCGTCGCTCATCCCGATCCGGCGGGCGCCCTGCAGCTGCAGACCCGTGGCGAACAGGCGCTGGATGACCAGGTCATGCAGGTCCCGCGCAATCCGGTCCCGGTCGGCGACCAGCGCGAGCTCCTCGCGGTCCGCGACCGCCTCCGCCCGGTCCAGGGCGAGGGACGCCTGGTCCGCAAGCGAGGCCAGCAGGTCGACCTCTTCGACCTCGAGGCCAGAACGACCAGCGTCGAGCGTCACGAGCAGCAAACCCCCCGGCGCGATCTGCGCCCGCAGGGGCACCAGCACCACCGTGCCGTGCTCCCCGGTCTGTACGACGGCCACCTCCCGCTCGCGCTCGGCCTCGGCGATCCGGGCCTTCAGGTCTGCGACCACGTCCGGGATCCGGGCGGCATCGGCACCGTCGACCGCCACGATCTGGTGCTCGACGTCCCGCCGGAGCAGAAGTGCCACTGCTGCCGCTCGCAGCACCCGGCGGGCACCCACGGTGATCTGGCGCAGCGCCTCCTCGATCTCGATCGGCGGCTGCAAGGCCTCGGTGATCTGCACCGAGGCCTCGAGCCACTGACGGCGGCGCTCGCTCTGGGCGTAGGCCCGGGCGTTCTCGATCACGAAGCCGGCCGCGGTGGCCAGCACCTCGACCAGCATCTCGTCCTGCTCGGTGAAGCTGCTCGCACCCTGCTTCTCGGTGAGGTAGAGGTTCCCGAAGACCGTCCCCCGGATCCTGACCGGGACGCCCAGGAAGCTGTCCATCGGCGGGTGGTGCGGAGGGAACCCGAACGACTTGGGATGCTCGGCGAGATGCGCCAGCCGGACTGCCTCCGGACGCTCGATCAGCAGGCCCAGGATCCCTCGGCCCCGAGGCAGCTCACCGATCGCGCGGTGCTGCTCATCGGTGAGGCCGTAGGTCACGAACTCGGCCAGGCCGCGCCCGACGGTGTCGAGCACCCCCAAGGCGCCGTACCTGGCCTGCGTGATCCGACAGGCCGACTCCACGATCCGGTTCAGCACGGAGTGCAGGTCCAGGTCGGAGCTGATGGCCACGACCGCCTCGAGGAGCGCCCGGGCATCGCCGGGCAGGCCCAGCTCGGGCTCGGCGGACGGCTCGCTCATGAGACCGAGGCTAGCGAGCGAGCAGTCGCGAGCGTCGGTCGAGCCAGCCCGCGATCGCCGGAAGCCTCACACCACCCGGCGCACCGGCATCATCGACGACCGCGACCAGTCGTTGCCGATGCGACGACCCGAGAGCTCTCGCCACACCAGCTTCAGGAAGAAGTTGCGATGACCAGCCGCCCATGGCCGCGGTTCCCAGTGCTCACGGAGGTCGTCGACCTCCTCAGGCGTCATCTCTTCGAGCCGGCCCAGCGCGACGACACTCCAGCCCTGCTGGTGTTCGTAGTCCAGGTGGTCGACCTCGAAGGCTGCCTCACTGCGCGGTCCATGGCTGCCGAGCTCGCTGTACGGGGTGGTCCGGAAGACGATCGCACTGCCGTGCATCGCATAGTTGACCGGCACGATCCGGGGACCGAGCGGGGTCGACAACGCGACCCGTCCGACGACACCTCCGCCCAGCAGGCCCAGGCACTCGCTGACGGTGAGCTCCACCGGCTCCTTCATGGCTACCTCCTTCGCAGGTCTCCATGCTGCGCGTCGCGAGCCGGGAAGGGATGGGTCTTTGGTCCCGACCACCGAGGCTCGTGTGCTCAAGTGGCTGCCCCGGCGACCACAACAGCACACGACCCCCGAACGCAGCAGGGCCCCCGCCGAAGCGGGGGCCCTGCCGGGTGCTCTACCGGGCGGTCAGAAGTCCATACCGCCCATGCCGCCCATGTCGCCGCCACCGGGCGCAGCAGCAGCCTTCTCAGGCTTGTCGGCCACGACCGCCTCGGTGGTGAGGAACAGCGCCGCGATGGACGCGGCGTTCTGCAGGGCAGAACGCGTCACCTTGGCCGGGTCGAGGATGCCGGCGTCGATCATGTCGACGTACTCACCGGTGGCCGCGTTGAGGCCGTGGCCCAGCTTCAGGCCGCGCACCTTCTCCGCGACGACGCCGCCCTCGAGACCCGCGTTGATCGCGATCTGCTTGAGGGGAGCCTCGGTGGCGGACCGCACGATGGCGGCACCGGTGGCCTCGTCGCCGGTCAGGTCGAGCTTCTCGAACGCCGCGTCCGCCGCGTGCACCAGGGCCACGCCTCCGCCGGCGACGATGCCCTCCTCGACGGCCGCCTTCGCGTTGCGAACGGCGTCCTCGATGCGGTGCTTGCGCTCCTTGAGCTCGACCTCGGTGGCCGCGCCGACCTTGATCACCGCAACACCGCCGGCCAGCTTGGCCAGGCGCTCCTGCAGCTTCTCGCGGTCGTAGTCGGAGTCGGACTTCTCGATCTCGGCACGGATCTGGTTCACCCGGCCGGCGATCTGGTCGGCGTCGCCAGCACCCTCGACGATGGTGGTCTCGTCCTTGGTGATGACGACCTTGCGGGCCTGGCCGAGCATCTCGATGCCGGTCGACTCCAG
>DASSJR010000248.1:0-3558 GCA_035691135.1 Nocardioides sp. | reverse complement strand
GCTGACCGAACGGGAGCGCGAGGTGATGCGGCTGATCGCCCGCGGCTACGCCTACAAGGAAGTGGCCAAGGAGCTGTTCATCTCGATCAAGACCGTCGAGACCCACATGTCCAGCGTGCTGCGCAAGCTGCAGCTCTCCTCGCGGCACGAGCTCGCGCGGTGGGCGTCGGACCGACGACTGCTCTAGCCGGACCCCCGGATTACTCCTCGGGCTGGAGTCCGTCCCACGACCACCGGGGAACGCGCAGGCCATCCGGAACGTCGTCGGCCGACGCCGGGTAGCGGTTCATGCTCTTCGTGGTCGCCCACGCGAAGTAGTCGTGCAGGACCGCCCGGACCGGGTCGGCCGACCCGACATCCGTCAACGCCTGGTCGAAGCAGGCGATCGCCCGCCGGTCCATCTCGTCGTGCTCCCCGTTGCCGCTGTGGATGCGCACCACCGAGCTCTCGTCGCCGTAGGTGTCCGAGAACGTCGTCGGGCCCCCCAGGGCCTCTCCCCAGTAGGCGGCGAGGCGCTCGATGTGGTCGGGATGGACGCCGTGCCTGAAGGCGTGGCCGACCACCTCGTCCTCCAGCACGCGGGCGTGCCAGGCACCGGCCAGGCGCCGCACCCCCTGTTCGCCGCCCGCGGCTTCGTACACGCTCGTCATCTGCCAAGGATGACAAGGTTCGGCCTCGTCGGCGAGCAGTCGGGACGCGGCTGATCAGTAGGCTGCCGTTATGGAGACACTGCGGCTGGTCCTGCTCGTGCTGCACCTGCTCGGCTTCGCCGCACTGTTCGGCGGCATGATCGTGCAGGTGCGGAGCCCCGAGAAGGTGGTCAACGGTGCGATGCGCGACGGCATCGGCACCGCCTTCCTCGCCGGGCTGCTCCTGGTCGGCGTGCTCGAGGCGGGTGACGACCCGGTCGACCACGCCAAGATCGCGGTGAAGTTCGCGATCGGACTGGTGATCCTGATCCTGGTGATGGCCAACATGCGCAAGCCGCGGATCCCCGACGGCCTGTTCTACGCCCTGCTCCTGCTCACCGTCGCCAACGTGTGTGTGGCGGTTTTCTGGTCGACCGTCCACGCCTGAGCGGCGGGAACCGGACCTCAACCGCTGGGGCAGTACGCCGAACCCGGTGGCTGGTCAGGGTGGATCGCGCCGTCGCGGTCGCTGATCGACGCGACTGTGGAGCCGGCGCCGCGGCGCTCGGCGACGATCTCGGCCAGGATCGAGATGGCGATCTCGCCAGGCTCGTCAGCCCCGATGTCAAGTCCCACGGGAGCGTGCAGGTTGGACAGCTCGCTCTCGGTCACCCCGTTGGCCAGGAGCCACTCGCGACGCCTGGCCTGGGTGCGCCGGGAGCCCATCGCGCCGACGTACGGCGTCCCGGCGGCGAGCGCGGACCGGATCGCCGGACCGTCGACGTCTTCGTGGTGGCTGGTCACCACGACCGCGTCGGCAGCGGACATCGCAGCCTCGGACTCCGCCAGGGTGGAGGACGCTGTCGCTGCCCAGCCGAGACTGGCCACCATCGGCGCGAGGACCTCGGCCACCGGCCCCTCGCCCACGATCAGGACGTGCATGACCTCACTATGCACCGGGAGCGTCGGACCGGACACGTAGGGTTGGCCGAGAGATGAGTACGTCGCCACCCTCGCCCCCCGCCGGCTCCTCGGCCACCGATCAGCTGGACCCCGAGCAGATCCCGGCCGAGGTGCGCACCACCCGGCGCGGACCGACGGCCGAAGAGCTGCTCGACGGGCTCAACGAGCCACAGCGGAAGGCAGTCGTCCACGCCGGCCGGCCGCTGCTCGTCGTCGCCGGAGCCGGTTCGGGCAAGACCCGGGTACTGACCCGGCGCATCGCCTGGCTCGTCGCCGAGCGCAAGGCCCACCCTGGGTCGATCCTCGCGATCACGTTCACCAACAAGGCCGCCGCCGAGATGAAGGAGCGCGTGGAGGCCCTGGTCGGCAAGCGGGCGCGGATCATGTGGGTGAGCACGTTCCACTCGGCCTGTGTCCGGATCCTCCGCAAGGAGATCCACCACTTCGGCTACAAGTCCAACTTCTCCATCTACGACGCCGCAGACTCCAAGCGGCTGATGACCCTGGTCTGCCGGGATCTCGACCTCGACCCCAAGCAGTACCAGCCCAACGCGATCCTCCACTGGGTCTCCAACCACAAGAACGAGCTCCGCGACCACGAGGAGGCCGCCAAGGACGCCCGCAACGGGCTCGAGGAGGCCTACGCGTCGGCCTACACGCTCTACCAGCGGCGGCTCCGTGAGGCCAACGCACTCGACTTCGACGACCTGATCATGACCACGGTCCACCTCTTCCAGGCCCACCCAGAGGTGTGCGAGACCTACCGGCGCCGGTTCCGCCATGTGCTGGTCGACGAGTACCAGGACACCAACCACGCGCAGTACGCCCTGGTCCACCAGCTGTGTGGGGATCCGTTGGAAGTCGTCGCAAGCGACGACACCACCGGCTCCCGTGACTCGGTCGCCGAGGGAGCCGAGCTGATGGTCGTCGGCGACGCCGACCAGTCGATCTACGCCTTCCGAGGCGCCAGCATCCGCAACATCCTCGACTTCGAGCAGGACTTCCCCGACGCGACCACCATCCTGCTCGAGCAGAACTACCGCTCGACCCAGACGATCCTCAATGCCGCCAACGCCGTGATCGGTCACAACCAGGGGCGCAAGCCGAAGCGGTTGTGGTCCCAGGCCGGCGACGGCGCGCGGATCGTCGGGTACGTCGCCGACGACGAGCGCGACGAGGCCCGCTTCGTCTCCGAGGAGATCGACAAGCTGACCGACAGCGGAGGTGCGCGGCCCGGTGAGGTTGCCGTGTTCTACCGCACCAACGCCCAGTCACGAGTGTTCGAGGAGATCTTCATCCGGCTCGGCATGCCTTACAAGGTGGTCGGTGGGGTCCGCTTCTACGAACGCCGCGAGGTGCGCGACGCACTCGCCTACCTGCGGATGCTGGTCAATCCGGCCGACGAGATCTCGCTGCGCCGGGTGCTCAACACCCCCAAGCGCGGGATCGGCGACCGTGCGGTGGCCTGCGTGCAATCCCTGGCCGACCGGGACCGAATCACGTTCTGGGAGGCCCTGCGGCGTGCCGGCGACGCCCCCGGTCTGGCCACCCGATCGCTCAAGGCGATCGAGGGCTTCGTCGGCCTGGTCGACGAGCTGCAGTCGATGGTCGATGCGGGGGAGCGTGCTGACGTCATCCTCGAGTCGGTGCTCGACCGCACCGGCTACCTTGCCGAGCTCGAGGCCTCCGACGACCCCCAGGACGGCACCCGGGTGGAGAACCTCGCGGAGCTGGTGGCCGTGGCCCGCGAGTTCTCCGACGACCCTGTCGCCGGGCCTTCGGCCGACCCGACCGACCCCGATGACACTGTCGCGGGCTCCTTGGTTCCCGGGCTCTCCGACTTCCTGGAGCGGGTGGCGCTGGTCGCCGACACCGACCAGATCCCCGACACTCCCGACGAGCAGGACGACGGCGTGGTCACCCTGATGACCCTCCACACGGCCAAGGGCCTGGAGTTCCCGGTGGT
>DASSJR010000247.1:0-7824 GCA_035691135.1 Nocardioides sp. | reverse complement strand
AGCGGGTCATCGACGCGCTGAACTCCGACCCGGCCTGCACGGGCTTCCTGGTGCAGCAGCCGACCGGGCTCGACGAGTTCGCGCTGCTCTCCCGGGTCGACCCCGACAAGGACGTCGACGGGCTGCACCCGGTCAACCTCGGCAAGCTGGTGCTCGGCGAGAGCGGCTCGCTGCCGTGCACCCCGATCGGGATCATCGAGCTGCTGCGTCGGCACGAGGTCGAGATCCGGGGGGCCGAGGTCGTGGTGGTCGGTCGTGGCCTGACCGTCGGCCGTCCGCTCGGGCTGCTGCTCACCCGACGTTCCGAGAACGCCACCACCACGCTCTGCCACACCGGGACCCGCGACCTCGCGGCCCACACCCGCCAGGCCGACATCGTGGTAGCAGCCGCCGGGGTGCCCGGCATCATCACCGGCGACATGGTCAAGCCGGGAGCGGCCGTGCTCGACGTCGGAGTCTCGCGCGTGGACGGCAAGCTCGCCGGTGACGTGGCCGCCGACGTCTGGGACGTCGCCGGCTGGGTTTCACCCAACCCGGGCGGAGTGGGCCCGATGACTCGCGCCATGCTGCTCTCCAACATCGTGGAGATGGCGGAGAAGGCACTCTCCGCACCGGCTCGTGGCTGAGCTGACCGACGTGGACCAGCCGCCCGCCGATCCGCTCCCGGACGAGGAGGCGGCCGAACCCGGGCCGCGTCGTCACCCGTCCACGATCGGCGGGCTCTTCTACCTGGTGGTCCTGGCCATCACGGCCGTCGGGATCGTCATCTCCTGGACCGGCGACTGGCGCCTCGGCGTCAAGTGGATCGGCGCGGCGCTGCTCCTCGGGGCGGTGGTGAGGCTGGTCCTGCCGCGCCGCGACGCCGGCATGCTCGCGGTGCGCAACCGCGTGGTCGACGCGGTCATGCTCAGCAGCATGGGCGTGACCCTGATCTTCCTGTCCGAGTCGATCCCCAACCAACCCCTGTAACGCCGACCCGTCGCCAGTTACCGCGAAATGTGGCCGAGCCGTCGCGAGTTACCGGCGAATGCGGTACCTCACGACGGCTCGACGCGGTTGGAGAGGTAACTCGCGACGGCTCGCGTGTCAGATGAGGCCCAGCCCCTTGACCGCGTCGCGCTCCTCGGCGAGCTCGGCGGTGGAGGCGTCGATCCGGCCGCGGGAGAAGTCGTCGATCTCCAGGCCCTGGACGATCTCCCAGTTGCCGTCGCGGGTGGTGACCGGGAAGGACGAGACCAGGCCCTCGGGGACGTCGTACGACCCGTCGGAGACGACCGCCATCGACACCCAGTCGCCGTCGGCGGAGCCGAGCAGCCAGTCGTGGGCGGCGTCGATCGTGGCGGAGGCGGCCGACGCGGCCGACGAGGAGCCCCGGGCCTCGATGATCGCGGCGCCTCGCTTGGCGACCGTCGGGATGAAGTCGTTCTCGATCCACGCCTGGTCGTCGACGACCTCGGCGGCGTTCTTGCCGCCGACCTCGGCGTGGAAGACGTCGGGGTACTGGGTCGCGGAGTGGTTGCCCCAGATCGTCATCTGCTTGATGTCGGTGACCGGGGCGCCGGTCTTGGCGGCCAGCTGAGAGATCGCCCGGTTGTGGTCGAGACGCGTCAGGGCGGAGAACCGCTCCGGGGGGATGTCCGGGGCGTTGGTCATCGCGATCAGCGCGTTGGTGTTGGCAGGGTTGCCCGTCACGCCGACCCGTACGTCGTCAGCGGCCACCTCGTTGAGCGCCTTGCCCTGGGCGGTGAAGATCGCGCCGTTGGCCTCGAGCAGGTCGCTGCGCTCCATGCCCGGTCCGCGGGGCTTGGCACCGACGAGCAGCGCCAGGTTGACGCCGTCGAAGATCTGCTGGGGGTCGGCGCCGATCTCGACGCCGGCGAGGGTGGGGAAGGCGCAGTCGTCGAGCTCCATCACCACGCCCTCCAGGGCCTTCAGGGCCGGCTCGATCTCGAGCAGCCGCAGCTCGACGGGGCGGTCGCTGCCGAGCAGCGCGCCGCTGGCGAGACGGAAGAGCAGGCTGTAGCCGATCTGGCCGGCGGCACCGGTGACGGCCACCTTCAGGGGAGAGCTCACGACGACTCCTAGGGACGTACGACGGGCGGACGATGCGGTAGGCGTACCCAGAAACGGACGCTAGCAGCGTCGTACCACGCCTGGGGAGGAGGGTTCGGGCTCCCGACAGGCCCCGTGCGACATGCTGGAGGCCATGACCCGACGGCCGAAACTGCTCGCGATCGCGGCCGTCCTCCCCCTGCTGATGGCCGGGTGCGGCTCCGCCCCCCAGAAGAGCCCGCCGACCGGCGTGGACGGGCTGGAGATCCCCACTCCGTCCGCCGACCCGGGGGACTTCGTCGAAGGCATCGACAACCCCTACCTGCCCCTGCGGCCCGGAAGCCGGTGGGTCTACAAGTCCCGCAACCTCGACCTCGAGATCACCACGGTGACCGTCACCGGGCACACTCGGGAGGTCCAGGGGGTGACGGCGACGGTGGTCCACGACGTCGTCAAGGACGCTGAGGGCACCGTGGTCGAGGAGACCTTCGACTGGTTCGCCCAGGACACGGCCGGCAACGTCTGGCGGTTCGGCGAGGACACCACCTCGTACGACGCCCGCGGCCGACCCGACCACTCCGGATCGTGGGAAGCAGGCGCCGACGGCGCCGAGGCCGGAGTGGCGATGCTCGCCGCTCCCCGGATCGGCGACGGCTACCGGCAGGAATCCGCTCCCGGCCGGGCCGAGGACCAGACCGAGGTGCTGGCCACCGACGAGTCGGTCAACGTCGAGTTCGATTCGTTCACCGAGGTGCTGCTGACCGAGGACACCTCACCGCTCGAGCCGGGGGTGGTCGAGCGCCGGTACTACGCGCCCGGTGTCGGCCTGGTCCTCGATCAGACCGTGCTGGGTGGCTCGGAGCGGATCGAGCTGGTCGAGTTCGCCGGGGGCTGACCGGCGCGGTAGTTTCGGCCAGTGACCGACTCCAGGATCATCTACACCCTCACCGACGAGGCGCCGTTGCTGGCGACCTACTCCCTCCTGCCGATCATCTCGGCGTACGCCGCCAAGGCCGGCGTCGAGGTGGAGACCCGCGACATCTCGCTGGCAGGCCGGATCATCGCGCAGTTCTCCGACCGCCTGAGCGACGACCAGCGCCTCGACGACGCACTGGCGGAGCTGGGGGAGCTGGCCAAGACTCCCGAAGCCAACATCATCAAGCTGCCCAACATCAGTGCCTCGATCCCGCAGCTGAAGGCCGCGATCAAGGAGCTCCAGGAGCAGGGCTACGACCTCCCCGCCTACCCCGACGAGCCGAAGACCGACGAGGAGCGGGAGTCCCGGGCCCGCTACGACAAGGTCAAGGGCAGCGCGGTCAACCCCGTCCTGAGGGAGGGCAACTCCGACCGCCGCGCCCCGGCCTCGGTGAAGAACTACGCGCGGAAGCACCCCCACTCGATGGGGGAGTGGTCCTCTGACTCGAAGACGAACGTGGCACACATGACCGCCGACGACTTCCGCAACAACGAGAAGTCCACGGTCGTCGAGGAGGACGGCTCGGTGCGCATCGAGCTGCAGGGCGACGACGGCTCGACCACGGTTCTCCGCGAGTCGGTGCCGGTCCTGGCCGGCGAGGTCATCGACGCGACCGCGATGCGGGTCGCGGCGCTGCGCGAGTTCCTGACCGAGCAGGTGGCCCGGGCCAAGGCCGAGGACGTGTTGTTCTCGATCCACCTCAAGGCCACGATGATGAAGGTCTCCGACCCGATCATCTTCGGCCACGTCGTCCGCGCGTTCCTCCCCGACGTGTTCGCCGAGTACGGCGAGCAGCTCGCCGCCGCGGGACTCTCCCCGAACGACGGCCTCGGCGGGATCCTCTCCGGGCTGGAGGGCCTCGAGGACGGCGACGCGATCAAGGCCGCGATCCAGAAGGGGCTCGACGACGGCCCGCGGCTGGCCATGGTCGACTCCGACCGCGGCATCACCAACCTGCACGTGCCCTCCGACGTCATCGTCGACGCCTCGATGCCGGCCATGATCCGCACCTCCGGACACATGTGGGGGCCTGACGGCAACGAGGCGGACACGCTCGCGGTGATCCCCGACTCCTCCTACGCCGGGATCTACCAGGCGGTGATCGACGACTGTCGCGCCCACGGTGCCTTCGACCCGGCCACGATGGGCTCGGTCCCCAACGTGGGCCTGATGGCGCAAGCCGCCGAGGAGTACGGGTCGCACGACAAGACCTTCGAGGTCCCCACCACGGGCACCGTGCGGGTGGTGGACGAAGCAGGCGACGTACTCCTCGAGCACGTGGTCTCCGCCGGGGACATCTGGCGGATGTGCCAGACCAAGGACGTCCCGATCCGCGACTGGGTCAAGCTCGCCGTGACCCGGGCCCGGGCCACCGGTGCGCCGGCGATCTTCTGGCTGGACGCCGATCGCGCCCACGACGCCAACCTGGTCGAGAAGGTCCGGCTCTACCTCAGCGACCACGACACCGAGGGGCTCGACCTCTCCATCCTGCCGCCGGTCGAGGCGATCGCGATCTCGCTCGAGCGGATCCGCAAGGGGGAGGACACGATCTCGGTCACCGGCAACGTGCTGCGTGACTACAACACCGACCTGTTCCCGATCCTCGAGCTCGGTACGTCGGCGAAGATGCTCTCCGTCGTGCCCCTCATCAACGGTGGCGGGCTGTTCGAGACCGGCGCCGGGGGCTCCGCGCCCAAGCACGTCCAGCAGCTGGTGAAGGAGAACTACCTGCGCTGGGACAGCCTGGGCGAGTTCCTGGCGCTCGCCGAGAGCTTCGGGCACCTGGCCGAGAAGACCGACAACGCGAGGGCACGGGTCCTCGCCGAGACCCTCGACCGCGCGACCGGAACCTTCCTCGACGAGAACAAGTCGCCGGCGCGCAAGGTCGGCTCGATCGACAACCGCGGTTCGCACTTCTACCTCGCCCTCTACTGGGCCGAGGAGCTCGCCGCGCAGTCGGACGACGCCGAGCTCGCCTCGGACTTCGGCGACCTGGCCAAGACGCTGCGCGACAACGAGTCGACCATCAACGACGAGCTGATCGGCGTGCAGGGCTCACCCGCCGACATCGGCGGCTACTACCGGCCCGACGGTGACAAGGCGACCGAGGTGATGCGTCCGTCCGGGACCCTCAACGAGGCGCTCGCCTCGCTCTGAGGATTTCACTGGGTAACGCTGTGTTCCGGGTGCTTTCCTGACCGGCATACCGGTCAGGAAGCACCCACACCGCTGCGTTACCCGCGCCACCTCGCGCGTCAGGAATAGGTCCTCGTCGCCGGTCCGTTGGAGGATCGTGACGATGACGACGACGACCGAGGTACGGCCTGCCCGTACGACGACGCACTTCGGGCTCGCCGTCCTGGCGCTGGCGGTCGGTGGCTTCGCGATCGGGACCACCGAGTTCGTCACGATGGGACTGCTGCCCCAGATCTCCGAGGGCGTCGGCGTCTCGATCCCGCAGGCCGGCCACGTCATCTCCGCCTACGCGCTCGGCGTGGTGGTCGGGGCGCCGCTGCTCGCGTTCTTCGGTGCGAAGTGGCCGCGGCGTGGACTGCTGGTGCTGCTGATGGCGGCGTACGCCGTCTTCAACGCGCTCAGCGCGGTGGCGACGAGCTTCGAGATGCTGGTGGTGGCGCGGTTCCTGGACGGGCTGCCGCACGGCGGCTACTTCGGGGTCGCGTCCCTGGTCGCGGCCAGCATGGTCGCGCCCGAGCGGCGGGGCCGGGCGATGGCGTGGGTGCTGCTCGGGCTGCCGGTCGCCAACGTGGTCGGCGTCCCGGCTGCCACGGTGCTCGGCCAACATCTCGGGTGGCGGGCGTCGTACTGGCTGGTGGCGGCCCTGGCCGCCCTGACCATGGCCCTGGTCGTGGCGTTCGTGCCCGCCTGTCCGGGCAATCCGGAGGCGACCGGACGTCGCGAGCTCTCGGCGCTCGCGAAGCCCCAGGTCTGGCTCACGATGGTGGCCGGCGCGATCGGCTTCGGCGGCATGTTCGCCCTGTTCTCCTACATCGCGCCCGCCGTCACCGAGGTGAGCGGGCTGTCGGCCTCGGCGGTCGCCGTCTTCCTGCTCACCCTGGGTGTGGGCATGGTTGCCGGCAACTGGGCAGCCGGCCACCTCGTCGACCGTTCCGTCCTCGGGTCGCTGCTCGGCTCGACGATCGGCCTCGCGGTGGTGCTGCTCGCCTTCTGGGCGGTCGCGCCGCACGGCTGGATCGCACTGCCCGCCGCCTTCGCGGTCACGTTCGTCGGCTCGGTGCTGGCCCTGTCGATGATGCTCCGGCTGATCGACGTGGCGGGCCACGCGGAGACCCTGGGGGCGGCGATGAGCCACTCCTCGCTCAACGTCGGCAATGCCCTTGGTGCCTGGCTCGGTGGCCTGGTGATCGCGTGGGGCTTCGGCTTCCGGGCCCCGATCCTGGTCGGCGTCGCGCTGGCGGT
Source organism: Nocardioides sp. (assembly GCA_035691135.1). GTDB lineage: Bacteria > Actinomycetota > Actinomycetes > Propionibacteriales > Nocardioidaceae > Nocardioides. Next base: position 1,358 of record DASSJR010000247.1, on the reverse strand, counting down.
CGCGGGCTTCCTGGTCGTGGTCGCCTCGGCCGCCGTGCAGAACCGACAGTCAGAAGCCAGCCGGCGCTGAGCCGGCCGGGGTCGCGAGCAGCGCTTCCTGTCCGCGCGTGATCTGACGGATGATCCCGAGCCAGCAGGCGAGTGCGATCAGCACGACGATGGTGTTGACCCCCTCGATCCACGGCAGGGCGTCGAACGTGGACGGATCGGACACGTCGCTGCCTCCGCTCATCCCACCGCTGATCTGCGAGCCGATCTGGTAGATCAACCAGGAGGCCCACCATCCGGCCAGGATTCCCCCGCCCACCATGACCGAACCGAGGGAGCCCTTCCTGATGTCGCGCACGACCTGGAGCGGGAACCACAGGCTCACGATCGGCACCCACCAGCCGAGCCACACCCAGACCTTGCCGCGTGCCTGGTGGGACGACGGAACGCGCTGCTCGAGCAGGTTCCGCGACTTCATCAGCCACACGCAGGTCACGATGTAGGCCGCGATCAGCGGCAGGAAGACCACGATCACGAAGGCGTCGTAGGCCGTGAACACGTTGATCGTGGGCTGGCCGTTCTCCGCGGCTCGCGCGTAGGCGTCGGCGGCAGCCGGAGCGGTGAGCCCGGCACCGAGCTGGCACAGGGCGATGGCACCCGCGAGGATGGCCGAGGCGATCGCCAGACCGCGGGGCGCGCGCGAGTCCTGGTAGGGGTACGCCGCGTACGGGTTCGGCTGCGGTGGGACGGGGTTCTCGTAGTAGGACATGCGGACCCTTCGCCGAGCCGGGACAGAGTGGCAGGAGACTAGCCGTCCGGGCCCTGCCTGTCAGCGAGCGACGGGCCGTGACCCGAGGCGCGGAGACGGTGCCGGATCGGGAACAATGCAGCCCATGTCCACCGCCACCGAGCTCGAGGTCGCCGTCCAGGAGGCTGCGTCCGGCACCGCGAGGCCGCGGATCCTGTCGGGAATCCAGCCGACGGCCGACTCCTTCCACTTCGGCAACTACCTGGGCGCGCTGCGGCAGTGGGTGCACCTGCAGGAGGACTACCAGCCGTTCTTCTTCGTCGCCGACATGCACGCGATCACCGTCGAGCAGGACCCGAAGCTGCTGCGCCAACGATGCCTCGTCGCAGCCGCGCAGCTGCTCGCGATGGGGGTCGACCCCAACCGCTCGGCCGTCTTCATCCAGAGTCACATCCCGGCCCACGCACAGCTGTGCTGGGTCCTCCAGGGCCTGACCGGCTTCGGCGAGGCCCGCCGGATGACCCAGTTCAAGGACAAGTCGGCCAAGGGCGGTGAAGGAGCGGCGAGCGTCGGGCTGTTCACCTACCCCGTGCTCCAGGCCGCCGACATCCTGCTCTACCGC
>DASSJR010000246.1:0-5002 GCA_035691135.1 Nocardioides sp. | reverse complement strand
GACGTGGGCCGCGGTGACGATCGCGGAGTCGGGCAGGATCCGGCCCGGCGTCACGTCGCGGCGGGCGGCGATCTCGTCACGGGTCTCCCACAGGGCGCGGACGGCGGCCAGGCCCCGGCGGCCGCGCACCTTGTGCAGCCCGGAGGTACGTCGCCACGGCTCGACCCGCGGCGCCGGCACGAAGCCCCGGACGAAGTCGAACTCCTGCTGGGCCCACTCGGTCTTCCCGGCCGCCTGCAGCTCGGCGACCTGCGCCTCCCGGAGCTCGACGAGCGGCTCGACGTCGAGTGCGGCGTACTCGAGCCACGGCTCGGGCAGCGGCCGGGTCGACCAGTCGACCGCCGAGTGCTCCTTGGCGAGCCGGTGGCCCAGCATCGTCTCCACGAGGGTGGCCAGCCCCACGCGCGGGTAGCCGAGAAGCCGCCCGGCCAGCTCGGTGTCGAACAGCCGGCTCGGTCGCAGGCCGACCTCGGCCAGGCAGGGCAGGTCCTGGGTGGCGGCGTGCAGGATCCACTCGGTGTCGTCCAGCACCGCCTGCAGGGGGTCGAGGGAGTCGAACGGGATCGGGTCGATCAGCCAGGTCCCCGCGCCCTCGCGCCGGACCTGGACGAGGTAGGCGCGGCTGGAGTAGCGGTAGCCCGAGGCCCGTTCGGCGTCGATCGCCACCGGTCCGGACCCGGCGCCGATCGCCTCGCACGCCTCCCGGAGCTCGGCTGCGCTCTGCACGACGTGGGGGAGTCCGTGGCGCAGGGACAGCAGGGGGCGCTCCGGCTCGGCCTCTTCGGTCGGCTGCTCGTCGAGAGGGGTGTCGGTCGGGTCGGACATGCGGCGTCAGTGCCCCGAGCCACGCTGGCCGCGCCGGCTCGGCATCGCGGTCACGCCCTCCGGGACCGGCGGCAGGCCCGCGGCCGTGCACAACAGCTCACCCCAGGCCTCCACATGGGCGCGGATGTCGAGCGGTGTGCCCGGCTCGGTCTTCGGGGGGAGGCAGGGGGTCCACGAGGCCCGCACCTCGATCTGGGCGCTGCCGCCCTCGTCGGCCATGCCACCGAAGCTCTCGGTGGCCACCCGGGTGACGGTGCCCGAGGCGGCGAGGTACGACGCCCCGTGGGCGTCGAGGGCCTCGGTGAGCCAGGACCAGCCGACCGCGGCCAGCAGCGGATCGGTGATCAGCTCGAGGTCGATCTCGGCCCGGGCGTAGGCGACGCACCGGTAGGTGCCGTCCCAGGCGTCGTTGCCGGAGGGGTCGTGGAGCAGGATGATCCGGCCGGTGCCGAGATCGATGTCATCGACGGTGACGTCGGCCGACAACGCGGCCGCGTAAGGCGCGATCCGCTGGGGCGCGGGCATCTCCTCACAGAAGACCTCGGGGCGCAGTCGAGCCGCATGCATGCTCTCGACCGCCTCCCGGAACTCGGGAGGCCATGCGCCCGCGCCCGTGCCCGGGTGCGTCTCCTGACGGACGACCATGCCTCCACACTAGGTCGACCCGTCCACCTCGATGTGCGAACACGCCGACTGACCTGCGAGGCTTCGCCCCATGGGCACGACCGGAACGCTTCACGACAGCGCCTTCCTGCGGGCCGCACGGGGGGAGCCGGTGCCCCACACGCCGGTCTGGTTCATGCGCCAGGCCGGACGCTCGCTGCCGGAGTACCTCGCCCTCCGCGAGGGCATCGGCATGCTCGAGTCGTGCATGCAGCCGGACCTGGTCGTGGAGATCACGCTGCAGCCGGTCCGGCGGTACGGCGTCGACGCCGCGATCTTCTTCTCCGACATCGTGCTGCCCCTCAAGGCGGTCGGGGTCGACCTGGAGATCCGTCCCGGCGTGGGGCCGGTGATCGCGTCCCCGGTGCGGACCCTGGCCGACGTCGAGGCGATCCCGGACCTGACCCCCGACGCCGTCCCCTTCATCACCGAGGCCGTTCAGGGCCTGGTCGCCGAGCTCGGCGACACCCCGCTGATCGGGTTCGCGGGCGCGCCGTTCACGGTGGCGTCGTACCTCGTGGAGGGTGGACCCTCCAAGGACCACGCCCGGACCAAGGCGATGATGTTCGGCGAGCCCGAGCTGTGGGACGCGCTGATGCGCAAGATCGCGAGCATCTCCGCGGCGTACCTCGAGGTCCAGGTGGCGGCCGGGGCCTCGGCCGTCCAGCTCTTCGACTCGTGGGCCGGTGCCTTGACACCTGCCGACTACGAACGACTGGTGATGCCACACTCCGCCGCCGTGCTGGCCCGCGCCGGAGCGCTCGGGGTCCCGCGGATCCACTTCGGCGTCGGCACCGCCAACCTGCTGACCCTGATGGGGGAGGCGGGCGCCGACGTGGTCGGTGTCGACTGGCGCACACCGCTGGGATCCGCGATCCCGCTGGTCGGGGACCGCGGGGTCCAGGGCAACCTCGACCCGACCATGGTCTTCGCCCCCACCGAGCTGATGACCGCCCGGGCCGGGGAGATCATCGAGGCCGGCCGCGCGGCCAAGGGGCACATCTTCAACCTCGGCCACGGTGTGCTCCCGTCCACCGACCCCGACCAGCTGGCGCGGCTCACCGAGTTCGTGCAGACCTACCCGCTGCGATAGTCCGGTACGAAAAGCTCCGCTCCTGACCCGTCTGGCGAGCTTTTCGTACCGGACTATCGGGTTCTTAGGACGCCCGCTCGGGGCGGAGCTCCCCGGACAGCTCGACCAGGAGCGCCTGCAGGTCGCGAACCTGGGCGGGCGCCTGCTCGAGGGCGCGGTGCCGCAGCACCAGCCGCACCTCGGTGTGGTCGCCGGCGATCGGCCGTGAGGTGATCAGCCCGGCCCGCTCCATCGGGTCGCCGACCACGCTGTAGTCGGGCAGGACGGTCACCCCGAGCCCCTCGGCGACCATCACCTTGCCCATCTCCGCGCCGTCGGTGCTGTGGGAGGTGACCGGCAGGTCGGAGCCGAACAGCCGGTGCGTGAACCGGTGCATCAGGTAGCCCGCACGCATGGCGACGAAGCGCTCCTGGCGCAGGTCGTCGATGGTGACCGCCTCGCGCTCCGTCAGCCGGTGCCCGGCCGGCAGGACGACCACCGGACGCCCGTGGAGCAGAGTCGTGCCCAGCAGGTCGACGGGCGGGTCGTCGCCAGCCAGCTCGTTGACCAGCCCCAGGTCGAGCGAGCCCTCGGCCAGGCCGACGTGGATGTCGGCCTGCTGGGTGTTGACGATCTCCACGGTCGTTCCCGGATGGCTGCGGTTGAAGAGGCTCACCGCCGGCACGAGCAGGGTCGAGGTCGCCGCATTCACCGTGCCGAGGCGAACCAGCCGGGTGCTGGTGCGCTGGTCGCCGGCCGCCCGCTTGAGCCGGTCCACCGCCCCGAGCACCTCCACGATGGCGGGCAGCAGCTCGCGGCCGTGCCGGCTGATCCGGGCACCGGAGCGACGCCGGTCGAGCAGGGTCACGCCGAGCTCGCGCTCCAGCTTGGTGACCCCCTCGCTGAGGGCCGGCTGGGAGATGTGGAGCTTCTCGCTCGCCCGTCGCAGGGAGCCGTGCTGGGTCACGGCGGCGATGTACTCCAGCTGTTCGATGCGCACGGCCCGTCCTCACCGGGTGACAGGTCCGGCCTGTCGCCCCCTCGTCGTTTCCGTCGGCCACCTGGGCCACGTCAACTTGCAATCGCTGCATTAAGTCTAGGAATCTACTCGACATTCCCCCAATCCCGAGGAGCCACGCATGAGTACAACGACACTGGTCGAGGAAGCCGCGCCACAGCGTCCCGGCCCCGGCGTCCCGGTCCTCACGGCTGACGAGGCGGTTGCGGTGGCCCGCGAACTGGCGGCGGAGCTGGCCGCGGGATCAGCGGAGCGCGACGCGCGCCGGTTCCTCCCGGCGAACGAGATCGACCGGCTGTCAGCGTCAGGTCTGTTCGCGATCACCGTCCCGGCGGCGTACGGCGGCTCCGACCTGCCGGTGGCCGCGGTCACCGAGGTGTTCCGTCTCCTCGCCACCGGGGACCCGAGCGTCGCCCAGATTCCGCACAGCCACTTCGTCTACGTCAACGCGCTGCGCCACCGGGGCGACGCGGCGCAGCAGGAGTTCTTCTTCGGCGAGGTGCTGGCCGGCAAGCGGTTCGGCAACGCGCAGTCGGAGGTGGGCAGCAAGCACGTCCGCGACCACCGCACGACCCTGCACCCGGCCGGCCCCGGCCGGTGGCGGCTGGAGGGTGTCAAGGGCTACGCCACCGGCGCGCTGTTCGCCGACTGGATCCCCGTGCTCGCCCATCTCGACATGCTGTCGGACGGAAGCGGCGGGCCGCTGCACGTCGCCTGGGTGGAGCGGACGGCCCCCGGTGTCACCGTCATCGACGACTGGGCCGGGATGGGCCAGCGCACGACCGCCAGCGGGACGGTCCGGCTCGAGTCCGTCGAGGTGCCCGAGAGCCGGATCATGCCGTACCACCTGACCTTCGACGGGCCGCAGACCTACGGCGCCTTCGCCCAGGTCCTGCACGCCGCGCTGGACGCCGGCATCGCCCGCGCGGCGCTGGTCGACGCGGCCGAGTTCGTGACCACCAAGAGTCGCCCTTACCCCGACGCCGGGGTCGACCTCGCGGCCGAGGACCCGCTGGTGGTCCAGGCGTTCGGCGAGATGGAGCTCGCCGTCCGTGCCGCCGAGGCCCTGCTCGCGGACGCCGCCCGCGCCGTCGACCTCGCCAACGTCCAGCTGACCGCGGAGACCGCGGGCCACGCCTCGCTGGCGGTGGCCGCGGCCCGGGCCGCCACCAGCCAGGCCTCGGTGGACGCGGCCAGCCGCCTGTTCGAGGTCGCCGGCACCCGATCGGTCCTCGACTCGCTCAACCTCAGCCGGCACTGGCGCAACGCCCGGACACACACCCTGCACGACCCCGCGGCGTGGAAGGTCCAGCACCTCGGGAGGTGGGCCGTCGACGGCACCCTCCCGCCCAACCACGGGCACCTCTGAGAAAGGAAACCCGCATGTCCTCCCCCCTGAAGTTCCACTGGTTCCTCCCGACCAA
>DASSJR010000245.1:0-15200 GCA_035691135.1 Nocardioides sp. | reverse complement strand
CGCGACAGCTTTTCAGCGACGTGACTTCGGAACCGGTCAGAGAGCTCGCAGTGACGTCCCGTGACCACAACTTCCATGTGAAACCTCCGGTGATCCGTTTGGCCTCATCCAGTCACTGGTTGAGGCCTTGATGGTTGAGGTTGGGCAGGAGTCCGCCCGGCCGACCTGGTCTTCGACCCCACAATCGCCTGCTGAGGTGCTCGCAGCTCGAGTGCCACTACTGACCTTCTCCCACCCACCACCGTGTAGGACGGTGGCGGCGAGGCAGGACTTACCACTAAGCCGCACCGTGATCCGAAGCCCCGAGGGGCTGCGTTACGTGGGCCGTTTCGCCTGCGACTGGCATCGGCTTGCCATGGGGACGCCCTGGGGATCCAGCGCGTCCCGATGACGCAACCACGGACCCGAACGGACTCCATGTCACGACGGTAGTTGCTGGGAGGACCCGACGAAAGCGGTGGGGGTCAAGTTCCCGACCGGCGGACTAGGGCGGCCTTCGAAGCCGGGTGGCCGCCGCCGTCGCGACGCCCACCACGCCGAGCCCCACCGCTTCGAGCGCCCGCTGGGCCTCCCGGGCGGTGGCGCCCGTCGTCAGCACGTCGTCGCACACCACGAAATGCAGGCGTCGGCCCGCGACCCGTCGCAGGCGGGCGGTCGGACAGAACATCGAGCCGGCCAGGTTCGTGGCCCGCCCGACCGCGTCGAGGCCGGCCTGGTCGGCCACGGCCCCACGAGAGACGAGGAGGCGCACCCGGCGCGCGGCGTACCCCTGCCGGCGGAGCAGGCGGGCGGCCTCGCGGGTGATGGCGTCCGTCGGGTCGTGGCCGCGGGCGCGAGCCGAGCCCGGCCGCGACGGCACCGGGACGAGGGCTACCTCCCCGTCGAGGGGAACCGCGGCCGCCACCCCGGCTGCGACCAGCCCTGCGAGCGGGCGCCGCAGGGCGAGGACGCGGCGTTCCTTGTGGGCGACCACCATCGACCGGACCAGACCGTCGTACGCCGCCGGCGACCAGGGGGTGACCATGCCCGACGGGGCCGGGCTCGGCCAGGAGGGGTGGGCGCGGGTCGGCAACGTCTCCGCACAGGGTCGGCACAGGGGTTGGCCGGGGCGGTCGCACCCGACGCAGGTCCCGCCCAGGACCAGGTCCGCGAAGAGGTCGCGCATGCCGCCGATCGCAGCAGGTCACCGGTGCCTGCTCAACCGGCCGCGGCCACTCCTGTGGACACGTGCCCGGCTCAGCCGACGTAGTCGAGGTTGCGGACCCGGGGGTCGACCTCCGGTGCGGGTGTGTCCTGGGTCAGGTCGAGCAGGCCAGCCTTGGTGACCGCGAACAGGCTCTCGCTCTGGACGGGCGAGGCGACCAGCCCGGTGACCTGGCCGGGGATGGTGGTCAGGAGGCTGTCCGGGCCCGGCGGAGAACCGTCCACCGAGATGGTGCGCACCTGGAACAGCTGCCGGGCCAGCCGGTGCAGGACGGCGATCGACGTCGGCGAGCTCCACCCGAGGTCGCGGACCGCGAGTCGGTTGTCCCCCTCCCACGCGATGTGGTTGGCGGGTTCCACGCGCACCACCCGGCCCTGGCCGTCGTGGACGATCCGGCTCACCATGACCCGGTCGCCTGCGGCTCGGCGTACGACGGCGACGAACCGGGAGCCGTCTCGGGACACGGTGAAGTGGGAGACACGTTCACCGCTGACACCGGGCACCCGAAGCCCGACCGGCTGGTCGCCGGAGAGGTAGGACACGCGAGCCCCGCCGCGCCCGTTGTCGACCAGCCACGCCCGGTCGCTGAAGTCCCAGGCGGGCTTGAGCATCCCGCGCGCCCCGCTGACGACCGACTCGACGCGGTCACTCTGGTTGCGCACGGACGTCATCAGGACCCCGTCGCCGCCCGCTGTCACGCCCGCCACCCGGTCAGCGGTGATGTTGACCGCCGCCGAGCGCACCCCCAGCCGGGACACCCCCATCGGGCCGTCGACCGGGGCCAGCGAGTCAGGGGTGCCCGAGACCAGCCGACCGTCCCGGAGTCCGTAGAGCAGGGTGCTCGCCCCGAACACCGTGGGGTTGAACCGCGCCCCCTGCTCGTCGACGTCGAAGAGGCTCTCTCCACCGGGCAGCGTGATCGGCTGACCACCCACGGACACCCTCAGGAACTTGATCGTCGGCTCCTGGCGAAGTGTCCACGCGAGCTGCGCGAGCATCTGCTCGCTGGCATCGGGCGTGAGTCGGCCGTTGTACCCGCGCAGGGCCAGGTCGGCGATCCCCTCGTCAGAGACCGGGACCGACAGTCCGAAGCTCAGGCCTTCGGGAATGAAGCTGCGCGAGATGCCGTCCAGTGCCGGGCCCGGCCCCCGGAGGAGGGCGCTCGTGAGGGCGGTGGCCAGCTGCTCGCCGCGGGGAACGAACACCGGCTCGGGCACCAGGATCCGGGCGCTCGGGTCGAAGAAGTACAGCGACACCTGCCGGAATCGTTGCTCGAACCACGAGTCGGGGACGATCAGCGCGTCCGGGGCCCGGGCGATCCGCCACTCGCCGTCCTCGGACGCCATCGGGAAGGTCAGCGACCGATCCCCTGCGGGCAGCCGGCCGAGGTAGGAGCCGCGCCCGTCGAGGTGTCGTGCGCCACCCAGCCGGACCGACACCCGCAGCCCGCCGCGGGGTGGAGAGGCCTCGGAGTAGGTGATCGTCTCGGCCTCCGGCTTCCAGGCGGCCTGGGCGTCGGAGGTCAGGAACTGCTTGGCCGCGTTGGTCTGGATGGGGGTGGCGGTCATCGCGTCGAGGAACCCGGTGACGATGTCAGCGGGGTTGGCACCCGGTGCCGGCGGCTTCGGATCGATGAACACGCCCGGCGGCTCGTCCGCCCGGCCCTCGGAGCCGGTGGGCACCACCGGACCGCTCTCGGGCATCTGGACGCAGCCCGCAGCGACGAGCAGCGCGGCCACCGTCGCCACGCCCGTCAGGGCTCTCCTCGCGGCCCGTCTCATCGGACCTTCACTCCTGCGTCCTCGGGCGCCAGCGGCAGCGGACTCTGCCGGAGCGTCCCTCCGGCACGCCGCGGCAGGGTCAACCGGAACTGCGCGCCCTCTCCCGGTCGTCCCCACGCCTGCAGCCAACCACCGTGCAGGTGGGTGTCCTCGAGCGCGATCGAGAGGCCCAGCCCGGTTCCCCCGCTGGAGCGGGCCCGGGACGGGTCCGCCCGCCAGAAGCGGTTGAAGACCAGCGCGGACTCGCCGGACGCCAGTCCGACGCCGTAGTCGCGGACCGCGATGGCCGCGGCGTGGTCGTCGCCGGCCACGTGGATGACCACGTCTCCGGACTCGGCGTGGTCGATGGCGTTGGTCACGAGGTTGCGGACGATCCGTTCCACACGGCGTACGTCGGCCTCCGCCAGGCACGGGTGGCCCGGCGACTGGACGACGACCTCGGTGCCGCGCTGCTCGGCCAGCGGCCGGGTCAGGTCGACCACCCGGTGCACCACGTCCACCAGGTTGATGTCCTCGGTCTCGAGGACGGCGGCGCCGGCGTCGAAGCGGCTGATCTCGAGCAGGTCGGCCAGCAGGGTCTCGAACCGGTCGAGCTCGGTCTGCAGGAGCTCGGCGGCCCGCGCGGTCACGGGGTCGAACTGGCGGCGGGCGTCGTGCAGGACGTCGCCGGCCATCCGCACGGTGGTGAGCGGGGTACGCAGCTCGTGGGACACGTCGGAGACGAAACGGCGCTGGACCCGACTGAGCTCCTCGAGCTGGCGGATCTGGCGTTGCAGGCTGGTCGCCATCTGGTTGAACGACATGGCCAGCCTGGCCAGGTCGTCCTCGCCGGTGACCCGGAGCCGCTCCTGGAGCTGCCCCGCAGCCAGCCGTTCGGCGACCCGTCGGGCGAGGCGGATCGGGCTGACGACCTGGCGGGTGACCAGCCAGGTCAGGCCGGCGACCAGCAGGAGCAGCAGCACGGCCGCGGTGAGCAGGGCCTGGGCCACGAGCGCGAGTGTGTCCTGCTCGGCGGTGAGGGGGAACAGGTAGTAGAGCGTGTAGGTCTCGCCGTTGGCCGGCAGCACGACCTGCGACCCGACGACGACGCCGGGCTGCGTGCGGGCCGGCTCGCCGTTCTCCCCATCGGTGCGGATCTCGGTGTAGGTCCACGCCGTGCCGGCGGGCTCGGAGAAGTGGTTCTCCAGGGACTCGGGCACGCTGCTGGTGTCGAGGCCGGGGGTGAATGTGGTCTCGCCGTCGGCGATCCGGTCATCGCCGGTCGGCCCGGCGAGGACCACGTCGAACCCGCGGGTGTCCCCCCGCTGGATGATCGGCTCCACCAGGTCGCTTCGCTGTGCCCTGAGGTCGATGTTGGTGCCGGGGGCCGCGGCCAGACGGGCCCGAGCCTCGGTGGTCTCGTTGTTGGCCTCCGCCACCACGGCCTGGACCCGCTGGTCGAGCAGGCCGTCGCGCGTCTGCTGGAGCAGGAACCAGCCCACCACGCCGACGACGGCCGCGGAGAGGAGCAGCGTGCTGGCGACGACGCGGGCCTGGATCGACCGGCGCCAGAAGGTGAGTCCGCGCCGGGCGGCGGCCGCGATGCTGCGATCGGTCATCGGATCGTCCCGATGCCGCTCAGGGCGTTCCCGCCTTGTAGCCGACCCCGCGGACCGTCACGACGATCTCGGGGTTCTCGGGGTCGTGCTCGACCTTGGAGCGCAGGCGCTGGACGTGCACGTTGACCAGCCGGGTGTCGGCCGCGTGGCGATAGCCCCAGACCTGCTCCAGGAGCACCTCACGGGTGAACACCTGCCAGGGCTTGCGAGCGAGGCACACCAGGAGGTCGAACTCCAGTGGCGTGAGGTTGATGGGCTGCGCGTCACGGGTGACCGCGTGCCCGGGGACGTCGATGCTGAGGTCGCCGATGGACAGCGACTCGTTGGCCGGGGTGTCGAAGCGGCGTACGCGTGCCCGGATCCGCGCGATCAGCTCCTTGGGCTTGAACGGCTTGACGACGTAGTCGTCGGCCCCCGACTCGAGGCCGAGGACCACGTCGATCGTGTCCCCCTTGGCGGTGAGCATCACGATCGGCACCCCGGACTCGGAGCGGATCTCCTTGCACACGTCGATGCCGTCCTTGCCGGGCAGCATCAGGTCGAGCAGCACCAGGTCAGGCCGGAACTCCCGGAAGTGACCCATCGCCTCGTTGCCGCGCGTGCACATGCGGCTCTCGAAGCCCTCCTGTCGGAGGACGATCGTGAGCATCTCCGCCAGGGACGCGTCGTCGTCGACGACGAGCACACGGCCCCTGGTGGTGACCTCGGATGGCTGGGTCATGCGTCAAGTCTGCCAGCCGAGGTACGGAAACCGGCGGCCTCGCGTCAGTAGCGGTACTGCTCCGGCTTGTACGGGCCCTCCACCGGGATGCCGAGGTAGGCGGCCTGGTCACCGGTGAGGGTCGTCAGCCGGACTCCGAGCGCCTCGAGGTGCAGCCGGGCGACCTCCTCGTCGAGGTGCTTGGGCAGCACGTAGACGCCGACCGGGTAGGCCTCGGGCTTGGTGAAGAGCTCCACCTGCGCCAGCACCTGGTTGGTGAACGAGTTCGACATCACGAAGCTGGGGTGGCCGGTGGCGTTGCCGAGGTTCATCAGGCGTCCCTCGGAGAGCACGATGATCGAGCGGCCCGCACCCTCGCCGTCGGCGGGGAAGGTCCACACGTCGACCTGCGGCTTGACGGTCTTGCGCTCCACGCCGGGAAGGGTCTCGAGGCCCGCCATGTCGATCTCGTTGTCGAAGTGGCCGATGTTGCCCAGGATCGCCTGGTGCTTCATCCGCTTCATCTGGTCGACGGTGACGACGTCCTTGTTGCCGGTCGCGGTGATGATGATGTCGGCGGTGTCGAGCACGTCGTCGAGGGTGGAGACCTGGTAGCCGTCCATCGCGGCCTGCAGCGCGCAGATCGGGTCGATCTCGGTGACGATGACCCGGGCGCCCTGGCCGCGCAGCGACTCCGCACAGCCCTTGCCGACGTCGCCGTAGCCGCAGACGACGGCGACCTTGCCGCCGATGAGAACGTCGGTGGCCCGGTTGATGCCGTCGATGAGCGAGTGGCGGCAGCCGTACTTGTTGTCGAACTTGGACTTGGTGACCGAGTCGTTGACGTTGATGGCCGGGAAGAGCAGCGAGCCTTCCTTCATCATCTCGTAGAGCCGGTGGACCCCGGTGGTGGTCTCCTCGGTCACGCCCTTGATCTCGCCGGCGATCTGGGTCCAGCGGTCGGTGCTCTCGGCCAGCGAGGCCTGGAGGACGTCGAAGACGACCTTCTGCTCGTGGCTCACCGCGGTCGCCGGGTCGGGCGCCTCGCCCTTCTTCTCCGCCTCGACACCGAGGTGCAGGAGAAGGGTGGCGTCGCCGCCGTCGTCGAGGATCATGTTGGCGAACTTGCCGTCGGGCCAGCGCAGGATCTGCTGGGTGCACCACCAGTACTCCTCCAGCGACTCGCCCTTCCAGGCGAACACCGGAACACCGGAGGGTGACTCAACGGTGCCCTCGGGACCGACGGCGACCGCAGCCGCGGCGTGGTCCTGGGTGGAGAAGATGTTGCAGGAGGCCCAGCGGACCTCGGCGCCCAGGGCGACGAGGGTCTCGATGAGGACAGCGGTCTGCACGGTCATGTGCAGCGAGCCCGCGATCCGCGCTCCGGCAAGCGGCTGGGAGTCGGCGTACCGCTCCCGCATCGCCATCAGGCCGGGCATCTCGTGCTCAGCGAGGCTGATCTCGGTGCGGCCGAAGTCGGCCAGATCCAGGTCGGCAACCTTGAAGTCCATGGAAGAGAGGCTAGACCGAAACCACGCCTCAGGAAGAATCCTCGGACGGCGTGCCGGTGCGTGCCCCCCTGCGTCTTGCCGTCAGTGGCCGGGGGGCGGCGGTGGCTCGGGGCGCTCGGCGGGAACGTGGTCCTCGCGGTAGATGTCGGGCTCGATGTAGATCACCCCGGCCAGCGGCTCGACCGCGCGAATGGCCGCCTCCGCGGTGTCGATCGCTCCCGACAGCTGCTCCGCCGAGACGCCCCGCGCGACCCCCACCTTCGCGGCGACGAGGAGCTCCTCGGGCCCGAGGTGGAGGGTCTTGAGGTGGATGATCCGCTCGAACTCGTGGGTCTCCTCCAGGGCGCTGGCGATCCGGTGCTGCGCGTCCGGGGCCGCCGACTCCCCCAGCAGCAGGCTCTTGGTCTCGATCGCGAGCGTGATCGCGACGACGACCAGCAGCAGTCCGATCATGGCGGTGCCGGCGACGTCGAAGTAGAGATTTTCGGTGACCAGGGACAGCACCACCGCGACCAGGGCGAAGACCAGACCGACCAGCGCGGCGAGGTCCTCGAGCAGGATCACGGGCAGCTCGGGCTGCTTGGCCCGGCGGATGAACTGCGGGAAGGACGCGTCGCCCCTGATCTTGTTCGTCTCGCGGATGGCGGTCCGGAACGACAGGGACTCCAGGACGATGGCGATGCCCAGAACGACCAGGGGCACCCACCACCACCGGCTGGTGAGGATGGAGTCCTCCGGGTGCCCGTGGGCGTCGTGGATCTCGTGGTACTTGTGGTAGGCCTCGTAGAGCGCGAAGAGCCCGCCCACGCTGAACAGCACGATGGCCACGATGAAGCTGTAGATGTAGCGCTCGCGGCCGTAACCGAAGGGGTGTTCCTCGGTCGCCTCCTTGCGTGCCTGCTTGCCGCCGACCAGCAGCAGCAGCTGGTTGCCCGCATCGGCCACCGAGTGGATGGCCTCGGCCAGCATGGAGCTGACGCCGGTCAGGAAGAACGCGAGGAACTTCGTCAGTGCGATGCCGGTGTTGGCGAGGAGCGCAGCGACAACTGCCCGGGTGCCACCGTCCGCTGCCATGGGCGGCAGGCTAGCGGGTCATTCCTCGACCAGCGCCAGGCGGAGGTACTCCGCGGCGTAGGACCCGCTGAGGAACAGGGAGGCGTAACGGGCGACCTCGGTCGGCGCGTCCGTCGTGAGCGTCTCGACCCGGACTCCGCGGGCCCGGGCCGCGGCCTGCAGGACGCCCCGCTCCTCGCGTACGACGGCCTCCTCCGCCCCGTCGTCGAGGACGAGCAGCATCGGCCGGAGCTCGCCCCCGCCGTCGGAGAACGGGTCGTCGAACACGTCGCGCTGCCGGGTCGCCTCGAGCACCGGCAGCAGGTGCTCGGCGTCGCCGGCCAGCGCCGTACGGCCGCTCGCCCTGCGGATCGACTCGGCGATCCGGCGGGCGGCGCGGGCGGCCAGGACCGACCCACCCCAGACGAGGGGGTTGGTGTCGGCGAGCGCGATGGCCAGCATCTTGGCGGGATTGACGGCCAGGTCGCGGCGGGGCGAGCAGGACCGGGCGACGTCGTCGAGGGCGTCGGCGACCCCTCCGGCATCCGTGCTCGGGCCGAGAGAGACCCGGTCGAGGTACTCGAGCATGACCACGGCGGCTGCGAGCTGGTCACGGCTGTTGGTCGGCAGGATCGTGCTGTAGCGCCCCGGCGCGTGCTCGGCGACCTGCGAGTTGGGCGGGCAGGCCACCACGACCTGGCAGCCCCGGCGCACCGCTTCCGCGACCGCCGACGCGACCCCGGCTCCGACCCCGTCGGGCGCGAGGACCACCACCAGGTCGAGGCTCCCGGCCCAGCCGGGGAGATTGGGCGAGGGCCAGGCGACGAACGGGACGGGACACCACGGCTCGAGGACAGCCCGCAGCAGGCGGGAGTCGGGTCCGGCGGCCACCACCGCCCGCGCCCGCGGGCCCTCCGAAGCCCGCGCCACCGCGACGTCGATCGCCTCGCTGGCCTCCCCGGCCTCGCGGCGGATCCTCGCACCGGTCTCGGCGAGGCGCCGCAGGGTCGGGTCGCTCTGCGCGAGCGCGGACTCGTCGTCCAGGCGGGACTCGTCGAACCAGGTCACCATGGCGGGATCCGGTGGTCAGTCCGGACGACGGGCTTCATCGACCAGCAGGACCGGGATGTCGTCGCGCACCGGGTAGGCCAGGCCGCAGCCGGTGCAGACCAGCTCCTCGGCCTTCGGTTCAAGCGTGGCCCGGCAGGCCGGGCAGACGATGATCTCGAGGAGAGCGGGATCCAGCTTCACGTGTTGTCACTCCTGATCAGGGCGAGTACGTCGTCCCGCACCCGGGACATGGTCTGGTCGTCGCGCCCCTCGACGTTGAGGCGCAGCAGGGGCTCGGTGTTGGAGGTCCGCACGTTGAACCACCAGTCGTCACCGTCGACGGTCAGCCCGTCGAGGTGGTCGATCTCGGCGCCCTGGTCGACGTAGGCCTTCTCGATCCGCGCGAGCACCGCCTCCTGGTCGGCGACCGTGGAGTTGACCTCCCCGCTGCCGACGTAACGCTGGTACTCGCCGAGCAGCTCCGAGAGCGGCCGGTCGGCCTCGGCCAGGGCGGCGAGCGCGTGGAGTGCGGCCAGCATGCCGGAGTCGGCGCGCCAGAAGTCGCGGAAGTAGAAGTGGCCGCTGTGCTCGCCCCCGAAGATCGCCCCGGTCTCGGCCATCGTGCCCTTGATGTAGGAGTGGCCCACGCGGGAGCGGACCGCGATGCCGCCGCGCTCGGTGACCAGCTCGGGCACGGCCCGGCTGGCGATCAGGTTGTGGATCACCGTCGCGCCCGGCTCCTTGTCCAGCTCGCGGGCCGCGATCAGGGCGGTGAGCGTGGACGGCGAGACGGCCTGGCCCTTCTCGTCGACCAGGAAGCACCGGTCGGCGTCGCCGTCGAACGCGAGCCCGACGTCGGCGCCCTCCACCACCACCCGGCGCTGGAGGTCGACGAGGTTGTCGGCCTCGATCGGGTTGGCCTCGTGGTTGGGGAAGGAGCCGTCGAGCTCGAAGTACATCGGCACCAGCTCGACCTGGTCCTCGCCCAGCCGCCCGAAGACCGCCGGTGCGGTGTGGCCGGCCATGCCGTTGCCGGCGTCGACCACCACCTTGAGCCGACGGCCGCTCACCGGAGAAAGCGACAGCAGGTGGGCTGCGTACGCCTCGAGGACGTCTTGCTCGGAGACGGTGCCGGGCGTCGACGACGACGGAGTCTCTCCCGCGGCCACGGCGTCGCGGATCTCTGCCAGGCCGGTGTCCATGCCGACGGGTCGGGCGTGGGTGCGGCAGAGCTTGATGCCGTTGTAGTGCGCGGGGTTGTGGCTGGCGGTGAACATCGCCCCGGGGTGGCCGAGGTGGCCGGAGGCGAAGTACAGCTGGTCGGTGGCCGCCAGACCGATCAGGACCACGTCGGCCCCGGCCGCGGTCGCACCCTCGGCGAAGGCCCCGGCGAGGTCGGGCGAGCTCGGCCGCATGTCGTGCCCGACGACGACGGTGGTGGCGTCGACCACCCGCACGAACGCGCCCCCGACGCTCCGCGCCAGTGACGCGTCGATCTGGTCCGGGACGGTGCCGCGCACGTCATAGGCCTTGAAGATCGCCCCGAGGGTCGCGGGATCCCGTGGTTCGGCCATGGCCGGAGCCTAGCGTCGCGGGGGTTCAGTCGGAGGTGAGCACCCGAAGGTGCCCGCGACGCGTGACCTCGCGACCGGTCTCGGCCGACGGCCCCGGGAGGGTGGCCACGGTCGGCCGGGCCGCCTCGCGGACCGCGTCGGCCAGGGCCAGGAGGTCGTCGCTCGTGGGCCCCTGGGCCGCCGGGTCCTGGGCGAGCCGCAGCACCTCCCAGCCGCGCGGGGCCGACAGTCGCTCGCTGTGGGCATCACAGAGGTCGTAGGCATGGGGCTCGGCATAGGTCGCCAACGGACCGAGCACCGCCGTCTGGTCGGCGTACACGTAGGTCAACGTCATGGTGGCGTTGCGGCCGCACGCGGTGCGCGAACAGCGGCGGGCAGGACTCACGGCGCTGACGGTACCTGTCGTTCCGGGCCTGTCCGTTTAGGCTCGCGGCTGTGGAGGAGCCAGCGCAGCACGTCCGACGCCGGGACCGCCGCGGGCGTGGCATGCGAGGACCTGGGCTCCTCCCCGGATCCGTCACCCGGCCAGGACGACGTACTCCTCGGGAGCGGTTCGACGACCTCGTCCTCGACATCGTCACCGACATCGACCGGCGGTGGCAGGACCGGCTCGGCCTGGTCGAGTACGCCGTTGAGGACGCGCCCCAGATTCCCGACGACTGGAGCTCGGGGACCGTCCCGCTCTCCTCGCTGGTGCGCGGCAGCGGCGCGACGCCCACCCGGCTCGTCCTGTTCCGGCGACCCATCGAGCACCGGTGCGAGACGCGGTCGGATCTCGAGGCGATGGTGCTGACGGTGGTGGTCGAGCAGGTCGCCGAGCTGTTGGGCATCGACCCTGAGGTCGTCGATCCGCGGTACTCGCCGCCTGAGGAGTAGCGCCTGTTCACGGCCTGCTCCGTGCTTTCGCCCGGTGGGCCACGGGATGCCATCCGGATGGAGCAAACGGGTGCACCGTCCGTCTGCCGTCCTGGCGGCCGCACCGATCATCGACACCTGAGTGCCGTGCCGAGTCTGCGCGGCGCAGCTACAGCGTGCCCGGTCGCACGTCGGGAATCAGCGCGTCGGTGACCAGCTCGCGGAAGGGCAGGACCGTGGCGCCGTCGCCGGTGGTGAGGAGGGCGGCGTCGACGGAGGTACGACCCGGGTCCACCTGCACCAGGGTGGCGCCCGCGGGGAGGTCGACCTTGCCGCCGGTGCCCGGCTTCACCTCGACCCGCTTCTGCTTCAGCGCCTTGCCTGCCTGGTTCCAGGACCTGACGGTGACGACCCCGACCCCAGCGGCATCGGCCAGCAATACCGACGACTGGCCGGAGGGGGCGACCAGCGACATCGGCTTGGCACCGCGCACGACGGGAGCCGCGAGCGAGAGGTCTCCGTCGACATAGGACTTGATGCCGGTGGTCACCGGGCCGGTCGCGGTGACCTCGACGCCAAGGGCGCCGTCCTGGATGGCATTTCGTACCTGCTCGGACAGGTCGAGGGTCTGCACGCTGCCGGGCGGCACGCGGATGTCCTCGAGACCCTCGGGGGCGAAGGCGGCGTCGGCGGTCAGGATCTTCACGCTGGCCCGCACCTCGCTCTCCCCCGGGTTGGCCACCGCCAGGCTGTGGGTGCCCGCACCGGCGGGCAGCCCCAGCAGGACGTTTCTCTCCGCGGGCTCCGGCTGCGGGGCCAGCCAGTCCTCGGTGAGCGGCTGGGCGCCGAGCTTCGGGATCTCGTCGAGAAGGGTCGGAGCCAGCCGGCCGCGCGAGACCACGACATGCAGGGCGAGCTCGGTGCGGCGCGGTATCGCCTTCGACAGGTCGAGCCGGACGCTGTCGTTGCCGGGGACCGTCACTCCGCGCAGCTCGTCGGCGGTGACCTCACCTGCGCGACCGAACACCGCGACGTCGGCGACGGCCGGGCCCGCGTCGGGGTTGGTCAGCTCGAGCACCGAGTTGTGCCGGGTTCCCGCGCCCACTCCGGTGAACCAGGTCTCCGGAGCCGGCTGGGGGCAGTCGACGGCGGCGAGGCGGCGATCAGCGAAGCGGGCGCCGATCAGCCCGGCAGCGACCTCGCCCTCGCCCTCGGCCACCACCGGACCAGCCCCGGGAAGGCGACTGACCCGACCGGACCTCACCGGCACCGTCGACGACTGACCGTCGGCGGTCACGCTCACCTCACCGCGCACATCCTGCTCGCCGCTGGCGACGTGGGCCGTCCCACCACCTTCGGGTGCCGACGGGCAGGCTACGGATGCGGACTTCAACGTGGTGGGCTCGGGCGGACGCGATTCGTCGACCGGCGTGTGGGGGCGGACCAACAGGAGCGTGCCGACCGTCAGGGCCGGGAGCAGTACGGCGAGTACCGCCGTCGAGGTCACGCCACCGCGGCCTCCGGTGGACGTGCGGCGTCCGGGCTGAGTGCTGGTCACCTTCGCTCCCTCCCTGTGGTCGGCGCGGCCAGGACAGCGATCACGAAGATGGCCAGGACCTGCACCACGAGCAGTCCGGCCCTGAGAAGGGAGTCCGGACCGTCGACGGCATGAGGGTCGACGGCGCGTTCGACCTGCCACGCGCGGGTGGACCGGTCCTCCGCGCTGGCCTGGGTCAGCCCGGCCGTGGCGTCCAGGGCCGAGGCGACGTTGCCGTCGGCCGGGGCCGGGAGCACGACGTACTCCACGCCGTGGTCGGCCAGGTCGCCGGCGGCGCCGGGCGACGGACCCGCGACCAGCGACTGCACGTCGCGCGTCAGGGACTCGTCCTCTTCCGCGAGAGCCGCGATCTCGTCCTCGCCCGTGGTGGTCCCGTCGTCCCGGAGGACGGAGTAGTCGAGTCCGTGTGACACGTCGCCCCGGAGGACGAGGATCCCGTGGGCGGGTCCCCGCATGGCGTTCTGGACCATGTAGGCCGGAATTCCCGTGTCGGTGTCGTTGCCCAGCTGGCCGTGTCCGCCGATGGCGAACCAGGCGAGCCCGAGGGCCGGTACCAGCGACAGGAGCACGCCGGCCGCCGCGGCCGCCGGCCGCCGCCAGCGGGCGGCGGGCGGAATGGTGCGCACGAACCCGTGGACCCCGATGACGGAGGCCACCAGGAAGAACGCCTGCAGGAGGACGACCAGGAAGCCGAGGCCCGGTCCGGTGGAGATGGTCGGGAAGTCGAGGACGAAGAGGCCGAGGATCGCTGCCAGTACGGCGGTGCCGAGGGCCACCATCCAGCAGACCAGCACCGGGATGCGGGTCGCGCGCGGGATCAGCGCCAGGGCCGCCAGCACCGGGAGCACCAGGCCGAGCCACCAGGGTGCGCCGCTCTCGCCGAGCCGGCCGAGGAGCAGCTCCTGGAAGCCGACTGCGGGCATCGGAAGCCGACCCGCATCGAACAGGAACCCGGCGCTTCCACCGTGGAGCAGAGAGGGCATCCACCAGGGCGCCAGCAGGATCAGCACCGCGGCCATCGCCGCGGCAGGCGGGCCCCACACGGACCGGTCGCGCATCCCCTGAGGGCTGATCAGGAAGCCGACCCCGACCACCACCAGGGCCAGGACGACCCCGACCCAGAACACCATCGGGGCGAACGCAGCCCCGAGGGCGATGAAGAGAGCCGAGCGCCAGGCGGCGCGCCACCGCCGGTCGGGGTCCGGGTCGGCGAACCCGAGAGCGGCGTGGGCCAGCCACGGCAAGAGGGCCGCCGCGGCCACGACCCCGAAGCGCCCCTCGCCCCAGGCGCCGCTGACCACCGGGACCAGCGCGTAGGTCACGGCACCCCAGGCGACCAGCCAGGTGGAGAAACCCGCGGGGTCGACCAGGTGGCCGACCACCCGCAGCAACCGCCACGCACCCCACAAGGAGATCGGCACCGCCAGGACCAGCAGGACGCTGATGGCGGCAGCGGGACTCCCACCGAGGAGAAAGGCCATGACCGAGAGTGGCAGCACGTACGCCGGCGCCGGTATCGGCGTTCCCTGACCGATGGCATGCCAGGAGTCGAGGTGGAGCCGCCACCAGTCACCGGCGTCACCGGGTGGGGGCGACAAGGCGCCTCCGGACACGGCGCCGAAGGCATCGCGAGCACCGAACAGCGCGAGGATGACGAACAGGGTGACCAGGACCGCGATCGGGTTGGTCAGGAACCGCACCACGAAGCCGCTGTCCGCGGACAGGTCGTCCTCGTCGTCCTCGGAGCTGGTCCGGCGGACCGGGGCACCGGACTCGGCGATCTTGGCCGCGCGCCGGCGTTCGGCGACGTCGGAGGCCTGCAGGGTGGCCGCCGAGGCCAGGTCCCCGACGAAGTCCAGGCCGTGCCGGTACGGCAGCCACCGCGGCGCGAGCAGGTGCCGTACGTCGTGGGGCTCGGCGGGTCGGCGACGGGCCCGGCTGCGCCGGGCGCCGAGCAGCTCCCGCGGGCTGGAGTAGAGCGAGACCATTGCCGCGAGCTCGTCGAGCGACTGCCCGACCTGGCGCACCAGCAGGAAGCCGATCATCCGGATCAAGGTGCCGAGCGCGAGCCGGACCACCTGGAACGGCAGCCACCTGGCCGGTGCGTTGACCAGCAGCGTGTAGAGCGCCGCCCGCCGTTCCTGGTAGTGGGTGTGCCGACCGGTGATCGGGGTCCGTCGCACCCCGCGGTGGGCCGCCTCGGCGTGGAAGACCACGGCCTGCGGAACCACGATCGTGCGGTGGCCGGCGGCGGCGGCCCGCCAGCCGAAGTCGATGTCGTTGCCGAAGATGGGCAGCTGCTGGTCGAACCCGCCG
>DASSJR010000244.1:0-2307 GCA_035691135.1 Nocardioides sp. | reverse complement strand
CCAGACCGCTCTCGCACGCGGCGGCGACCTGGGCGACGGCGTCGGCGACCCGGTCGGGGGCGACCCGGCGCGGCACCAGGCTGGTGAGGGTCCAGGCCAGGACGCCGTCGATGATGCCGACCCGCCGCTCGCGGGGCAGGTGGCGGGTGACCAGCCCGAGGAAGTCGGTGGTCCCGAGGTCGCCGCAGCGGACCATGTCGAAGGCGGTGCTCCAGACGACCGCGCGGGTCCCGTCGTCGGGGACGGAGGCCAGGTCAGCGGCGAGCGCCGTCCACGACTCGTCGTCGAGCCGCACCCGGGCGAACGTCTCGCCGCCGCTGTTGGGGACGACGACCGCCGCCGCCGGCAGCCGCACCGGCTGGTCGCCGAGGTCGACCAGCCCGGCGTCGACCGGCGCCAGCGTCTCGTCGTACGTCGTCACGGAGAACCGGTGGGGCCGGGACCCCTCGCGGGTGAGCGTGACGCCCTCGGGGTCGCGGGTGGCCCGGATCGTGTCGAACCCGGTGGTGCGCAGCCACGCCGCCACCCAGCCCCGGACGTCACGGTCGGTGGCCTCGTCGAGGGCGGCCACGAAGTCGGCCAGGGTCGCGTTGCCGAACCGGTGCCGGGCGAAGTAGCCGTCGACCCCGGCCCGGAAGTCGTCGTCGCCCAGCCACGTCACCAGCTGCCGCAGCGCGGAGTTGCCCTTGGCGTAGGAGATGGCGTCGAAGTTGTTGAGCGCCGAGTCGACGTCGGGCACCTCCTCGGCCAGCGGCGCGATCGGGTGGGTGGACCGGCGCTCGTCGGCGACGTACGCGTTGGCCTTGCGGCCGATCGCGAAGTCGACGAAGTTGCCGTGGAAGCCGGCCGCCTCGTCGGCCACCCGGAAGCCCATGTAGTCGGCGAAGGACTCCTGCAGCCAGGTGTCCTCCCACCACGTCATCGTGGCCAGGTCGCCGAACCACATGTGGGCCATCTCGTGGGCGATGACGGTCGCCCGCCGCCGGCGTTCGCCGGCGGTGACCCGACCGATCGGCAGGTACTCGTCCCGGTAGGTCACGCAGCCGGGGGTCTCCAGGGCGCCCCAGTTCTGGCCGGGCACGAACGCCTGGTCGTAGGAGTCGAAGGCATACGGTTCGTCGAAGATCGACGAGTAGTGGTCGAAGCACTGCTCGGTGATGCGCCTGAGCTCCGCGGCGTCCCGGTCGAGCTCCGCGGCCAGCGAGGCCCGCGCGTGCCACCCGAACGGCAAACCCGCGTGCTCCCAGGTCACGGAGTGCCACGGGCCGGCGCAGACGACGAACATGGGCACAGGGATCGGTGGGGTCTGGTCGAAGCCCCACCGGCCGCCCTCGCGGGCTGCCGCCCGAGCGTTGGCGAGGACGGTCCAGCTCTCGGGTGCGGTCACCTGCAGCGTGAGCGGCGCCTTGACGTCGTTCTGGTCGAAGCAGGGGAAGACCCGCTGGGCGATGTCCATGCCGACGTACGCCGACACGTAGGTCTCGCCGTCGGCGGGGTCGGTGAAGGTGTGCATCCCGTCGCCGTCGGTGACGTAGGCGAGCCGGGCCCCCACCCGGACCTCGTTGCTCGCCCCGAGGCCGGAGAGGTGGATCCGCCGCCCGTCGTAGGACCACTCCGTCACACCGGCGACGACCAGGTCGAGGGCGTTCGTGAGCTCGAGGAAGGTGTCGGCTCCCGGATCCGCGCAGTCGAAGCGGACCGTGGCCTCCACGCCGAAGGTCTCCCGGTCGGTCAGGTCCAGCGAGATGTCGTACGCGACGTTGGCCAGCAGTGCGGCCCGGGCGCGGGCCTCGGTGAGGGTGAGGGACACGGGGTCACGCTAGAGCAGGGCCGGCCGCTCCCGGATTTCGCGTCGTACGCCGCCCACGGATAGTCTGTTCCGGGTGCCTCGGCGAGGGACGCCCCGGTCATCCGGGGACTCCGTGATCGACTGGGCGTGCGTGCTGTCGTACGAGGCTGCCTGAGACTTCCAGCTGCAGAGGCGTACGAGGAGACAACAGCATGGCCGAGAAGATCACCGCCGAGACCCGTACCGAGTTCGGCAAGGGCGCCGCCCGCCGGATCCGGCGCGCCGACAAGGTGCCCGCCGTCGTCTACGGGCACGGCAACGAGCCGCTCCACATCGCCCTGCCCGGCCATGACGTGATGATGGCGCTCAAGCACGGCGGCGCCAACGCGCTGCTCGAGATCGAGGTCGACGGCACGACCCACCTCGGGCTGACCAAGCAGATCCAGATCGACCCGATCACCCGCTTCCTCGAGCACGTCGACTTCGTCGCGGTCAAGAAGGGCGAGAAGGTGACGGTC
>DASSJR010000243.1:0-3156 GCA_035691135.1 Nocardioides sp. | reverse complement strand
GCCCTCGCCCGCGAGATGCTGGCCGGCGCGGGTCGTGCCGACGTCGACCCGGCCGACAAGCTGGCCGACGGGTCGGCGATGGATGTGTGGAGGTCGATGATCCGCGCGCAGGGGGGCGATCCGGACGCCGAGCTCCCGACGGCCCAGGAGTCCCACGTCGTGGCGGCACCCTCCTCCGGCACGCTCACCCGCCTCGACGCCCTCGACGTCGGTATGGCCGCCTGGCGGCTCGGGGCCGGCCGGGCGCGCAAGGAGGACCCCGTGCAGGCCGGCGCCGGCGTGGTCTGGCACGCCCGCCCCGGCGACCGGGTCACCCAGGGCGAGCCGCTGTTCACACTGCTCACCGACGACGAGTCACGGTTCGAACGCGCCCTCGACTCGCTCGACGGCGGCTACGACATCGAGCCCGACGGGTCGTCGTACCAGCCGTCCCCGCTGCTCATCGACCGCATCTTCTGACTCGACATCTAGGGCAGCAGGAGTACGACGGTCTCGGCGACGCAGGCGGGTTTGTCCTCGCCCTCGATCTCGACCACGTGCTTGAGCGTGAGCTGCTTGCCCGAGGGGAGGTCGGTGACGTCGCCGACCGAGACCGTGTTGCGGACCCGACTGCCGACCCGGACCGGGTTGGGAAACCGGACCTTGTTGACGCCGTAGTTCAGCTTCGCGCCGGGCGTCTCCAGCGAGAACACCTGACTGCCCAGCCAGGGCACCAGCGACAGGGTGAGGTAGCCGTGGGCGATCGTGCCCCCGAACGGCCCTGACGCGGCCCGCTCGACATCGACGTGGATCCACTGGTGATCGCCGGTCGCCTCGGCGAACCGATCGACCCGGTCCTGCTCGATGGTGACCCAGTCGGTGGTGCCGAGCTCCTCGCCCTGGGCGGCGGCGACGTCGTCGAGGCTGGTGAAGACACGCATGGGTGGAAGGATAGGCGGGTGACTGTTCCGAGCCGTGACCAGGTACGCCGGGCGCCGAAGGTGCTCCTCCACGACCATCTCGACGGCGGGTTGCGCCCGCAGACGATCGTCGACATCGCCGGTGAGGTCGGCCATGAGCTGCCGGCCGACGACGCGGAGTCGCTCGGAACGTGGTTCGCGGAAGCCGCCGACTCCGGCTCTCTGGAGCGCTATCTGGAGACCTTCGACCACACCGTGGCGGTGATGCAGACGGCCGGTGCGCTCACCCGGGTGGCGCGGGAGTGCGTCGAAGACCTGGTCGACGACGGCGTCGTCTACGCAGAGATCCGCTACGCCCCCGAACAGCACGTCTCCGACGGGCTCACCCTCGACCAGGTGGTGGCGGCCGTCCAGGCCGGGTTCGACGCGGGGACGGCGGCGGCCGGCGGCAGGATCGTGGTCCGCCAGCTGCTGACCGCGATGCGGCACCAGGCCAGGTCGCGCGAGATCGCCGAGCTCGCGGTGGCGTGGCGGGACCGGGGGGTGGCCGGGTTCGACATCGCCGGCGCGGAGGCGGGATACCCGCCAACCAGGCACCTCGACGCGTTCGAGTACCTCCAGCGCGAGAACGCCCACTTCACGATCCACGCGGGCGAGGCGTTCGGGGTTCCCTCGATCTGGCAGGCGATCCAGTGGTGCGGCGCCGACCGGCTGGGCCACGGGGTCCGGATCATCGACGACATCACCGTGCACGGGGATCCGGGGGCCACCGGACAGCCGTCGGCCGAGCTGGGGCTGCTGGCGGCGTACGTCCGGGACAAGCGGATCCCCCTGGAGATGTGCCCGACCTCGAACGTGCAGACCGGGGCCGCGACCTCGATCGCCGAGCATCCGATCGGGTTGCTCAAGCGGCTGCGGTTCCGGGTCACGGTCAACACCGACAACCGGCTGATGAGCCGGACGTCGATGACCGAGGAGATGACCGCCCTCGTGGAGGCCTTCGGCTACGACCTCGACGACCTGCGCTGGTTCACCATCAACGCGATGAAGTCGGCGTTCCTGCCCTTCGACGAACGGCTGGCGATCATCGACGACGTCATCAAGCCGGGGTACGCCGCCCTCGCGGAAGGATCGTGAACCAGGGCCGGTTCCAGCGCGACAGCTCCAGCCTTCCGCTCAGGAATGCCTCGCTGGTCACGGTGACCACGACGCCTCGTGCCGGGTCGTAGCAGCGCAGCCTGTCCCCGGGGCCGACCCCGGTCACGAGGACGACGTGTCGCGGCAGCCACCGGCTGCCCACGTAGAGCGGGACCAGGCTGCCGTCGGTGGCGGCGCTGAGAACCTGCTCGAGGGCCGCGTCCCGGTCGATGACCAGCCGGATGTCGTGCTGGCGGCCGGTGACCGCCGTTCGGTGGTGGGCGATCGCCCACGGGGGAGTGCCGATCACGCGCGGCCACGGGAGCTGCCACCGGCCGCTGAGATCCCGGGCCGAGGTGATCCGTCGGTGGAGTGCCAGCACCTCGGTCCCGAACCACTCGGGTGTCGCGGCCAGCCCGGCCGCAGGCGGTGCCGCGAGCAGCTGCGCGGCCACCAGAACCGCCGCGCCGCACGAGCGTTCGTCGGGCTGGACCAACCCGACCAGACGGTCCTCAGTCATCGCTGGGTTGGCGCGCCACGAGGCTCTGGACGTCGGCGTAGACCCCCTCCGGGGTCATCGCCCGACAGCCACGGGCGACGGCGTGTGCCACCACGCGGTCCTGGTCGCGCAGCAGGGCCCAGCCGCGGCGGAGCAGCACCAACGGTGGCTTGCGGTGCTCGCGCAGGTCGCGGGTGAGGCGTCGCCAGAAGGTCACCAGCCGGTGCTGCCGCACGCAGTACGCCGCGGCAAGCAGACCGCGTCGGGCGCAACCCTCGACGACCTCGGGCGCGAAGATCCCCTCGGCTACGAAGAGCGGGGACCCGGCCAGGTCCAGGGTCTGTGTGCCGCTCCGGCCGTTGTGGGCGATCTCGTAGACCGGTACCTCCGCGGACCCGGTGTGGCACAGCTGCTCGAGCGTGGCGAGGACGTCGTCCAGCAGCCAGGAGCCGGGGTCGTCCCAGTCGACCAGCCCGGCATTGGCAGTGTGGGTGATCCTCGGGAGCGTCGGGTCGTCGCCGCTCTTGTAGAAGTCGTCGAGGCGAAGCACCGGCAGCCCGAGCCGCTCGGCGAGCCGCGACTTGCCCGCCCCGGACGGGCCGGCCAGGACGATCACCCGCG
>DASSJR010000242.1:0-5992 GCA_035691135.1 Nocardioides sp. | reverse complement strand
GTTGCGGAAGTTGGTGGGGAAGGCGAAGTGGATGTAGAAGAAGTGCGCCATGTCGACGACGTTGTCGATGATCTCGCGGCAGTGGGAGTTGTCGACGTCGATGACGTTCCAGGTCCAGTCGGTCCACTCGTCGGTGCCGATCCCGGGCAGCTCCGGCGGGAGGATCTCCTCGTCGGCCGCGCTGCCCTCCGAGTCGTGCCACACCAGCAGCTGGCCGTTGCGCACGACCGCGGGGTACTTCTGGGTCCGGGCCCGCAGCGGCACCCGTCGCGCGTAGGGGATCTGCTTGCACTTGCCGTCGCCGCCCCACCGCCAGTCGTGGAAGGGACAGGCGATCTCGTCGCCCTTGACCGTGCCCTGAGTGAGGTCTCCGCCCATGTGGCGGCAGTAGCCGTCGAGCACGTGGAGATCGCCCTGGGTGTCGGACCAGACGACGAGCTTGCCCCCGAACGCCTCGATGGCATGGGGCTTGCCGTCCTGGAAGTCACGGGCGAGCCCCAGGCAGTGCCATCCGCGGGCAAACCGCTCCGGCGGGGTGCCGTGGTCGAGCAGCCTCATGTCAGTCATGCGACCAGTATGGACCAAAACGAGAACACGTTCTAGTCTGGCGGAATGCACGTCGCGCTGACCCCCGAGCAGGAACGCCTCCACGAAGAGCTGCGCGAGTACTTCGCGGCCCTGGTCACCCCGGAGGTCCGCGCAGGACTGTCGGCTGCCTCAGGCGAGTTCGGCGAGGCCGGCGTCTACAAGGAGGTCATCCGCAAGCTCGGCGCCGACGGCTGGCTGGGGATCGGCTGGCCCCAGGAGTACGGCGGCCAGGACCGGTCGATGGTCGAGCAGCTGATCTTCACCGACGCCGCGGCGGTGGCCGGCGTCCCGGTCCCGTACCTGACGCTCAACACCGTCGGCCCGACGATCATGCGCTACGGAACCGACGAGCAGAAGGAGTACTTCCTGCCGCGGATCCTGGCCGGCGAGCTGCACTTCTCCATCGGCTACTCCGAACCCGGCTCCGGCACTGACCTCGCCTCCCTCAAGACCCGGGCGGTCCGCGAGGGCGACGAGTGGATCATCAACGGCCAGAAGATGTGGACCTCCCTGATCCAGTACGCCGACTGGATCTGGCTGGCCTGCCGCACCGATCCCGACCTGCCCCGCCACAAGGGGCTGTCGATGATCCTGGTACCGGCCGACGCCGACGGCTTCTCCTACACCCCGGTGCACACGGTGGCCGGGGTCGGCACGAGTGCGACGTACTACGAGAACGTACGGGTGCCGGCGTCCAACCTCGTCGGTGAGCTCAACGGCGGCTGGTCCCTGATGACCAACCAGCTCAACCACGAGCGGGTCGCGCTCACCTCCGCGGCGCCCCTGTCCCACTCGCTCGGACTGGTCCGCGCCTGGGCCCAGGAGACCAAGAACCCGGACGGGCAGCGGGTGATCGACCAGGAGTGGGTGCAGATCCTGCTCGGTCGCGCCCATGCCCGCGTCGAGATGCTCACCCTGCTGAACTGGAAGCTGGCGTCCGCGGTCGACGAGCTCTCCCCCGCCCACGCGTCGGCCACCAAGATCTACGGCTCGGAGCTGGCCACCGAGGTCTACCGGTCGCTGATGGAGATCGTCGGGCCCAACGCGCTGGTGACGGCCGACTCACCGGCAGCAGCCCTCGCCGGACGGCTCGAGCGCTACTTCCGATCAGCACTCGTCATGACCTTCGGCGGCGGCACCAACGAGATCCAGCGCGACATCATCGGCTACGTCGGGCTCGGGCTGCCCGCGGCGAAGAGGTAGGAAGCATGGACTTCACTTTCACCCCCGAGCAGGACGAGGCCGCCGAGCTGGCCGCCCGCATCCTCAAGGACCGGGCGACCAATGAGCGGATGAAGCAGGTCGAGGCCGGTGGCTCCCGCCACGACCCCGAGCTCTGGCAGGACCTCGCGTCTGCCGGGCTGCTGTCGCTGGCGATCCCCGAGCAGTACGGCGGCGCCGGGCTCGGCCTCCTCGAGCTGTGTCGCGTGCTGGTGGAGGTCGGCCGCACCGTGGCTCCCACGCCGCTCGCCGTGCATGGGCCTGCCGCGCTGCTCCTGGCCGAGGAAGGGTCGGACGCGCAACGTGACCGATGGCTCCCGGGAGCCGCCACGGGTGAGTGTCTGCTGACGGCAGCCGTCGCGGAGGACCTGGCTCACCTGCCCGAGCGCCCCACGGTCACCCTTGCCGACGGTCGGCTCGACGGGAGCAAGGCGCTGGTGCGGGCGGGTGCGGTCGCGGACACCTTCCTCGTCACCGCTTCGACCGACTCCGGCACGGGGGTGTTCGTCGTCGAGTCCGGCGCCGAGGGGATGTCGGTCGTCGAGCAGCACCTCTCCGACGGTGACCTGGTCGTTCGGCTCGACCTTGTCGGCGTACCGGCCGAGCAGGTGGGAGGCGACACCGCCGCGACCCGGCTGGGCCAGCTCCTGATCGTCGCCGCCTGCGCCGAGCAGCTCGGCGTCACCGAGGGAGCACTGAGGCTGACCTCGTCCTACGCCAAGGAGCGCGAGCAGTTCGGGCGTCCGATCGGGACCTTCCAGGCCGTGTCGCAGCGGCTGGCCGACGGCTACATCGACGTCCTCGGCCAGCGGCTCACGCTCTGGCAGGCCGCCTGGCGGCTCGCGGAGGGCCTGCCGGCCGACACCGAGCTCGCCACCGCGAAGCTGTGGGCGGCCGACGCCGGTCACCGGCTGGCGCACACGACCGTCCACGTCCACGGGGGCGTCGGCATCGACCTCGACGGAGAGGCCCACCGCTTCTTCACGACCGCCAAACGGTTCGAGTTCGCCTACGGCGGCAGCACCGAGCAGGCGCTGCACATCGGCCGGGCGCTCGCCGCCGAGCCGGCGTGAGTTGACCACCCTCGGGCAGCTCCTCCTCGACCGGTCCGGAGACGACCGTCCCGGCCTGGCCACCCGGGACCGGACCTGGACCTGGGCCGAGCACGTCGCCGAGGCCACCGCGCGGGCGGCGACACTGCGCACGCTGCTGCACGAAAACCGGCCACCCCACGTCGGCGTGCTGCTCGACAACACGGCCGAGATGGCGATGGCCCTCTCGGCCGCCGCACTCGGCGGCCACGTCGTGGTCGGGCTCAACACCACCCGGCGGGGCGAGTCGCTGCTCGCCGACGTCCGTACCGGCGACTGCCAGGTGGTGCTCACTGACGCCGCGCACGCCGACCTGCTGGGCGGCCTGGACCTGGGTGACGTGCGGGTGATCCGGGTGGACTCCGACGTGTGGGCTGAGCTGGTTGCCGAGGCGGGCACGTCACCGGGTTTCGAGGCTCAGGCGCCAGAGCGCCTTCGCACCTCAACCTCCGAGGCGCTGTTCATGCTGATCTTCACCTCCGGCACTAGTGGCGAGCCGAAGGCGGTCCGGGTGACGCACGAGAAGGTGTGGTTCCCGGGAGTCGTGCTGGCCGACATGTGCTCGATCACCCGCGACGACGTGCTCTACGTGTCCATGCCGCTGTTCCACAGCAACGCGGTGATGTCCGGCTACGGGCTGGCACTGGCCACCGGGGCCACGCTCGCGCTCGCAGAGCGCTTCTCCGCCAGCGGCTTCCTCGACGACGTACGCCACTTCGGGGCGACGTACATGAACTACGTCGGCAAGCCGCTGTCCTACATCCTCGCCACTCCCGAGCGGGAGGACGACGCCGACAACCCGCTGCGGCTGGCGTTCGGCAACGAGGCGAACGAGAAGGACATCGCGGCGTTCGCGACCCGGTTCGGCTGCGAGGTGCGCGACGGGTTCGGCTCCACCGAGAACGCCGTGATCATCTCCCGCGTCGGGGGCACGCCGCCGGGCTCCCTCGGGAAACCAATGGATGGGGTGAAGGTGCTGAACAGGGATACCGGCGAGGAGTGCCCGCCCGCCAGGTTCGGGCCCGGGGGCGAGGTGACCAACCTCGACGAGTGCGTGGGCGAGCTCGTCAACACCCAGGGCGCGGGCCAGTTCGCCGGCTACTACAACGACGAGGCAGCCACCGCCGAGCGGATGCGGGGCGGGATGTACTGGTCCGGCGACCTCGGCTATCTCGACGCGGACGGCTTCGCCTACTACGCCGGCCGGACCGGCGACTGGCTCCGGGTCGACGGGGAGAACCTCGCGGCCGCCCCGGTCGAACGCATCCTGCTGCGCCACCCCGGGATCAGCCGGGTCGCGGTGTACGCCGTCCCGGACCACCGTGCCGGCGACCAGCTGGTGGCTGCGCTGGTGCTGCTGCCCGGCTCGGACCTCGACCCGAGGTCGTTCGCGGAGTTCCTGGCCGGCCAGCCCGACCTCGGCCCGAAGCAGTGGCCACGGTTCGTACGCATCGCATCGGCACTCCCCCAGACCGCCACGAACAAGGTGCTGAAGCGGGAGCTGGTCGAGGAGGGCATCGACGTCGCCGACCCGGTGTGGGTGCGGGACGAGCGCGGGACGTCGTACTCCTGAGCGACTCAGTCTGCCCGCGCCTCGCGGGCGAGCTGCCGCGCCAGCCTGAGCGGCTCAGGCGTCCGCCGCCCGGTCGAGGCCGCGAGGACCAGCTCGACGGCCGCCTCCACGCCGAGACGCCAGCCGGGATGGACGACGAGCGGCCTCGCACCAAGGCGGGTTCGCACCCAGGCGGCGACCACGTCGTCGCCGATCCGTAGCGGGCTGCTCGCACCGCGATGCTCCTCCGGCCAGGCACCCACGGCGACCAGCGGACGATGGGTCACGCCGATGGTGGGCAGGTCGAGCTCGGCGCCGAGGTGGAGTGCGAGCCCGGCCCTGCGGGGGTGGTCACGACCGGTGCCGTCGACCAGCAGCACGTCCGGGGTCCACGTCAGGGCACGGGTGACGTTCTCGAGCAGGTGGCCGAGGCGCAGCGCCAGCAGCCCCGGCGTGTACGGCGCCCCGGCGACACCTCTCCTCACCGCGAGGTCGACGGGCCGGCCGTCGCACACCAGCACGGCCGCGGCATGCGCAGCATCTCCGGCCTCGCCCGGGCCGGAGTACCCGCGCGGGAAACAGACCCAGCATCCCGCGACCCACGGCTCGCCGACGGGCGATTCCCACGCTCGCTGCCTCAGTTGCGCCAGCTCGCGCTGGCGCTCGACGAGCGCGTCTGCGTCCTCGGGCCACATGCCTCCACTGTGCCCCCTCGAGAGGGCGAGGAGCCCCCTGGCGAGCGATGAGTTACGGATCCTGGAACGGTCTGTATCTGCAGAGGACGAGGCAACTCTCGAAGGTAAAGACAAGCGTCACAGGAGGTGAGCACGATGGCCGCAACGATCTTCACCGAGGTGGAGACGGGGACCTGCTCCGGCCGGGTGCACCCCCACAACGGCTACTACGCCGGCGACTTCAGCACCTCACGTCGCGACGAGCGTGACGCGGGTCAGGGCTGGAGCAGCGCTCCCACGCCATTGGTCAACCGGACCGCGTAGAACCCGGAGTTCCCGTCGGAGTACCAGACCTGCCGGTGCCCGACGTCCCAGGCCGGTTGGGACATGGCGTAGCCACCCTCCGCGGTGGGGTTCTCCGGCTTCGACCCCGGGCGCACCGGCTTGTTGAAGTAGCCGACCTCGACCGGGCTCTGCAGATCGCTGATGTCGAAGATCCGCAGACCGGACACGATCATCGAGCAGGCGACCAGCTTCGGATCGGTCCGCCGGGGCAGGGAGCAGTAGTGGGCGGCGTACCCCTGGACGGGGGAGGTGGCGCCGGGGTCGTTCTGCTGTGACGACTTGCGTGCCGAGGGCTGGTGCACCGCGAGTCGCAGGTTGGAGACGACCCGAGGGTTGGCCGGGTCGGCGATGTCGATGATCCGCGCTGCACCGACCGGCGCGTCGGACTGGTCCGCGCCGCTGGTGAGGTCGTAGTTGGCGAACTCGTCGACCTCGAGCAGGTAGGGATGTCCGTTGCGAGTGAACGGCTCGGCCACCTGCGGGATCGACCGCTGCGGCCAGTCGAGCTCGGAGATCAGCCG
>DASSJR010000241.1:0-3686 GCA_035691135.1 Nocardioides sp. | reverse complement strand
CCGGTTGGCGGTCGCCCGGACCTCGCGCCGCATCCGGCGCTCCTCCCAGGCCATCAGGGTCTCGTGGGCGCCGACCCGGGTGAGCAGGGCGCCGATGGCGTCGCCGTCGCGGATCACGACCCGGTCGACCCCGCGGACCTCGCGGGCTTTGGCCTGGATCCCGAGCCGGCGGGAGACGCCGACCAGTGCCAGCGCGGCCTCCGGCCCGGGGCAGGTGACCTCCAGGGCCGACGAGCGGCCCGGCTCGGTGAGCGAACCGTGGGCCAGGAACGCACCGCGCCAGGCGGCCACGGCGTCGCAGCCGCCGCCGGAGACGACGTGGGGTGGCAGGCCGCGCACGGGACGGCCGCGCTGGTCGAGCAGGCCGGTCTGGCGGGCCAGGGCCTCGCCGTCCTTGACGATCCGCACGAGGTAGCGGCTGCCCCTGCGGATCCCGTTGCCCTGGATCATCACCACGTCGGAGGAGTGGCCGTAGACCTCGGCGACGTCCTTGCGGAGCCGACGAGCGGCGGCGCCGGTGTCGAGCTCGGCCTCGACCACGATCTTGCCGCTCACGATGTGCAGGCCGCCCGCGAACCGCAGCATCGAGGCCACCTCGGCCTTGCGGCAACAGTTCTTCGAGATCTGAGTATTGGCGAGCTCCGCCTTGACCTGTGCCGTCATCGCCATGGGCAGAATCCTGCCACGTACGTCAACAACCCTCTGAGGTCATCCGTCCTCGAAGATGGCGGCGTAGGCGCGGGCCAGCTTTTCGGGATCGTGGCGCGGACTGCCGTCGTCGAGGGCGACGTCGTCGACGACCAGACGCGCGCCGTAGGAGGCCACCGCCCGCTCGAGCTCGTCGACCTCGGTCAGGGTGCGGGGATCGACCAGAACGGTGTGCACCTTGAGCTCCGGGGCGTGCTCGAACAGGGCCGCCAGGTGGTCCTCCGGCCCGAATCCCCCGGTCTCGCCCGCCTGCGGCGCCAAGTTGAGTACGACGACGACCCGGGCGGTCGTCTGTCCGAGCGCCTCGCGCAGGTCCGGCACCATCAGGTGCGGGATCACCGAGGTGAACCACGACCCCGGCCCGAGGACCACCCAGTCGGCCTCGCGCACGGCCTCGACTGCCTCCGGGCAGGCCCGCGGATCGGCCGGGTCGAGGGCGACGGAGACGATCTCGCCCTCGGTGGTGGCCACCGCGACCTGTCCCCGCACCGTTTGTGTGGCCGACGGATCGGCCGGGTCGAGACCCCTGACCTCGGCCGTGATGTCCATCGGGGTGAGCGCCATCGGCAGAACCCGCCCGGTCGTTCCGAGGAGTCGGCCCATCAGCCGCAGCGCCTCGACGTGGTCGCCGAGCAGCTCCCACAGGCTGACGATGAGCAGGTTGCCGACCACGTGGCCCCGCATCTCGCCGTGGCCCTCGAAGCGGTGCTGTACGACGCTCTCCCACGTCCGGCCCCACTCGTCGGCCCGGGTCAGGGCGGCCAGCGCCATCCGCAGGTCACCGGGCGGCAGCACTCCGAACTCGCCGCGGAGCCGGCCCGACGACCCTCCGTTGTCGGCGACGGTCACGATGGCACTGAGGTCATCGACGACCAGGTCGTCGACCAGACGACGCAGGGCGTGGAGGGAGACGTGCAGGCCGTGGCCCCCGCCCAGGGCCACCGCCGACTGCGCCCTCATTGGCTGGGCGGCCATCCCGGTCACTCGCGTCCCAGGTCGCGGTGGGTGGCGCGGACGTGGTGGCCGCGCTCGGCGAGCCGCCGGGCGATCTCCACGGTCATGGCGACGCTGCGGTGCTTGCCGCCGGTGCAACCCACCGCCACGGTCATGAACCGCTTGCCCTCGGTGAGGTAGCCGCGGGTCACGCCCTGCAGGACGGACAGGAACCCCTCGAGGAACTCCTCGGCTCCGGGCTGGTCGCGGACGTAGGCGGCGACCTCGGGGTCGCGGCCGGTGCGGGGGCGTAGCTCGGGCACCCAGTGGGGGTTGGGCAGGAACCGCATGTCGGCGACGAAGTCGGCATCGGCCGGGATGCCGTACTTGAACCCGAAGCTCACCACCGTGATCTTCAGGTTGACGATGTCCGGGGAACCGAAGGCATCGGCGATCCGGTAGGTGAGCTGGTGGACGTTGAGCTCGGAGGTGTCGATGGTCAGGTCGGCCTCGCTGCGCAGGTCGGCGAGAACCTCCCGCTCCCGCTGGAGTCCGTCGAGAAGCCGGCCACCGGCCTGCAGCGGGTGGGGCCGCCGGGCCGCCTCCTGCCGCCGGACCAGGACGTCGTCGGAGGCCTCCAGGAAGACCAGAGTCGCGTGGCGGTTGCCGATCTTGCCCTTGGCCAGGTTGGCGCGGAGGGACCCGAAGAAGGCGCCGGAGCGCACGTCGACCACCACCGCGATCGGTTGCCGCAGGCCGCGACTCTCGTCGACCAGCCGGACGACGTCCTTGAGCAGGCTCGGCGGCAGGTTGTCGACGACGTAGAACCCGAGATCCTCGAGCTCCTTGGCGGCCGTGCTGCGACCGGCACCGGTCATCCCGGTGACCACCACCAGCTCGCCACGGGTCTGGTCTGCCACGCCTAGCCCTCCTCGATCTCGCCGGTAGCGGTGTTGACGGAGACAGTCTGGCCGCTCCCGGCCGCCACGGCATCCTTGATCGCCGAGGCGGTGCGGCTGCCGATGCCGGGGACCTGGGCGATGTCGTCGATGCTGGCGGCGCGCAGCTTCTTCAGGGACCCGAAGTGCTTGAGCAGGGTCTTGCGACGGACTTCGCCAAGACCCGGGACGTCGTCGAGCAGGCTCTCGACCATCGACTTCGACCGTCGGCTGCGGTGGTGGGTGATCGCGAACCGGTGGGCCTCGTCGCGGATCCGCTGCAGCAGGTAGAGGCCCTCGCTGGACCGGGCCATGATCACCGGGTCGGCCTCCCCGGGCAGCCACACCTCCTCCAGGCGCTTGGCCAGGCCACAGACCGGTACGTCGTCGATGCCGAGCTGGGCCAGGGCCTTCCGGGCCGCGGCCACCTGGGGCGGACCGCCGTCGACGACCACCAGCCCGGGGGCGTAGGCGAACTTGCGGGGCCGGCCGGTCTCGGGGTCGACCAGCATCGGCCCCTCCTGCTCGTCGGGGGACAGCGCGACCTCGCCGCTCCGCGACTGCTCGTCGAGCAACCGACGGAACCGGCGGGTGATCACCTCGTCCATGGACGCCACGTCGTTCTGGCCCTCGACACCCTTGATCACGAACCGGCGGTACTCGCTCTTGCGCGCCAGACCGTCCTCGAACACCACCATCGAGGCCACCACCTCGGTGCCCTGGAGGTTGGAGACGTCGTAGCACTCGATCCGCAACGGGACCTCGTCGAGCCCCAGGGCCAGCTGGATCTCCTCGAGCGCGCGGTTGCGGGTCGTGAGGTCGCTGGCCCGCCTGGTCTTGTGGAGGACCAATGCCTGGCCGGCGTTGCGGGCCACCGTCTCCTGCAGCGATTTCTTGTCGCCGCGCTGCGGCACCCGGATCCGCACCCTGCTCCCCCGCAGGTCGCTCAGCAGCCGCTCGAAGGTGTCCGCGTCGGGCGGCATGGCCGGCACCAGGATCTCGCGCGGGATGTTCTCCGCGTCGCCGGCGTAGAGCTGCAGCAGGAAGTCCTCGACCAGCTCGGAGGTGCCGCCCTCGTCGACCCGATCGGCCACCCAGCCGCGCTGG
>DASSJR010000240.1:0-8795 GCA_035691135.1 Nocardioides sp. | reverse complement strand
CGTTCGAGCAGGGCCAGGTCCGCCTTCGGGTGGTTGGCCTTCACCGCGCGGAACAGCGGCTCCAGCACGGCGTTGCCGGACTGGCTCCGGGTGCCCATCCGGGCGAGCCGGGCACGCATGCCGCGGGCAGAGGTGACCGTCTCGGAGGACCGGTCTTCCTCCGTCTCGGAGGCGGCCTTCCCCGCCGTCTGCCCCTCGGTCACATCTTCAGTCTAGGAGTCAGGCCTGATCGTGGTGAGCGCCCTGACCAGAAGGTCTCCGACGGTCTCCCGACCGGACAGGAAGGCGAGCTCCATCAGCACTGCCGCGCCCACCACGACGCCGCCGCACTGCTCGACCAGCTCGCGGGTCGCCTTGAGGGTCCCGCCGGTGGCCAGCACGTCGTCGACCAGCAGGACGCGGTCGCCCGGCGAGATCGCGTCCCGGTGCAGCTCCAGGGTCGCCTCGCCGTACTCGAGGGCGTAGGAGACGGCGTACGTCGCCCGCGGCAGCTTGCCTGTCTTGCGGACCGGGACGAAGCCCGCACCCAGGTCGAGCGCGACCGGCGCCGCGAGGATGAACCCCCGGGACTCCATGCCTACGACCTTGTCGACCACGACCTGCCCGGTCTCGTCTCGCCCCACGGCTGCAAGCGCGTCGACCACCGCGGTCAGCGCCGAGTGGTCGGCCAGCAGCGGCGTGATGTCCTTGAAGACGACCCCCGGCTCGGGGAAGTCGGGCACGTCGACGACCAGCCGCTCGAGCGCCTCGACGGCAACCGACGCCGGCACGGCTACTTCCTGCCGCGCTTGGAGCGGGGCTGCCGGCTGGGTTGCTGGCGGCCGGACGCGGCGCTCTTCTGGACCGGGCGCTGCGTGGAAGGCGCCACCCGGCCACGACCCGACGCCTCGGGAGCCCGGGGCGGGGCGGTCGGGGCCGCGGCGCCCGTCGTGGCGGCCCGGTCGGGGTCGGCACCGGGCTCGTCCGCGACCGGCATGTCCTCGGTGAAGGCGGGGACCGAGGCGTAGCGGTCGACGTTCTGCCGACGCCGCGCCCTGGCCCGCTTCTCGGCGAGGATGACCTCGCTCTCCCGCGACTTCAGGTGGGCCAGCAACGGGGTGGCGATGAAGATCGAGGAGTAGACACCGGCCGCCATACCGACGAACAGCGCGAGCGCCAGGTCCTTCATCGCGCCCGACCCGAGCTGGACCGCACCGACGTACAGGATGCAGCCCACCGGGATCAGGGCGACGATCGAGGTGTTGATGGAGCGGACCAGGGTCTGGTTCACCGCCAGGTTGGCGGCCTCGGCGTAGGTCTGTCGCGTGGTCCTGAGGTCGGCGGTGTTCTCGCGGACCTTGTCGAAGACCACGACCGTGTCGTAGAGCGAGAACCCCAGGATCGTGAGCAGACCGGTCACGGTGGCCGGGCTGACCTCGAAGCCGGACAGCGCGTAGACCCCGATGGTGATGATCATGTCGTGGGCCAGCGCCACCAGGGCGGCCACCGACATCTTCCACTGCCGGAAGTAGGCCCAGATGAACAGGACGACCAGCACTAGGAAGACCACGAGTCCGAGCAGCGCACGCTTCGCGACCTGTTCGCCCCAGCTCGGACCGATCTGGGACGGGGAGATGTCGTCCTGAGGGTCGACGCCGGTCGTGGCGACGATGGTGTCGACGATCTCGTCGTTCTCCGGGCCGGTGACCGGCTCTGTCTGCACCAGGATCGCCTCGGTGCCCGAGGTGGTCACCACGGGAGCGGCGGCGGCCTCGATTCCGGTGCCGGCGACGGCTTCGCGCAGCTTGTCGGCGGTGTCCTGGTTGACCTGGCTGGCCGCGAGGGAGATGCGGTACTCCGCACCACCGGTGAACTCGATGCCGTAGTTGATGCCCTTGAAGACCAGGCCGCCGACGGCGAGCAGCACGATCAGTCCGGAGATGGAGTACCAGAGCCAGCGCCGACCGACGAAGTCGACCGACCTCCGGCCGGAGTAGAGGTCGTTGCCGAGCCGTGAGAACTTGCCCATCAGGCCCTCGCCCCCATCGGGAGTCGGTCGAGTCCCAGGCTCTCCGGGTCCAGCCCGGAGAGCTTGTGGCCCCTGTTGAAGAATTCGAACCGCGCCAGCCACGACACCATCGGGTGGGTGAACCAGAAGAACACGGCGAGGTCGATGAGCGTCGACAGGCCCAGGGCGAACGCGAAGCCCTTCACCACGCCGGCCGCAAAGATGTAGAGCACGACCGCCGCCAGCAGCGACACGGCGTCGGCAGCAAGACAGGTGTTCCTCGCCCGCTTCCAGCCGCTCTCGGTGGCGACCCGCATCGACTTACCGTCACGCATCTCGTCGCGGATCCGCTCGAAGTAGACGATGAACGAGTCGGCCGTGATCCCGACCGCGACGATCAGTCCGGCAACCCCGGGCAAGGAGAGCGTGAATCCGGCGCTCTCGCTCAGCAGCAGCACCATGGCGTACGTCGACGCGGCGGCGACCACCAGTGAGGCGAGCACGACGAGGCCCAGGCCGCGGTAGTAGAGCAGGCAGTAGAGCATCACCAGGCCGAGCCCGAACGCGCCGGCCATCAGACCGGCCGAGAGCTGGTCGCCGGCCAGCGAGGGACCGACGATCTCGACCTTCGGGTCCTTCTCGAAGGCGATCGGCAGGGCGCCGTACTTGAGGCCGGTGGCCAGGCTGGTGGCTTCGGCTTCGGTGAAGTTTCCGGTGATCTGCGCCTGGCCGTTGGTGATGACGCCGTTCATCGTCGGCGCCGAGATCACCTGGCCGTCGAGGACGATCGCGAACTGCTTCTCGGTGCCGTAGAGCGTGCGGGAGATCTTGGTGAACTCATCGGTCCCGTCCCCGTCGAACTTGAGGTCGACCGCCCAGTTGACGCTCTGGTTGGGAATTCCCGCACTCGCCGACGTCAGGTCCGTGCCCTCGATCATCGACTTCGAGAGGAGGTACTTGATGCCGTTTTCGTCGCAGGTCACCAACGGCTTGTCCGGGTCGTCCTCCACGAGCGTGGCCTGGCCCTTGGGCGGGCACTCGTAGTCGTTGAAGGCCTGGACCGACGCCGGATCGGGACTGTTCATCCACGTCAGCGGGTCGTCGACCAGATCGCCTCCGGCTGAGGGCTGAGCGGGCTCGGACGCGCTGGGCGACTCCGACGGCGACTCCGACGGCTTGTCGTTCTGCTTCTTCTGCCCACCGGCGAAGAACGGCGGCCGGTTCTTGGAGTTGTTGTTGCCAGATCCCTGCTTGTTGTTGTCCGACCCCTGCTGGGGCGCCGACGGCACAGTGCCGCCACCGGGGAGGGGGGACTGCTGAGGGGCCTGCGGAGTCGCGCCTGGGCCCCCGCACGCGGCGTCGACGGACGTACAGGCCACCACCCGGAACCGCAGCTGGGCCTGCCGCTTGACGGTGTTGACGAGGTCCTGCCGGCTCTCGCCGGGAATCTCGACGGTGACGAACTGGTTGCCCTGGGTCGTGACCTCGGCCTCCGAGACGCCCGAGCCGTTGACCCGGTCATCGATGATGCCGGCCGCCTCGGTGAGGCTGGACTCGGTCACGTCGTTGCCGGTGGCGGCCAGCGTGATCCGGGTGCCGCCCTCGAGGTCGAGGCCGAGCCTGGGGGTCCAGGTCCCGAGCAGCGCGACCAGCCCGTAGGCGATGGCCAGGCCGACGAAGAACACCGCCACGTGGCGCCCGGGGCGGTATCGGTTTCGGGCCATCTCAGTCTTCCTCGGACTTGTCGGCAGCAGGCTCATCGGCGGCCGGCTCGACCGGTACGACGTTCGCGATGGCACCACGAGCGACCTTGAGGGTCACGCCGTCGGCCACCAGCACGTGGACACTGTCGTCCTCGACCGCCGCCAGGGTGCCGTAGATCCCCGACGACAGCATGACGTCGTCACCTATCTCCAACGCACCCTGCATGCGGGAGAGTTCCCTCTGGCGCTTGGAGGCCGGCCTGATGATCAGGAACCAGAACAGGAACGCGATCCCGGCGATGGGCAACAGGGAGACAAGCTCCGGCACGACTGAACCTCTCGAGCGTTGACAGGGGGTGCGGACCCGAGACTCGGGTGGCGACGTTGAAGTGTAACTGGCGCCACTTGCGTCCGCAGAATCCCTCGAAAATGCGGTGAGTCAGTCCTCGAACAGCGGGGAATCGCCCCCGAACGGGTGGCCCGGCGGCGCGGCTGGGGCGCTCAGCCCGAGGTGGGTCCAGGCGGCCGGCGTGGCGACCCGGCCCCGCGGCGTCCGGGCCAGCAGGCCGGAGCGGACCAGGAACGGCTCAGCGACCTCCTCGACCGTCTCGCGCTCCTCGCCAACCGCCACGGCGAGCGTGGAGATCCCGACCGGACCGCCCCCGAACCGGCGGCACAGCACGTCGAGCACCGCGAGGTCGAGCCGGTCGAGCCCGGACTCGTCGACCTCGTAGAGCTCGAGGGTCCGGCGGGCGACGTCGAGGCTCACCACCCCGTCGGCCCGGACCTGGGCGTAGTCGCGAACCCGGCGGAGCAACCGGTTGGCGATCCGCGGGGTGCCCCGTGACCGGGAGGCGATCTCGGCGGCGCCCTCTGCGGTGACGTCGACGTCGAGCAACCCGGCCGACCGGTGCACGATCTGGTCGAGCTCGTCGGGTGCGTAGAACTCGAGGTGGGCGGTGAAGCCGAACCGGTCGCGCAACGGCCCGGGCAGGAGCCCGGCCCGCGTGGTCGCCCCCACGAGGGTGAACGGTGGGATCTCGAGCGGGATCGCGGTGGCGCCCGGTCCCTTGCCGATGACCACATCGACCCGGAAGTCCTCCATGGCCATGTAGAGCATCTCCTCGGCCGGCCGCGACATCCGGTGGATCTCGTCGACGAACAGGACGTCACTGTCGTTCATGCCGGAGAGGATGGCGGCCAGATCACCGGCATGGGTGATCGCCGGGCCGCTGGTCAGCCGCAGCGGAGCAGACATCTCCGCGGCGATGATCATCGCGAGCGTCGTCTTGCCCAGACCGGGGGGACCCGAGAGCAGCACGTGGTCGGGGGGCCGCTGACGGCGGCGTGCGGCCTCCAGCACCAGCCCCAGCTGGGCGCGCACCCGTTGCTGGCCCACGACCTCGTCGAGCGTGCGGGGGCGCAGCGCCGCCTCGACGGCGCGTTCGTCTCCGTCGGCCTCGGCTGCGGTCAGGTTGTGCAGGTGTGCTTCTTCGGCGGCCTCCAGGTGGTCCATCGGCTACGCCTTGCTCAGGGTGCGGAGGGCGGCACGCAGCAGCGACGCGACGTCGGGCAGGTCGCCGGCCTCGTTGGAGACGGACTCGACCGCGCGGTCGGCGTCCTTGCCCGACCAGCCGAGCCCGACCAGGCCCTGGTGGACCTGCGCACGCCACGGGGCGACGGGGGCGCTGGCCATCCGCCCGGCGACGCCGGTCGGAGCACCGAGCCGGTCCTTGAGCTCGAGGATGATCCGCTGGGCACCCTTCTGCCCGATCCCGGGGACCCGCGTGAGGGTCTTGACGTCGTCGCCGGCGACGGCGGTGCGGAGCTCGTCGGGCGAGAGGCACGCGAGCATCGCCTGGGCGAGCTTGGGGCCGACGCCCGAGGCGGTCTGCACGAGCTCGAAGGTGCCCTTCTCGTCGTCGTCGAGGAAGCCGAACAGCGTGAGGGAGTCCTCGCGCACCACCATGCTGGTCGGCAGGGTGGCGGGTTGTCCGGTACGGAGCGTGGCGAGGGTGCCGGGGGTGCACATCAGCTCGAGCCCCACCCCGCCGACCTCGAGGACGGCGCTGGTCACCGAGACCGCGGCGACCTCGCCGCGCACGAACGCGATCATCTCTGCCTCCCGTTGCGAGCACTGGTGGCGGCCTGAGCCAGGGCCGCGTCGATGCGGGCCTGGGCGCTGCCCCGCCAGACGTGGGTGATCGCCAGCGCCAGGGCGTCGGCAGCGTCCGCCGGCTTGGGCGGGGCGTCGAGCCGCAGGATCCGGGCCACCATCGCTCCCACCTGGGCCTTTCCGGCCCGTCCGCTGCCGGACACGGCTGCCTTGACCTCGCTGGGCGTGTGGAGCGCGACCGGCAGGCCCCGCCGGGCGGCGGCCACCAGCGCGATGCCGCTGGCCTGGGCGGTGCCCATGATCGTGCTCGAGTCGGACCGGGCGAACACCCGCTCGACCGCCACCGCATCTGGGGCGTACTCGTCGAGCCAGGCGTCGATCCCCCGCTCGATGGTGACCAGCCGCTGGGCGATCGGCTCGTCCGCGCCGGTGCGCAGGACGTTGACGTCCACCAGGGACAGCGGCCGGCCGACCGACCCGTCCACGACACCCATGCCGCAGCGCGTGAGGCCGGGGTCGATGCCGAGCACCCTCATCGCCACCACTCCATCGCTGGTCCGAACACTTGTTCGGTCCACCGTAGGTCGGGCTTTCGTCTCACCGGGCCTCGACACGCCGGTCGCGGCTTCGCAGGCTCGGCAGTGCTACGCCTCCAGTTGCGCCATCACCTCATCGCTGACGTCGAAGTTGGCGAACACGTTCTGTACGTCGTCGCTGTCCTCGAGGGCCTCGACCAGCCGGAAGACCTTGGCGGCGCCCTCCTTGTCGAGCTCGACCTGCATGTCGGGCACGAACTGAGCCTCGGCGGAGTCGTAGTCGATCCCCGCGGCCTGGAGCGCGCTGCGCACGCCGACCAGGTCGGTCGCCTCGGAGATCACCTCGAAGGCCTCCCCCAGGTCGTTGACCTCCTCGGCCCCCGCCTCGAGGGCAGCCTCGAGCACGTCGTCCTCGGACACCGCCTTGCCGTCCTGATCGACCGGGACGATGACGACGCCCTTGCGGTTGAACAAGAAGGACACCGAGCCCGGGTCGGCGAGCGACCCGCCGTTGCGGGTCATCGCGGTCCGGACCTCCATCGCGGCCCGGTTGCGGTTGTCGGTCAGACACTCGATGAGCATGGCGACGCCGGAGGGGCCGTAGCCCTCGTACATGATGGTGGTGTAGTCAGCGCCGCCCGCTTCGGCGCCGGAGCCGCGCTTGACCGCACGGTCGATGTTGTCGTTGGGGACCGACGACTTCTTGGCCTTCTGGATCGCGTCGTAGAGCGTCGGGTTGCCGGTCGGGTCGCCGCCACCCATCCGGGCCGCGACCTCGACGTTCTTGATCAGCTTCGCGAACATCTTGCCGCGCCGGGCGTCGATGACCGCCTTCTTGTGCTTGGTGGTCGCCCATTTCGAGTGGCCGGACATGCGTTCCTTCTCAGTGTCGTTGGTCGAGCACCAGATCGACGAAGAACTGGTGGATGCGGGGGTCGCCGCCCCACTCCGGGTGGAACGACGTCGCCATCAGCGGTCCCTGCCGGACCGCGACGATCCTACCCATCGCCGGGCCGTCCTCCACCCGCGCGAGGACTTCGACGCCGGGACCGGACTCCTCCACCCACGGCGCACGGATGAACACGGCGTGGACGGGTCCCTCCACGCCGTCGAAGTCAAGATCCCCCTCGAAGGAGTCGACCTGGCGTCCGAAGGCGTTGCGGCGGACCGTGACGTCCAGGCCACCCAGGGTCTCCTGATCCGGGGGGCCGTCCTGGATCCGGTCGGCGAGCATGATCATCCCCGCGCAGGTGCCGAACGCGGGAAGGCCGTCCTTGATCCGCTGCCGCAGGGGTTCGAAGAGGTCGAACGTGCGGGCCAGCTTGGCCATCGTGGTCGACTCGCCGCCGGGGATCACCAGACCGTCGCACGCCTCCAGCTCACCCGGACGGCGGACGGAGATGGCGCGGACCCCGAGGTCGGCCAGCATCCGCAGGTGTTCGCGGACGTCCCCCTGGAGAGCGAAGACGCCGATGGTCGGCCGCTCCTCCAGCTTCGCTCACCAACCGCGTTCGGACAGCCGGTGCGGCTGCGGGATCTCGTCGACGTTGAGCCCGACCATCGCCTCACCGAGGCCGCGCGAGACCTTGGCGACCACGTCGGGGTCGTCGTAGAACGTGGTGGCCTTGACGATCGCCTCGGCGCGCTGGGCGGGATTTCCGGACTTGAAGATGCCCGAGCCGACGAAGACGCCCTCGGCGCCGAGCTGCATCATCATCGCCGCGTCAGCCGGGGTCGCGATGCCGCCGGCCGTGAAGAGCACCACCGGAAGCTTTCCCGCCGCGGCGACCTCCTTGACGAGGTCGTACGGCGCCTGCAGCTCCTTGGCGGCCACATAGAGCTCGTCGCCCTCCATGCCCTGGAGCCGCCTGAGCTCCGACCGGATGGTGCGCATGTGGGTGACGGCGTTGGAGACGTC
This sequence comes from Nocardioides sp., assembly GCA_035691135.1. GTDB lineage: Bacteria > Actinomycetota > Actinomycetes > Propionibacteriales > Nocardioidaceae > Nocardioides. The sequence goes on along the minus strand of DASSJR010000240.1, from coordinate 535 downwards.
ACCGGTGCCGGCCTCGCCCTTGGACCGGATCATGGCGGCGCCCTCGGTGATCCGGCGCAGCGCCTCGCCGAGGTTGGTGGCGCCGCACACGAACGGCACGGTGAACGCCCACTTGTCGATGTGGTTGGCGTAGTCGGCCGGGGTGAGCACCTCGGACTCGTCGACGTAGTCGACACCCAGGCTCTGCAGCACCTGCGCCTCGGCGAAGTGGCCGATCCGGGCCTTGGCCATCACCGGGATCGAGACCGCCTCGATGATTCCGTCGATCATGTCCGGGTCGCTCATCCGGGACACGCCACCCTGGGCCCGGATGTCGGCAGGCACGCGCTCGAGCGCCATCACGGCGACCGCACCGGCGTCCTCGGCGATCTTGGCCTGGTCGGCGGTGACCACGTCCATGATCACGCCGCCCTTGAGCATCTCGGCCATGCCCCGCTTGACGCGGGTGGTGCCCGTGGTGGTCCCCTCGGCGGGGGTGGTGTCAGACATGCCGCAATCGTACGGCGACACGCCGGTGCTCACCCATTCGGGGAGC
>DASSJR010000239.1:0-2993 GCA_035691135.1 Nocardioides sp. | reverse complement strand
GGCATCACGTCCTTGATCCGTTCGATCAGCTTGTGCACGTTGGTCTTCTCCAGCACCGTGTCGACGGCGAGCCCGGCCACGAAGCGGACCATCCCGAACTGGTCCATGTCCTCGAAGTCGCTGGCGTAGTCGGTCAGCAGGCCCTTCGCGACCAGCTGCAGCAGCACGTGGTTGTCGCCCTCGAACGTGGTGAACACGTCGGTGTCGGCCTTGAGCGCGTCGAACCGGTTGACCGAGAGGTAGCCCGCGCCGCCGCACGCCTCCCGGCACTCCTGGATGGTCTGCGTGGCGTGCCAGGTGCCGGCCACCTTCGTGCCGGCGGCACGTGACTCCAGCTCGCGCCGATAGTGCTCGTTCTCGCCCTGCTCGGGCGCGTCGGTCTGCGAGGACAGCTCGTGCAGCTGAGCCGCCACGATCTCCTGCGCGAAGTGCAGGGCATAGGTCTTGGCGATCAGCGGGAAGAGTCGGCGCTGATGGATGCCGTAGTCGAGGAGCAGCTCCTCCTGATCGTCGGAGGTCGCGTTGAACTGGCGTCGGCGGTCGGCGTACTTCGTGGCGATGGCGAGCGCGACCTTGGCCGCGTTGATGCCACCCCCGCCCACGCACACCCGGCCCTGGATCAGCGTGCCGAGCATGGTGAAGAAGCGGCGGTTTGGATTCTCGATCGGCGACTCGTAGACGCCATCCGCACTCACGTCGGCGAACTGGTTGAGCAGCGCCGAACGCGGAACCCGCACCCCGTCGAACCAGATCCGGCCGTTGTCGACACCGTTGAGCCCGAGCTTGCGCCCGCAGTCCTCGATCCGGATCCCGGGCCGGACCTCGCCGTCCTCACGCAGGGGTACGACGAACGCGTGCACGCCCTCCGACTTCCCGTCGATCTCGAGCTGGGCGAACACGACGGCGGTGTGGGCGTGCCGCGCGGCGTTGCCGATGTAGTCCTTGCGCGAGGCGTCATCCGGAGTGTTGATCACGAACTCCTCGGCCTCAACGTCGTAGGTCGCGACGGTGCCGAGTGCCTGGACGTTGGACCCGTGACCGGTCTCGGTCATCGCGAAGCAGCCCATGAGCTTGCCGGTGATCAGGTCGGAGAGATAGGCGTCGTGGTGCGCCTTGGTGCCGAGCTGGAGGATCGCGCCGCCGAACAGCCCGAACTGGACGCCGACCTTGACCAGGATCGACAGGTCGCCGAACGCGAGGGTCTCGAAGGCCGCGATCGAGGCACCGACATCACCGCCGCCGCCGTACTCCTCGGGGAACCCCATCCCGGTCTGTCCGGTCGAGGCCATCTCCACGACCAGGTCCCGGACCCGGTCCCGGAACTCGTCTGTCGACATCGTCTCCGCCTCCTCGAGCACGGAGGAGTACTCGGCGAGGTTGGTGCGGACCAGGTTGCGGACCTCGGCGTGCCGACCGTCCAGCAGTGCAGTCAGCGCGGGGACATCGATCTTCGGCTGGACGTATTCCGAGGCTTCGGTGTTGTCGGGAGGGGCGGTGTCGGTAGCCATGGCAGGACGCTACCGGCGGACACACCCCAAATGCGGCCTGGCCCGAAATACCGTCGAGGTGGAACTTGTAGCCCCCGGGATGGACCACAAGTCCCACCTCGAACGGTGGATCTTCATGCCCGGCCGGTCAGGGCCTGGCCATGAAGTTGGGGGGAATCCAGTAGTACATGGACTCCTGGGTCACGGGCCGACCCGTGCGCGGCGCGTGGATGATCTGGCCGCCGCCGACGTAGAGCGCGACGTGATAGATCGAGGAGGGGGAGCTCGACGAGCCCCAGAAGACCAGGTCGCCGGGCCTGAGCGATCCCGCAGAGATGGGAGTCGACTGCTCGTACTGGGCGACCGAATAGTGCGGCAGGTACTTGCCGCCTGCCTGCCACGCCCCCATCGTCAGGCCGGAGCAGTCCCAGGCGCCCGGACCCGCGGCTCCCCACTGGTAGGGCTCGCCGAGCTGGGCCCGCGCGAAGCTGATCGCGGCGGGGGCACCGGACGACGGTGCCGGCGGGGCCGGCGGGGCCGCGGGTGCCGGCGGAGGTGAGGGCTGCGGCTGGGGCTGCGGCTGCGGCTGGGGCTGCGGCTGCGGCTGGGGGTTGGAGTGGTGCTGGCCCTTCGGCTGGGAGGCCTGCTCCTGGGCGGCCTGCTGGGCAGCCTGCTGGGCCGCCTTCTTCGCGGCGGCCCGGGCCGCTGCCTGGGCCGCGCGGCGCTCCCGGCGCTCCTCGGCACGCTGCTCCCGCAGCGCTGCCGCGGCAGCCGCTTCGGCCGCGGCCTGCTCCAGCGCGGTCTGTCGACGCTCGGCGAGGTCGACGCTGATGTCCTGCAACCGGGCAAGCTCGGCGATCAGGTCGGTCTTCTCCGCAGCGATCGAGTCGGCGGCTGCGGCGGCCGAGTCGGCGGCGGCCTGGGCCCGGTCCTTTGCCTCGCTCGCCTCGAGCTCGAGGGCCGCCGCGTCCGACCTGGCCTGCTGGGCCTGCTCGGTCGCGACGTCGGCCAGCGTCGAGGCGGCGCGGAAGGAGTCGTAGTTGGCGTCGAGCGCGGTCTCCGCGTTCCGCATGGTGCTCACCTGCTCGATCACGGAGTCGAGCCCGTCGGACCCCGCGATCGCGTTCAGCGCGGTGAGCTCCGGGGCCTGCTGGACCGACGAGGCGACCGTGTCGCCGTACGCCTGTCGCTGACGCTCCACGTCGGCCACGGCGGCGGCCGAGCGCTCCTCGGCGGCAGCAGCCTCCTTCTGTGCCTGCTCGAGCCGGTAGCGCGCGCCGTTCCACGCCTCGGCGGCCTGGGCCGCCTCGACCGCGGAGGCCTGGAGTCGCTGGTTGGCCAGGACCAGATCGGCCTGCACCGCCGCGACATCGCGCTCCTTGGCCTGGGCTGCGGCCTCGGCCTGGTGGATCTCGCGCTTGGTCGGCGTGGTGTCGTCGGCAGCGGCCGACCCGGCAACCAGGGTCAGCGCGGTGGCGATCGCCAGTCCGAGTGCACGCACGGGGA
>DASSJR010000238.1:0-3506 GCA_035691135.1 Nocardioides sp. | reverse complement strand
CCGGTGACGTCCTCGGCCAGCGTGACGCCCTTGACCGTCGCGATCTCGCGGGCCACCTCGGCGGCCTTGCCGACGTCGGTCTGGATCAGGATGTACGCCTGGACGACCATCGTGGACTCCTCGTCTGGTGCGGGGCTGTGTCGCGGGCAAACCTACCGTGCGCCGAGGATCTCTCGATAGGTCCCCTCATGGGCGGAGCAGGCGCTGGTCTGGTGGGATGGCGCCATGACGTTTCCCGCCGACGCCACCATCTCCGACGCCGGAGAGTTCGGGCTGATCGAGGCGCTCACGGGGATCTTCGCCCAGGGTGACCAGGTCGTGGTGGGGCCCGGCGACGACGCCGCGGTGCTCCGGGTGCGCACCGGGCACGTCGTCGTCTCGACGGACCTCATGGTCGAGGGACGGCACTTCCGGCGGGACTGGGTCTCCGCCGCGGACGTCGGCCACCGCGCCGCGGCCCAGAACCTCTCCGACATCAACGCCATGGGCGGACGGGCCACCTCGCTCACGATCGGGCTCGCCGCGCCGGCCGACCTCCCCGCCGAGTGGGCGCTGGAGTTCGCGCGCGGTTTCGCCGAGGAGTGCGATCTCGTGGGGGCCTCGGTCGTGGGGGGTGACCTGAGCCGCGCCGACCAGATCGTGATCGCGGTGACCGTGCTCGGCGCGTGCACGGTCGCGCCCGTGGTCCGGTCCGGGGCCCGGCCGGGGGACGTGCTCGCACTCTGCGGGCGTCAGGGTTGGGCGGCGGGTGGCATGGCCGTGCTGGGACGGGGCTTCCGCTCCCCGAGGGTCCTGGTGGAGGCCTACCGCCGGCCCGAGCCGCCGTACGACGCGGGGCAAGTCGCTGCCGACGCGGGCGCCACCTCGATGATCGACGTCTCCGACGGGTTGCTCGCGGACGCCGGCCATGTCGCCACCGCGTCAGGCGTCGCCATCGACGTCCACCGTGACGCCTTCGACGTGGCCGAGCCGCTGCAGGCCGTCGGCGCCGCCCTGGGCGCCGACCCTCTCCAGTTCATCCTGGGCGGGGGAGACGACCACGCGCTGTTGGCCACCTTCCCCGACGGCTCCGTTCCCGACGGGTGGCTGGTCGTCGGCGCCGTTGCCGAGGGGTCGGGCGTCACCGTGGACGGCGAGAACTACGACGGCCCGACCGGCTGGACCCACTTCTGATGCGAAGCATCAGAAAACGCCGAGCCGTCGTGAGTTACTCCCCGCCGCCTGGCTCCGAGGGGTAACTCACGACGGCTCGGCGAGCCACAGACACAGCAGAAGGCCCCCGAGAGCGCGATGCGCTCTCGGGGGCCGGTGTGCTGTGTCAGCGCGTGACCTTGCCCGCCTTGATGCAGCCAGTGCAGACGTTGAGGCGCTTGGGCGTGCCGTTGACCGTGGCCCGCACGCGCTGGATGTTGGGGTCGAAGCGACGCTTCGTGATCTTGCGCGACCAGGGCCGGTTGTTGCCGAAGCCCGGCTTCTTGGCGCAGATGTCACAGACGGCAGCCACCGTGAACTCCTGAGGATCGAGGTTTTGAACGAGGGCCCGGCATGGCGGGCAACCGCCCAAGAGTATCCGACCCCCCGGCCCGGGTGCGAATCGTCGCCTGTCTCAGGAACGGGGGCGCGACCGACTAACGTGTGGCACCACGCAGGGCCCGATCCGGACCACCCGATCAGGAGCGACGAGGCAGCCATGGAAGCGCCCACCGATGGCACCATCCGGCTCCCGGTCGTGCTGCGCTTCGTCGACCTCGCGACCGACGCGCTCGCCGGGGCACGCGAGGAGATCGACGCCCTCAACGTCTACCCCGTCCCCGACGGCGACACCGGCACCAACATGTACCTCACGGTCTCCGCCGCCCGCGATGCGCTCCGCGAGGTCGCGCTGGGCGACCCCTCGGCCGACCTGATTGCCGGCCTCCGGGCGTTCCGCCGCGGGGCCCTGCTCGGGGCACGCGGCAACAGCGGAGTGATCCTGAGCGAGATGCTCGGCGCCTTCGCCCAGCGGGTCGCGGCCCGCAAGCCGGGGGACCGCAACGCCACCGTGATGGCCAACGCGATGACGGGAGCCTGCGAGGCGAGCTATGCCGCCGTGGGCGACCCGGTCGAAGGGACGATCCTGACCGTGGCCCGGGCCGCTGCCGACGCTGCCGCCGCCCGCGCCGGGGATCCCGGGGCGCGTGCCCGGGACGTCGTCGCCGCAGCGGCGGAGTCGGCGCGGGAGGCCCTGGCCCGGACGCCCGACCAGCTCCAGGTCCTGCGCGACGCCGGCGTGGTCGACGCCGGCGGCCGTGGCCTCAGCGTGATCCTCGACGCGGCGGAGACCGTGCTCACCGGCCGCCGTCCGATGCCGGTCACGTCGCCCATCGGACGGCCGAGCATCCCGGTCCCGTTGCCGACGGGCGACCTCACCGAGGACGGGCCGGCCTACGAGGTGATGTACCTCCTCGACGCCGAGGACGACCGGATCCCGGAGCTCAAGCAGGCCCTGGCGCCCCTGGGCGACTCCCTCGTCGTGGTGGGAGGTGACCGGCTCTTCAACGTCCACGTGCACGTCCACGACGTCGGCGCCGCGATCGAGGCCGGGATCCGCGCCGGTCGCCCCTACCGGGTCCGGGTCACCCACTTCGCCGAGCAGGCGGCACAGGCGCGTCAGCAGACGGCCGAACGCCGGGGGCGCCGGATCGTCGCGGTCGCGGCCGGGCCGGGGCTGGCGTCCCTGTTCGCCGAGGCGGGAGCGGTCGTGGTGGAGGGCGCTCCGGGTCGCCGACCCTCGACCGGCCAGATCCTCGAGGCGATCACCACCTGCGGAGCCGAGGAGGTCGTCGTCCTGCCCAACGATCCCGATTCCGTGAGAGCCGCCGAGGTGGCGGCCCGCACCGCCGAGAGCGACGAGAAGCTCGCGGTCGCCGTCATCCCCACCCGCGCCCAGGTGCAGGGCCTCGCGGCACTCGCCGTCCACGAACCGGCACGAACCTTCCAGCAGGACGTGCTCGAGATGACCGCCACCGCCCGGGCCGCGCGCCATGGCGCCGTCACCGTGGCCGCGCGACGGGCCATGACCATGGCAGGTCCCTGCGAACCCGGCGACGTGCTGGGCGTGGTCGAGGCCGACTTCGCCGTCATCGGCGACGACCTCTACGCCGTCGCGACCGAGGTCCTCGACCGGTTGCTGGGCGGCGGCGGTGAGCTCGTCACCCTGGTCACCGGCCAGGGGGACCACGCCGGCCTGGCCCGGCGCTGCGCGGCCCACGTGGAGCAGCACCACCTCCACGCCGACGTGGTGATCTACCACGGTGGCCAGGAGCGCTACCCGCTCCTCATCTCGGTGGAGTGAGACGCGTGCCGACCATCACCCCCGACTCACCCCTGGCCAGCATCTTCGGCCGGTCGACCAAGAAGCGTGACGCCGTGATCAAGGGGCTGGGCCTGGAGACCGTGGGCGACCTCCTGGCCCACTTCCCGCGCCGCTACGTCGAGACCTCCGAGCTCTCGGACCAGGGGGAACC
>DASSJR010000237.1:0-2655 GCA_035691135.1 Nocardioides sp. | reverse complement strand
CAAGGCGACAACGGCGACGACCAGGGCGGCGACGACCAAGGCGACAACGGCGACGACCAGGGCGGCGACGACCACGGCGACGACGCTGGTGACAACCAGGGCGACAACGACCAGGGCGGCGACGACGCCGGTGACAGCCAGGGCGACAACGACCAGGGCGGCGACGACGCCGGTGACAACCAGGGCGGCGACGACCAGGGCACCGGCACTGGCGGGGTCCCCACAGCCGGCGGCCTGCCCACCGGCGTGGCGGGTTCCGCGGGCAGCACCAACTCGAACGGCGGCGTACCCACCAGCGTGGCGGGTGCCAGCGCCAACTCGGGTTCTACTACCGGCTCGACCAGCGGCGCTATCAGCCGCTCGAACGCCGCCAGCGGGGGTGCGGCCACCGGCTCCATGAGCGGCGCGGGCGTACCCACGGTTGTGGACGCGGGTGAAGATGGCGCGCTGATGCCCGACTGGGACGTCTCGCCGGCTTCTCTGGCCCTGCTGGCCGGAGGGTTGGTGCTCGTGGCGGCAGGGATCTCGCGGCGCCGGCGCTCCCGTGCGTGAGCCGACGTACCGAGGGAGACATCGGGCGGGTCGTCGTCACTCCTCGTGGGTGACGGCGGCCGGCCTCGTACTCATGACCGTCGGAGCACTCGGCCTGAGCTCTGGATCCCACCACACCTCCGACACGGCGCGCGCCAGCGGATCGACAACCGCGCAGCCGACCATGACCGGGTCGGGCCCGGTGCTCGCGAAGCCTGAGCCGGGTTCACCGCGGCTCGTCCGGGTTCCCGTGCTCGGCATCTCGGCGCGAGTGGTCCCCATCCGTGATTCGAACGACACCTTGGTACCACCGAGTGATCCACACCAGGTCGGCTGGTGGGCCGACGGGGCAAGGCCGGGCGCAACCGAAGGCAGCGCCCTCCTGACGGGTCACACCGTGCACACCGGTGGTGGCGCCCTCGACGACCTGGAGACCATGCGTTCCGGCGACAAGGTCGTGGTCCGTACCGACCACGACACCCTGCGTTACGTCGTACAGCGCGTCCGCATCTACGACAAGGGCGCGCTCGCGCGGCACGCGTCGGACCTCTTCCGCCAGGACGGGTCACCGCGGCTGGTCCTCGTCACGTGCGAAGACTGGAACGGCGACCGTTTCCTGTCCAACGTGGTGGTCACCGCGACGCGGGGCACCTAGCCGCTGCGCGGCCCACGACTGACCGTCAGCTTCCGTAGACCGGCTCCGGCTGGGCACCTTCCGCGATCAGTTCGTCGACGACCCCGCCCAGCTCTGTCGCCTCCCAGCGGCGGCCGGCGTCGCGCGATGCACCGTGCCGCCAGCCCTCCTCCAGGGTGAGTTTGCCGCCCTCGATCTCGAAGACTCGGCCCGTGACGTGGCCCGCCTGCTCCGAGGCCAGCCAGGCGACCACCGGCGAGTTGTCGGCCGGCTCGGGCAGCCCGGCGCCGAAGACCCCTTCGGTCATCCGGGTCAGCGCGACCGGCGCGATCGCGTTGACGGTCACGCCCACCCGGCCCAGCTCGGCGGCAGCCACAAGCGTCAGCCCGGCGATACCGGCCTTCGCGGCCGAGTACGCGGCCTGCCCGATCGAGCCCTGCAGCCCGGCCCCGGACGAGGTGTTGATGACCCGCCCGGCCCGCTGCCGGTCAGCCTTCGACTCCGCACGCCAGTACGCCGCCGCATGCCGCAGCGGAGCAAAGTGACCCTTCAGGTGCACGCGAACCACCGCGTCCCACTCGTCCTCGGTCGCGTTGACGAGCATCCGGTCGCGGACGAACCCGGCGTTGTTGACCAGGATGTCGAGACCGCCGTAGGTCTCGATCGCCTGCTGGACCATCGCCTCGGCGGCGGCGAAGTCGGCGACGTCCGCACCGTTCGCAACCGCGCGGCCACCCGACGCCTCGATCTCGGCCACCACCTCGTCGGCCGGCGAGTCCCCCTTCTCCCCCGCCAGCGAGACGCCGTAGTCGTTGACCACCACCGCGGCGCCGTGGCGGGCGAGCTCGAGTGCGTGCTCGCGGCCGATGCCGCGGCCGGCGCCGGTGACGATGGCGACGCGGTCCTGGAGGAGGTCAGACATCAGTTCTCCTGTTGCACATGCAGGAAGACGGGGGCCTCTCCCCCGCCATGGCACTCGACGGTCGCTCCCGAGACGTAGGACGCGAGATCGGAGAGCAGGAACGCCACCACGTGGCCGACCTCCTCCGGTGAGGCCATCCGCCCCAGCGGGATCGTGCGCTCGATGGCGGCGACCATCTCGTCGCCGCCGTAGTGGTCGTCGGTGTGCTCCGTGCGGCACAGCCCCACGTCGACGGCGTTCACCCGGGTCCGGGGCGCCCACTCCACGGCCAGCGAGCGGGTGAGCGAGTCCAGGCCCGCCTTGGCGGCGCCGTAGGCCGCCGTACCGGGCGAGGGACGCAGCGCGGAGACCGACGAGATGTTGACGATCGACCCACCCCGCTCCTGCGACTGCATGACCGCGTGGCAGGCCTGCGCGACCGCCAGCGGCGCCAGCAGGTTGAGCCCGACGACCTTCTCGTGGAGGCGCGGCGACGCGTCGGCGGCAGGTGAGTACGGCGCCCCGCCGGCGTTGTTGACCAGACCGTCGAGCCGGCCGTGGCTCGAGACCAGCTCGTCGACCATCGCCG
>DASSJR010000236.1:0-8250 GCA_035691135.1 Nocardioides sp. | reverse complement strand
CTGCTCCTCAACGGGCTGCGGGACCGGATCGTGGTGCAGACCGACGGCCAGCTCAAGACCGGCCGCGACGTCGTGATCGCCGCGCTCCTCGGCGCCGAGGAGTTCGGGTTCTCGACCGCGCCGCTGGTGGTGTCAGGCTGCATCATGATGCGGGTCTGCCACCTCGACACCTGTCCCGTCGGCGTGGCCACCCAGAACCCCGTGCTGCGCGAGCGCTACTCCGGCCAGGCCGACCACGTCGTCACCTTCTTCGAGTACGTCGCCGAGGAGGTCCGCGAGCTGCTCGCGGAGCTGGGCTTCCGCAGCCTCGACGAGGCGGTGGGCCGGGTGGACGCCCTCGACGTCGCCCGGGCGGTCGACCACTGGAAAGCGGCCGGGCTCGACCTGTCGCCGATCCTGCACCTGCCCGACCTCCCCGAGGGCGCGGCCCTGCACCAGACGACCCTGCAGGACCACGGTCTCGACAAGGCGCTGGACAACGAGCTGGTGAAGCTGGCCGCTCCGGCGCTGGAGGACGGGGAGCCGGTGCGCGCCCAGCTCGCGATCCGCAACGTCAACCGGACCGTCGGTACCATCCTCGGCCACGAGGTCACCAAGCGCTACCGCGGCGAGGGCTTGCCCGACGGGACCATCGACCTCACCTTCACCGGCTCCGCCGGCCAGTCGTTCGGCGCCTTCGTGCCCAAGGGGGTCACCCTGCGGCTCGAGGGAGACGCCAACGACTACCTCGGCAAGGGGCTCTCCGGCGGCCGGATCGTGGTGCGACCGGACCGGTCGGCGACGTTCGCCGCCGAGGAGCAGATCATCGCCGGCAACGTGATCGGATACGGCGCCACCGCCGGCGAGATCTTCCTGCGCGGTGTCGTGGGGGAGCGGTTCTGCGTGCGCAACTCCGGGGTCTCCGCGGTGGTCGAGGGTGTGGGCGACCACGGCTGCGAGTACATGACCGGCGGCACGGTCGTGATCCTCGGCCCAACGGGCCGCAACTTCGCGGCCGGCATGTCCGGTGGCTACGCATTCGTGCTCGACATCGACGAGCGGCGGGTCAACCCCGAGCTGGTCGACCTGAACCCGGTTCAGGGCGATGCGGTCGAGGAGCTCAGGGACCTCGTCAGCCGTCACCACGAGGAGACCGGCTCGACCGTTGCCGAGGCGCTGCTCGCCGACTGGGAGAGCGCGCTGTCCCGCTTCACCGAGGTGATGCCCAGCGACTTCAAGCGGGTGCTCGAAGCTCGCGAGGAGGCGATCGAAGAGGGACTCGACGACGAAGAGGCCGCACATCGGATCATGGAGGTGCTTCATGGCTGACCCGAAGGGCTTCCTCAAGCACGACCGCGAGGTCGCGACCCGCCGGCCCGTCGAGGAGCGGGTCCAGGACTGGAACGAGGTCTACCCCGACGGTGTGGGCCGCGCGCTGCTGCCGATCATCAACGAGCAGGCCGGGCGCTGCATGGACTGCGGGATCCCGTTCTGCCACCAGGGCTGCCCGCTGGGCAACCTGATCCCCGAGTGGAACGACCTGGTCTGGCGCGACGACTGGGAGGGCGCGATCGAGCGTCTCCACGCGACCAACAACTTCCCGGAGTTCACCGGCCGCCTCTGCCCGGCCCCCTGCGAGCCGGCGTGCGTGCTCGGCATCAACCAGAAGCCGGTCACGATCAAGAACGTCGAGGTCGCGATCATCGACCGGGCCTGGGAGTCGGGCTATGTCCGGCCCCAGCCGCCCGAGTGGCTCTCGGGCCGCACGGTTGCGGTGGTCGGCTCCGGACCGGCCGGCCTGGCCGCCGCCCAGCAGCTCACCCGCGCCGGTCACACCGTGGCCGTCTACGAGCGCGACGACAAGATCGGTGGGCTGCTGCGCTACGGCATCCCCGAGTTCAAGATGGAGAAGAAGCACCTCGACCGACGTCTCGACCAGATGCGGCGCGAGGGCACGGTCTTCCGGGCCGGGGTCGAGGTGGGTGAGTCGCTCACCGGTGCGCAGCTGACCGAGCGGTACGACGCCGTCGTACTCGCCATGGGAGCGACCGAGCCCCGCGACCTCCAGGTTCCCGGCCGGGACCTGGACGGGCTCCACCAGGCGATGGAGTACCTCCCGCAGTCGAACCGCGCGTCGCTCGGCGAAGAGGTGCCGGACCAGATCACCGCCCAGGACAAGCACGTCGTGATCATCGGCGGCGGCGACACCGGCGCCGACTGTCTCGGTACGGCCACCCGTCAGGGAGCCGCTTCGGTCACGCAGCTGGAGATCATGCCCGAGCCGCCGGAGACCAGGCCCGAGGGCCAGCCCTGGCCGACGTACCCGATGATCTTCCGGGTCTCTGCGGCCCACGAGGAGGCCGGGGAGCGGGTCTACGCGGTCTCGACCCAGGAGTTCCTGGGCGACGACACCGGCCGCGTACGCGCCCTGCGGCTGGTCGACGTGGTGTTCGAGGACGGCCGGCCGTCCGAGATCGAAGGGACCGAGCGCGAGATTCCGGCCGAGCTGGTGCTCTTCGCCATGGGCTTCACCGGACCCGAGAAGCCCGGCCTGGTCGAGCAGCTGGGCGTCGAGCTCGACGAGCGAGGCAACGTCGCCCGCGACGACAGCTACGCCACCTCCGTCGACGGCGTGTTCGTGGCCGGCGATGCCGGTCGTGGCCAGTCGCTGATCGTGTGGGCGATCGCGGAGGGCCGCGCGGCCGCCGCCGCCGTCGACCGGTACCTCACCGGGTCCACCAACCTTCCGGTCCCGATCCCGCCGACGGCCCGGCCACTGGTGGTCTAGGTAGGCGGATCACCTCCCGGGTCTCGACACGCCCGGCGCGACCTCGTTCCTCGGTCGCGGGCTTGCTCGACCTTCGCTCGCGACGTTGTGACCTCGTTCCTCGGTCATAACTGCTCACTCGCTGGTTGGAACGATCTAAGTGCGGCTAGGCTCGACCCGTGCACAGAGCCAAGATCGTCTGCACCCTCGGTCCCGCCACCTCCAGCCCGGAGCGCATCCGCGAGCTGGTCGAGGTGGGCATGGACGTCGCCCGGCTCAACATGAGCCACGGGACGCACGCCGACCACGAGCGCGCCTACCGCATGGTCCGGGAAGCGGCCGACGCCACCGGTCACGGCGTGGGCATCATCGCGGACCTGCAGGGGCCCAAGATCCGGCTGGACACCTTCGCCGATGGTCCGGTCACCCTGAAGACGGGTGACCGGTTCACGATCACCACGCGCGACGTCCCGGGAGACCTGAGCATCTGCGGAACGACCTATGACGGCCTCCCCGGTGACGTGCACGCCGGCGACCCGATCCTCGTCGACGACGGCAAGGTCCGGCTCGAGGTCGTCGAGGTCGACGGCCAGGACGTCCTGACCGAGGTGAAGACCGGCGGACGGGTCAGCGACCACAAGGGCCTCAACCTGCCCGGTGTCCCCGTCAGCGTCCCGGCGCTCTCGGAGAAGGACGTCGAGGACCTCCGCTTCGCGCTCCACCTGTCCGTCGACTTCGTCGCGCTGTCGTTCGTGCGGTCGGCCGATGACGTCGAGCAGGTACGCCAGGTGATGCGCGAGGAGGGCGTGCTCGTGCCCGTGATCGCGAAGATCGAGAAGCCACAGGCCATCGACAACCTCGACGAGATCGTCGAGGCGTTCGACGCGTTCATGGTGGCCCGCGGCGACCTCGGTGTGGAGTGTCCACTCGAGGAGGTGCCGTTCCTGCAGAAGGACGTCATCAACAAGGCACGGCTCAATGCCAAGCCGGTGATCGTGGCGACCCAGATGCTCGAGTCGATGATCACCAGTCCCGCACCGACCCGCGCGGAAGCCTCCGACGTCGCGAACGCCGTACTCGACGGGGCCGATGCCGTGATGCTCTCCGGCGAGACCAGCGTGGGGGAGTACGCCATCGAGACCGTTGCCACCATGGAGCGGATCGTGGGCGCCACCGAGCGGCACGGCCTGCCGCACATGACCTCCCTCGACTGGGCTCCACGGACCCGCGGCGGTGTGATCACCAAGGCCGCACTCGAGGTCGCCGAGCGGGTCGAGGCGAAGTACCTCGTCGCGTTCACCCAGTCCGGTGACTCGGCCCGGCGCCTGGCCCGCTACCGGGGTAGCGTCCCGATCCTGGCCTTCACGCCCGAGGCCAGGGTGCGCTCCCAGCTGTCGATGACCTGGGGTGTCGAGACGTTCAAGACCGCACCCGTGGAACACACCGACGAGATGGTGCGCCAGGTCGACGAGGCGCTCCTGGAGATCGGGCTCGTGCAGGAGGGCGACCTGGTCGTCATCATCGCCGGCAGTCCGCCGGGCATCCCGGGCTCCACCAACGCCCTGCGGATCCACAGGATGGGCGACGCGATCAACGAGGTGGCTCCGGCCTACCGCCGGAGCTGACCTCCCGGACTGTGCCCCGGGTGGGATTCGAACCCACACTGGACGGTGTTTGAGACCGCTTTCTCTGCCGTTGGAATACCGGGGCTTCGCGGGGCGCAACGGTACCGGATGGCGGCCGGCGATTCGGCCTTGTCAAAGACGAGTAACTGAGTACAGTTACAGTTCTTAGCACCTTGGTCCGGGAGGTCGTCATGTGGAAGCCGTGGGCAGTTGCGGGACTGGTGGGTTCGCGCAGCCACCAGGGGGCGTTGGCCAACGCGCGGACCTCGGCCACCGAGCTGAGCCGGATGCGGTTGGAGCGGGTCGAGATCGAGCTGTACGTCGCACAGCGTGCCGCCCAGCGGTCGAAGCGATGGGCTGAACACCCCGCCTGACGCACCCGGGAGGTCTCGGCGGCGGCTGGCCGCTAGCCTGTCGGCCGTGGACCAGCCCGCGTCTCCTGACGGACCGACCCCGGGTCGCAGGGTCGTGATCGCCGAGGACGAGACGTTGATCCGCATGGATCTCGCCGAGATGCTCGGCGAGGAGGGCTACGACGTCGTGGGTCAGGCCGGCGATGGCGCCCGCGCCGTCGAGCTGGCCGAGGAACTGCGACCCGACCTGGTCATCGTCGACGTGAAGATGCCGGTGCTCGACGGCATCGCCGCCGCCGAACGGATCGCCGGGCAGCGGATTGCGCCGGTGGTCATCCTCACGGCGTTCTCGCAGCGCGAGCTCGTCGAGCGGGCCCGCGACGCCGGCGCCATGGCCTATCTGGTCAAGCCGTTCACCCAGAGTGACCTGGTGCCGGCCATCGAGATGGCGGTGAGCCGGTTCGCCGAGCTCCACGCCCTCGAGCGCGAGGTCGCCGACCTCAACGACCGGCTCGAGACCCGCAAGGCGGTCGACCGGGCCAAGGGAGTCCTGCAGAAGGAGCTCGGCATCTCGGAGCCGGACGCCTTCCGGTGGATCCAGAAGACGGCGATGGACCTGCGGCTGTCGATGCGCCAGGTCTCGGACGGGGTCGTCGAGCACGGTCCGGGCGGAGCCGGCGGGTGACGGTTCGGACACCATGCCGGGTGGTGTGGGCTGGAACACACCCCGGAGCCCTAGACTGCCCGTTGCACCCAGCAGGGTGCCCACAGGGAGGATCAGAGTGAAGCCCCGACCCACCGTCCGCGAGCGACTCGCGGCTTACCCCGCAGCTGGCCTGCTGGTGGCGCTGCTGGCACCACTGATGCTGGTGCTGGCCTCCGGCTCGGCCCAGGCCGCCCAGCCCACGCAGCTATGCGTGCCCTCCGACACCGCGGCATGCATTGTCGGCACGCTCCGGTCCGAGGAGGACACCGTCGCTGACGCCGACATCGTCATCACCTCACCTGGTGGTGACGAGACGACGGTCACCACCGACGACTCCGGCAAGTGGAACTACCAGGCCAAGGAGCCCGGCGCCTACAAGGTGGCCCTCGACGAGGAGTCGCTGCCCGAGGACATCACCGCCCGCGGCAAGACCGAACAGACCGTCAACGTCCAGATCGGCCCGGAGGTGAAGCAGAAGTCCTTCGTGGCCCTGTTCGACGTCCGCACCGGAGCGTTCGACGCCACCACCAGCAAGACCGACCTGCTCATCCAGAGCACCTTCAACGGGCTGCGGCTCGGGCTGCTCCTCGCGCTCGCGTCGGTGGGACTGTCGCTGATCTACGGCACGACCGGTCTCTCCAACTTCGCGCACGCCGAGCAGGTCGGACTCGGCGGAATCCTCGCCTACGCGCTGGTCAACCAGGCGGGGTTGAACCTCTGGGTCGGCAGCATCATCGCCATCGTGCTCTGTGCGGCGACCGGCTACTTCCAGGACCGCGGCATGTGGCAGCCGTTGCGACGCCGGGGCCTGGGCATCACCCAGATGATGATCGTGACGATCGGACTGTCCCTCGCGATGCAGTACGCCTTCCAGTACTTCATCGGCGCCGGCACCGTGCCGATCGTGACCTCCAGCTTCGACACCGTGCAGCTGGGACCGATCCCCGTCACCACCGTCTCGTTCGTCGCCATGGGTGTCTCGATCGTCGTGCTCGGCGTGGTGGGTTTCGTGCTGCTCCGCACCCGCATCGGGCGAGCGACCCGGGCGGTCTCCGACAACCCCGCACTGGCGGCGGCCTCGGGCATCGACGTCGACAGGATCATCCGCCTGGTGTGGACGGTCTCCATGGGCCTGGCCGGGCTCGCGGGCATCTTCTACGCCCTCGTGGTCAGCAACGGCATCAAGTGGGACACCGGGCTGCAGATCCTGCTCCTGCTGTTCGCGTCCGTGACGCTCGGCGGCCTCGGCACCGCCTTCGGCGCCCTCGTCGGTGCGCTCGTCATCGGCCTCGTGGTCGAGCTGGCCGGGCCGCTGGGGGCGCCGGGAGACCTGAAGTACGCCGTGGCGCTGGCGATCCTCATCCTGCTGCTGCTGTTCAGGCCCCAGGGCCTGCTCGGTCGCGCCGAGCGGGTCGGCTGAGAAGGGACCTGACATGGACACATTCATCAACATCCTCGAAGCCATGGCCCGCGAGATGGTCGCCCCGACGACCGCTGCCGTGGCGATCGCGGTCATCGGGCTCAACGTCCACTTCGGCTTCACCGGGCTGTTGAACATGGGTCAGGCCGGCTTCATGCTGCTGGGTGCCTACGGCTTCGCCATCTCGATCGTGCGGGGGCTGCCGCTGCCGCTCGCGGTCCTGATCGGCTTCGGTGCGGCGCTGGTGTTCGCGTTGATCCTGGGCATCCCGACCCTGAAGCTGCGCGGTGATTATCTCGCGATCGTGACCATCTCCGCGGCCGAGATCATCAGGTTCATGGGGCGATTGTCGATCCTCACCGACTTCACCGGCGCCGCCCAGGGCATCCCGGGCTCGAAGTACCGCGATCCGTTCACGAACCTCTCCTTCTTCGGCGACGGATCGACGGACCTCGGTTTCCTGAACTACTCCAACACCGGTGTCAACGGGTGGTGGGTCAGGTTCGTCGCCTGGGCGCTGGTCGCCGTCTGCGCCTTCCTGGTCTACCTGCTCGTGCGCAGCCCGTGGGGCCGCGTGCTGCGCGGGATCCGGGAGGACGAGGACGCGATCCGCAGCCTCGGCAAGAACGTCTTCGCCATCAAGATGCAGGCGCTGGTCATCGGCGGCATGCTGGGTGCCTTGGGCGGCATGGTGTACGTCCTCCCGGGCTCGGTGCAGGCCGACGCGCTGGGCCGCTCGATGACGTTCTTCTGCTACACCGCGCTGCTGATCGGAGGAGCGGCGACGGTGTTCGGCCCGATTCTCGGCTCGATCATCTTCTACACGGCCCGGATCTTCGTGAAGTCCGTCGCCAACGCATACGTGCCCGACAGCATCATGAGCTCGTCGGAGACCGAGGCGTTCTCCTACATCGTGGTGGGCGTGATCCTCATGCTGGTCGTGATCTTCAGACCCCAGGGCATCCTCGGCAACAAGAGGGAGCTGCAATTCAATGTCTGAGCAGACCACCAGTCCGTCCCTGGCCGATCCGGAGGCTCGGCGCCGCCTGATGTCCGAGGTCGACGCGACACCGGGCTCGAAGAAGCCCGACCCGATCCTGGTCGTCAACAACATCGTTCGTCAGTTCGGCGGCATGACCGCGGTCAACGTCGAGCATCTCGAGGTCCAGCGGGGCATCATCACTGCGCTGATCGGCCCCAACGGTGCGGGCAAGACGACGTTCTTCAACCTGATCACCGGCTTCGACAAGGCGACCTCCGCCGGGAAGGGTGCCCACTGGTCGTTCGAGGGCAAGGTCCTCGACAAGACCTCCGCCTCGAGCGTGGCCCGCTCGGGCATGGTCCGCACCTTCCAGCTCACGAAGGCGCTGAGCCGGATGACGGTGATGGACAACATGATG
>DASSJR010000235.1:0-3388 GCA_035691135.1 Nocardioides sp. | reverse complement strand
GCTGCCGTGGGCGCGGTCGTTGCGGGTCGCCAGCGCCGACGCGATCGCGATCATCCGCGGGTCGTGGGTGGCGACCATCGGGTAGCCCTGGCCGGCCATCAGCACCTTGAGGCAGCGCACGTAGGACTTGTCGACCTCGAGACCGCTCTGGAACGCGACCTCGGCGGGCTCGTCGTACGCCCCTTTGCAGAGGCGGACGCGCGAGCCCTCATAGGCCAGTGCGCGGCAGTCGGCCTCGGTGCGGTGGAGGTAGGCCTGCAGCACGGCACCGGTCTCGGGGAAGTCCTTGCGGAGCTCGCGGAGGATAGCCAGCGTCGAGTCGGTCGTCGTGTGGTCCTCCATGTCGAGGGTGACCGTGGTGCCCGCGTTGCGGGCGGCCCGGCAGATGGTCCGGGCGTTCTCGAGCGCGATCTTGTGGCCACCCTCGAAGCCGGCGTTGTCCGGCAGCGCCTGCCCGATCGCCGAGAGCTTCACCGAGACCTCGGCCGACCGGGTGAGGCCCCGGGCCGCGAGCTGCTTGAGGAGGTCGAGGTACGCCGCCACCGTGGCCTCGGCCTGCTCAACGTCGAGGGTGTCCTCGCCGAGGAAGTCCAGCGTCGCCTTGAGTCCGTCGTCGGCCAGCCCTGATGTCGCCTCGACAGCAGCCTCGTTCGTCTCGCCAGGGACGTAGCTGGTGACGATCCCCGAGGAGACCGGGAGCGTGCTGACGAGCCGCTTGACCCGCTCGCTTCGGGCCAGGAACAGAATCGGCTGACGGAGCAGAGACATGCCTCAGACATTACGCGAGCCCGACCGAATCATTACGTTTTCGTGTTTGCGCCCCGTTGACGCTGCGCGCCCATCCTGCGAACCAGCCGTCGAGGTCTCTCGGCGGCACGGGACCGCAGCAGGTCGGAGGGACGACCATGAGCAGAGACAACGACATCCACCCCGCAATCAGGCGCAGGAGATTCACTCTCACCAGGCGCCGCAAGGCCACCGTCGCGGCCGCAGCCGCGATCGTGGTCATCAGTCCGGCCCTCGCGGCCGCCGACATCGCCTCGCCGCCCGTGGCCCCGCTCGAGGTCGTCGTCTTCCCTGAGCGGGACTTCGTGGTCACCGAGGGCGGGCCCGGGAACACGACGCTCGACTTCGCGATCATCCGCAACGGGGTGACCATCGGCACGGCGAGCGGGACGACGGACGCCGCCGGGCTGCTCGAGGTCAACCATCCCGGAGGTGTCTGCTGGCAGGGTGTGACCCCCAACATCATGGCTGGAGACGTGCTCCAGGTGACCGAGCAGGGCGTGACCCCGGTCAGCGGCTACGCCGTGCGGACCCAGGGCGTCCGGGCCACGAACGTCGGCGAGATCGTAGGCAACACCGTGGTCGTGCACGGCGTCGCCCTCAACGACGCGGGCAACCCGCTGCCGCTGAACCGGGTGGAGCAGCGGATCGTGAACCCCGACTTCCGCGACCTCGCCAACCCGCTGGAGCGACGTGACATCCGCGCCACCACCGACGATGGCAACCTCAAGCCCGACAACAGCCCCGGCGCTCCGCCAGGTGCCTTCATCGCCACCCACACCCTCCAGTTCGCCGACCAGCGGCAGGCTGCCCTGGCCGGCCAGACCCGGGTCCTGGGATGGATGAGGACCGCGCCCAACGGTGACCGGCTGGGCATCACCATCTGGGAGGAAGACGAGCTCGGCGGACCCGGGTTCGGCGGTTGCCCGCAGAGGGCGGACTACGCGGTCACCGCGTTCAACCGTCCGTCGATCAAGATCGGCCACAACGGCTTGACCGTCAGCGGCACGTCGAACGACGCGACCGACGTCCAGATCACGCTCGTGGACGGCGCGGCAAAGACAACCAACCCGTCGAAGGCCGCGACCATCACTGGGAGCACGTTCAAGGCCGCCTTCACCAGGGCCCAGGTGAATCGCCTGCGTGACGGCCGGATCCGGGCGGTCGGCAGCTACACCGTCGCCGGCGGGAAGATCGACGGCGTCGTCAAGACGATCGTCAAGGACCTGAAGGCACCCAGGCCCGCGCAGTCGGACACCAGGAGCGGGGTCTACCAGCGGACGCAGTTCGTGTCCCTCTTCCGGGCCGCCGGTGAGGCCAGGACGTCGCAGATCTTCTACACGACCAACGGCAGAACGCCTGGTCTTGGCTCTCTGAAGTTCCGGCGGCCGGTCCGGATCTCCTCCACCCACACCCTCCGGGCCGTGGTGGTCGACCAGGCCGGCAACAAGAGTGTCAGCAACTGCAAGACCCACGTGGGCTGCTGGCGGATCGCGATCCGCTGACAGCACCAACACTGAAGACGAACGGCGGCGGGGACCCGGGGGTCCCCGCCGCCGATCGCTGTTCGCGGGGCACTCAGGGCGTACGGCGGCGCAGGGTGGCTGCACCCAGGGCCAGTCCGGCGCCCGCGAACGCCGCGACGATCCCGACATCGGACCAGACGTCGGCAGTTGCCGCGGTCTGGGTGAGCGTCTGCATCGCGTCCACGGCGTACGAAAGCGGCAGGGCGTCGCTGATCGTGCCGAGGACGGCGGGCAGCTGGTCGCGGGGGACGAAGAGACCACAGAGGAGTATCTGCGGGACGACCAACGCCGGCATGAACTGGACCGCCTGGAACTCCGTCTGCGCGAACGCTGAGACGAACAGCCCCAGGGCACTGCCCAACACGGCGTCGGCCACGGCGACCACCGTCAGCAGCCACACGGGTCCGACGACGTTGAGGCCGAGCAGCCCGACACTGATGCCCACCGCCAGGGCGGACTGGGCGGCGGCCATCAGGCCGAAGGCCACGGCATAACCGCCGAGGAAGTCGAACTTGCCCATCGGCATCGCCAGCAGCCGTTCGAGCGTGCCGCTGCTGCGCTCGCGCAGGGTGGTGACCGAGGTGACCAGGAACATCACGATGAAGGGGAACAGCGCCAGCAGGGCCGGCCCGATCTGGTCGAAGACTCCCTCGGAGACCTCCGCGAACATCCACCACAGGAGGGTCATCAGCAGGCAGGGCAGGACCAGCAGCATGACCAGGGTGCGGTGGTCGCGCCGGATCTGGGTCAGCACCCGGGTGGCGACGGCGAGCAGGATCCGGGTGCTCATGCGGGGTCCCCGTTCAAAGCGGAGGTTTCGAGACGGGCGCTGCGCGCCCTCCTCAACCACCGACTCCGTGAGCATTTGAATGGGGTGCTCATGCTGCGTCCTCGGCGACGATGGCCAGGAAGGCGGCCTCGATGTCGCCCGATCCGGTCTTCTCCCGGATCTCGTCCGGCGTGCCGTCGGCAATGATCCGGCCCTCGCGCATCAGCATCAGCCGGTCGCAGCGGTCCGCCTCGTCCATCACGTGGCTGGACACGAAGACCGACGCACCGGCGTCGGCGATCCGGTG
>DASSJR010000234.1:0-3608 GCA_035691135.1 Nocardioides sp. | reverse complement strand
GCGCGAGGAGTGGGTGAGCCTGCGCGCGCTGCTTCCGACGCTGGCCGCCCGTAACGACCAGGCGCCACTGCTCCTGCACGCCATCGGGCTGGCCGAGTGGCACTTCGCCACCAGGTTCTGCCCGCGCTGTTCCGAGGCGCTGGAGGTGCGGGCGGCGGGCCACGAGCTGCGGTGCACGGCGTGCGACCGGCCGCAGTTCCCGCGCACCGATCCGGCCGTGATCATGGCGATCACCCACGGCGACCCGGGCAGTGACGACGAGGCGATCCTGCTGGGACGGCAGCGGGTGTGGCCCCAGGGGCGGTGGTCGACGCTGGCGGGGTTCTGCGAGCCGGGGGAGACCCTCGAGGACGCCGTACGCCGTGAGGTGGCGGAGGAGGTCGGGGTCGAGGTGGGCGACGTGGACTACTTCGGGAACCAGCCCTGGCCGCTCCCGGCCAGCCTGATGCTCGGCTTCGTGGGGCGCGCGCTCACGCGCGAGGTCGACGTCGACGGCGCCGAGATCGAGGAAGCACGCTGGTTCACCCGCGAGGAGCTCCGGGCCGGCATCGAGGCCGGCGAGGTGCTGATTCCCCGGAGCGTCTCGATCTCCTCATCCCTGATCGAGCACTGGTACGGCGGTCCGCTACCCGGCGGATGGTGAGCCGTCGCCCCTCACGGGTCAGCGTCAGGAGGCGAGGGACTCGAGCTTCTGCTTGACCTGGGCCAGCGACGGGTTCGTGTGGGCCGTACCGTCGCTGTAGACGAGCGTCGGGACGGTCTGGTTGCCGCTGTTGGCCGTCTCCACGATCTGTACGGCGTCCGGGGTCTGCTCGATGTCGACGATGTCGAAGGCGATGCCCTCCCGGTCGAGCTGGCTCTTCAGCCGGTGGCAGTAGCCACACCAGGGTGTGGTGTACATGGTGAACGCGGTCATCGCAGGTGTGTCCCCTCGGACGTCTAGGGTTTCTGGCACAAGAGGTTAAACCGCGCAGACGGAGGTGTTGTTCCCGCATGGTCGACGCCGACGACCTCCTGGCCGCGCTCGACCCCGAGCAACGCGAGGTCGCCACCACCCTGCGGGGGCCGGTCCGGGTGCTTGCCGGAGCCGGCACCGGCAAGACCCGGGCGATCACCCACCGGATCGCCTACGGCGTCGCAACCGGCGTCTACGAACCCACCGAGGTCCTCGCGGTCACCTTCACCACCCGCGCGGCCGGCGAGATGCGGGGGAGGCTGCGACGGCTCGGCGCCCCCGGCGTCCAGGCGAGGACGTTCCACTCTGCGGCGCTGCGCCAGCTGCGCTACTTCTGGCCCCACGTCAACGGCACCGAGCTGCCCACACTCACCGAGTCCAAGATCGGGATGCTGGCCACCGCCGCCAGGCGTTGCCGCCTCGACGCCGACCAGGCACTGCTGCGCGACCTCGCCTCGGAGATCGAGTGGGCCAAGGTCAGCAATGTGCATCCCGACGACTACGCGAGGGTCGCGCCCTCGCGGGGCCGCTCGGTGGCCGGGCATGGCCCCGAGACCGTGGCCCGCCTGTTCAGCAGCTACGAGGACGTCAAGCGCACCCAGGGCCGCATGGACATGGAGGACGTCCTGTTGTTCACTGCCGGCCTGCTCGCCGACGACGAGCGGGTCGCGGCCCAGGTGCGGCGCCAGTACAAACGCCTGGTCGTCGACGAGTTCCAGGACGTCTCGCCCCTCCAGTCCGCCCTGCTCGACCTCTGGCTGGGCGGCCGTGACGAGCTGTGCGTGGTCGGCGACCCCTCACAGACGATCTACTCCTTCGCCGGCGCCAACGCGTCCTACCTCCGCGACTTCCCGGCGAAGTTCCCCGCGACCACCTCGATCGAGCTGACCCGCAACTACCGCTCCACCCCCGAGGTGGTGGCGGCCGCCAACACGCTGCTGGCGACCTCACCCAGTCGCGGAGTCGAGCTGCGCTCACAGCGGGACGCCGGGCCGCCGGTCACCTATACCCCTCACTCCGACGAGGTCGCCGAAGCGGTGGCGGTCGCCACCCGGATCGCTGGCCTGCGCGACGCCGGCCGATCACCCGGTGAGGTTGCGGTGCTGTTCCGGATCAATGCCCAGTCCGAGGCGTTCGAGGACGCCCTGGCCAGCCGCGGCATTCCCTACGTCGTCCGCGGCGCGGCCCGGTTCTTCGACCGCCCCGAGGTCCGGGAGGCGGTGACCCTGCTGCGCGGGACCGCGCGCTCCGGCCAGGCCTCCGAGGGTTTGGTCGACACGGTCCGCGCCGTCCTCGGCGGCATGGGGTGGACGACCGAGGCGCCCGCCGCACGCGGCCGCACGCGCGACCGCTGGGAGTCGCTGCAGGCCATGGTCGACCAGGCGACCGAGTTCGCCCGGGTTGAGGGGAGCGACCTCGGCGGTTTCGTCGACGACCTCGATCGCCGTGCCTCCGAGCAGCACGCGCCGGTCGCCGATGGCGTCACTCTGGCCACCCTCCACGCCGCCAAGGGGCTCGAGTGGGACTCCGTCTTCGTGACCGGCCTCCAGGAGGGCACGCTGCCGTTCTCCTACGCCGAGTCGGCCACTGAGGTCGAGGAGGAACGCCGGCTGCTCTACGTCGGGATGACGCGGGCCCGGCTCGACCTGTCCCTGTCCTGGAGCCTGGCCCGCAACCCCGGTGGGCGGGCCTCGCGCAAGCCCTCCCGGTTCCTCGACCCGCTGCTCCCTCACGACGTCTCGCCCCCGGCGCGTTCGGCCCGTCGCGGCGTGGCCAGCTGCCGCGAGTGCGGCAAGCCGCTGACCGGCAAGGCCAAGAAGACCGGCCGCTGCGCCGACTGCCCGGCGTCCTACGACGAGGAGCTGTTCGAGCGCCTGCGCGAGTGGCGCAAGGCGCGCGCGGCGGAGGAGAGCGTCCCGGCGTTCGTGGTGTTCACCGACGCCACCTTGCAGCTG
This sequence comes from Nocardioides sp., assembly GCA_035691135.1. Lineage (GTDB taxonomy): Bacteria > Actinomycetota > Actinomycetes > Propionibacteriales > Nocardioidaceae > Nocardioides. Next base: position 698 of record DASSJR010000234.1, on the reverse strand, counting down.
ATCGCCGAGCACAAGCCGCGCACCGAGCAGGCGCTGCTGGCGGTCAACGGCATCGGCCGGGCCAAGCTCGAGCGCTATGGCGACGACGTACTGGGCCTGGTGGGCTAGACAAGGCCGCAGGATCGGAAGAAATCCGCGAAATACCCACTAAATGGTTTGCCCATTACAGGGTTTGGCCGGTAACTTTCTGTCACCGAGCAATCGCGCACATGACGCCCGGCAAGTGTCAGCGCCAGACGCACCGAAGGAGGTGGACCGTATGGAAAGCACCAAGCTTCAGACGATGGGCCAGAACCCGTCGCGCTTCGGCATGCCCACGCACGAGGTCCGCCTCGGCGTCTACGTCGGTTCCACGGTCTGCACCACCAGTGCGCCCGTTTCCGGCGACGACCGCGTGGCGGCCCGCATCTGGGGAGCCTTCCCGGGGACCTCTGCCTGGAGACCACCGATCTGTTGACCTCAACAGCATCGGCAGCCTCCAGGCCGCGGACCCGAAACCGGGATCCGCGGCCTTTTTGATTTCCAGAGCACCAACAAGTGACCAGGTCTTTGAAGGAGGTGAAACAGATGACCATCAGCGTTCTCGACAGAACTGGTGGGACTACCGATGCCAGCTTGGGTGGGTTGCACGATGCAGCCGGCGCGGTCGACCACGAACTGCTGCCCTGCCGGATCAACGATCCGGAGCTGTGGTTCGC
>DASSJR010000233.1:0-9531 GCA_035691135.1 Nocardioides sp. | reverse complement strand
CGACGCGCCCCAGGTGGCGGTCAACGACATCGGCTCGGAAGAGGACTTCCTCGCCGCGATCGACGAGACCATCAAGTACTTCAACGACGGTGACATCGTGGATGGCACCATCGTCAAGGTCGACCGGGACGAGGTCCTGCTCGACATCGGCTACAAGACCGAGGGCGTCATCCCCTCGCGCGAGCTGTCGATCAAGCACGACGTCGACCCCAACGAGGTCGTCGTCGTCGGCGACAAGGTCGAGGCCCTCGTCCTCCAGAAGGAGGACAAGGAAGGCCGCCTGATCCTCTCCAAGAAGCGCGCCCAGTACGAGCGCGCCTGGGGCACCATCGAGCAGGTCAAGGAGGAGGACGGCGTCGTCGAGGGCACCGTCATCGAGGTCGTCAAGGGTGGCCTGATCCTCGACATCGGCCTGCGCGGCTTCCTGCCCGCCTCCCTCGTCGAGATGCGCCGGGTCCGCGACCTGCAGCCGTACGTCGGCCAGACGCTCGAGGCCAAGATCATCGAGCTCGACAAGAACCGCAACAACGTGGTCCTGTCGCGCCGCGCCTGGCTCGAGCAGACCCAGTCCGAGGTGCGCCACGGTTTCCTGACCCAGCTCCAGAAGGGCCAGATCCGCAAGGGTGTCGTGTCCTCGATCGTGAACTTCGGTGCGTTCGTCGACCTCGGTGGGGTCGACGGCCTCGTCCACGTCTCCGAGCTGTCCTGGAAGCACATCGACCACCCGTCCGAGGTCGTCACCGTCGGTGACGAGGTCACCGTCGAGGTGCTCGACGTCGACATGGACCGCGAGCGGGTCTCGCTGTCGCTCAAGGCGACCCAGGAGGACCCCTGGCAGCACTTCGCCCGCACCCACCAGATCGGCCAGATCGTGCCCGGCAAGGTCACCAAGCTGGTGCCGTTCGGCTCGTTCGTGCGGGTCGAGGAGGGCATCGAGGGCCTGGTTCACATCTCCGAGCTGGCCGAGCGCCACGTGGAGATCCCCGAGCAGGTCGTCCAGGTCAACGACGACGTCATGGTCAAGATCATCGACATCGACCTCGAGCGTCGCCGGATCTCGCTGTCCCTCAAGCAGGCCAACGAGACCGCGGCCGCGTCCGACGTCGAGGAGTTCGACCCGACCATGTACGGCATGTCGGCGACCTACGACGAGCAGGGCAACTACGTCTACCCCGAGGGCTTCGACCCCGAGACCGGCGAGTGGCTCGAGGGCTTCGACGAGCAGCGTGCGATCTGGGAGGAGCAGTACGCCAAGGCGCACGCCCGCTGGGAGGCCCACGTCAAGCAGCAGTCCGAGGCGGCGAAGGCCGAGGTCGACGCCGGCGAGGCCACGTCGTACTCCTCCGGCGCCGAGGAGCCCGAGCAGGGCGAGTCCGGTAACGGAGGCTCGCTTGCCTCCGACGAGGCGCTCCAGGCGCTCCGGGAGAAGCTCACCGGCGGCGACAGCTGACCTGAGAACAACGAAGAGGACCCGCCTCCCAGGAGGCGGGTCCTTTTTCATTTCCCCCGGAAGGTGTGGTCAGCGGGCGACGGGAGAGCGGAAGACGGGGTCGTCGAAGTGAGACCGGGGCGGCCGCTGCGGACCGCGGCCGTCGTGGAAGAGCAGGCGGATGGTCTCGGCACTCATGACCGCCGCGACCAGCAGGAACACGATCAAGTACGTCATGGCAGTAATCATGCCTCCGTCGACTTCCCGCCACGAGTGGCAGGAATGACATCTTCCGTTGATTTTCTGCCAGTTGTGGGGGAGGATCGTTCCATGCACAAGGTGGCCGTACTGGTCCAGGACGGCGTCGAGCCCTTCGGCCTCGGCGCGATGTGCGAGGTGTGGTCCGAGCCCTACCACCCCGAGGACGACAACCCGGTCTTCGACTTCGTGGTCGCGACCCCGAAACCGGGTCGCGTGCGTGGCCCCTCGGGCTACGACCTCCACGTCGAGCACGGCTTGGACGCCGCCGCCGACGCGGACCTGGTCTGCGTCGCCCCCAAGCGCGACTACCTCGCGCCCTCGCCGGAGGTGGCCGCCGCCGTGGTGGCGGCCCACGAGCGGGACGCGTTCGTCCTGGCACACTGCACGGGGGCGTTCATCCTGGGGGAGGCCGGGTTGCTCGACGGCCGTCGCTGCACGACCCACTGGCGCCACGTCGACGAGTTCACCAGGCGGTTCCCCGACGCACTGGTCGACGGGAACGTGCTCTACGTCCAGGACGGCACGATCGTCACCGGCGCGGGCTCGGCGGCCGGGCTCGACGCGTCACTGCACGTGATGCGCCAGCAGTTCGGTGCCCGGGTGGCTGCTGCTGCGGCCCGTCGCATGGTGGTGCCGCCGCACCGCTCGGGTGGGCAGGCACAGTTCATCGCGCGCGCCGTACCCGACTGCGAGGCCGAGACGCTCGGCCCGCTGCTCACCTGGATCACCGAGAACCTCGGCGAGGACCTCAGTGTCGAGGAGCTCGCCCGACGCAGCCACATGTCGCCGCGCACGTTCGCCCGCCGGTTCCGTGCCGAGACCGGGACGACGCCGCACAGCTGGGTGATCGCGCAGCGGGTGCAGGCCGCCGAGGAGTACCTCGAGCTCACCGACCACCCGGTCGACTGGATCGCCGGCGAGGTCGGCTTCGGCAACGCCGCCGCGATGCGCCACCACTTCTCGCGGGCCCGCGGGGTCAGCCCGCAGCAGTACCGGCGCACCTTCACCGGCGAGGAAGCCTCCTAGGCGAGCTCGTCTCGCCGTACCTTGCCCGTCGAGGTGCGGGGCAGGTCGTCGAGGAAGGTCCAGGTCTTGGGCCGCTTGGGCGGGGAGAGCCGCTCCCGCGCGTACGCCGTCAGCTCGGGCTCCCTCGCCGGCCCGACCACCGCCGCGCAGACGCGCTGTCCCCAGTGGTCGTCGGGCACGCCGAACACGGCGACGTCCTCGACCCCGGGGAGCTCGCGCAGCGCGTTCTCGACCTCCAGGGGATAGACGTTGACCCCGCCGGTGATGATCAGGTCGGTGCGCCGCCCGTCCAGGTACAGGTAACCCTCGTCGTCCATCCGCCCGACGTCGCCGACGGTGAACGCCCGGCCGTTCGGGGTGTCGCGCCAGGCCGCCGCGGTCTTGTCCGGGTCGCCGAAGTAGGTGAACCGCGCGTGGTCGGGCACCGCGCACCAGATCGTGCCGTCGTCGTCCAGGGACAGTGACCGCCCCGGGCGGGCCCTGCCGACCGTGCCCGGGTGTTCCAGCCACTCCCCACTGCGGCAGGCGGTGAACTGTCCCTCGGTCGAGCCGTAGAACTCCCAGGTGGCTCCGTCGGGGAACAGCTCGATCAGGCGCCGCTTGACCGATGGCGGGCAGGGCGCGCCGGCATGCGCCACCAGCCGAAACGACGAGAGGTCGGGGGTTCCCTCCCGGTCCCAGTGCGCGAACAGGCGTTGCAGGTGGGCCGGGACGCAGAACATCGAGGTGGGGCGTTCCAGCGCAATCGCCTCCGTGACCGCGACCGGGTCGAACGGGCCGGGCACGACGATCCGGCCGCCCGCCAGCAGGGTTCCCATCGCGAAGCGCAGGGGAGCGGAGTGGTGGAGCGGACTGAGCACCAGGTTGACGTCGTCCCCGACGAACCCCCACAGGTCGCGCTCCTCGGCCAGGAGAGCCCGGGCCTGCGGCTCGGTCAGGGTGCCCGAGTCGACCGGCTTCGGGCGTCCGGTGGTGCCGCTGGTGACGTGCATCGGCCGGCCGAGAGGGAGTCCGCGGTGATCGTCCCCCGACATCGTGGCGAGCAGTTCTGGGGTGTCCACGACCAGGCGGGGGCGCACGTCGGCCAGGATCTGGGCACGTTCGACATCCGTCAGCCGTGGGTCGAGCGGCACCGGGAAGATGCCTCGCGCCAGCAGGTTGATGACGACGCCGACGTACGCCGGCGAGCCGGGCTGCAGGAGCGCCACCCGGTCTCCGGGGTCCAGGTCGACGCGTTCGTCCACCTGCGCGACGGTACCCGGCGAGGTCTTCCCGATGAGGAGCCGGAGGCGGCGCTGGCCCCCTATGCTCCGGGTGGTGGAGATTGATCAGGGGCCCAGAGCCGTGGGCAGTGTGCTGGCCGCCGCTGAGGCGGCCTCGCCCGTCGAAGCCGTCGAGGTGGTCACCCGCGAGCTGGCCCGAGCTCTCGGCGCGACCTGGGCCTCGTTCCTCATCGCCGACCTTTCAGGGCGGGCCATGGTCCGCCTGGCCCACGTCCGGCTTCGAACCGTCGACGGGCTCGATGTCAGCACTCCGATCCGGCCGGACGAGCGGCGATTTGAGGAGGAGTCGGCCACGGTTCTGCCGTTCGACGGTGGACCGGTCGAGCAGGCGGTGCGCACCCAGGAAGTGCAGGTCGTGGAGCCCGACGTGGGATCCTCGGGGCCCGGGGGATCCGCGCCGTGGCTGGTGTTGGCGCCGGTGACGGAGCGAGGCGAGGTCATCGGTCTCCTGGAGCTCGCTCTACCGGAGAAGCCGGACTCCGCAGTAACCGGCGAGATCGCGCGGATGGCGCACCTGCTGGGCTTCGTGGTGATCGCCAACAGGCGGCACACCGACCTGTACGAATGGGGTCATCGCACCCGCCCATTGAGCTTGTCAGCAGAGATCCAGCACCGACTGCTTCCAGGACCCCGGACCTGTGAGGCCGGGTCCTTCACGCTCGCGGCCTGGCTCGAGCCCGCCGCCGGCATCGCCGGGGACACCTTCGACTTCAGCCTGGAGCGCGACTTGCTCCACGTCTCCCTGACCGACGCCATGGGACACGGAGTGGCAGCTGCCCTGACCGCGACGCTGTGCGTCGGAAGCCTGCGGAATGCCCGCACCCAGGGGGCGTCATTGCTGGAACAGGTGGCTTCGACGAACCAGGGGTTGGTCGATCACGCGGTCAACGCTGGGCTGGAGGACTTCGTCACCGGCCTGGTAGGTCGTCTCGACCTGCGCAGCGGGTCGATGGAGCTGGTGAATGCCGGCCACGTCTCGCCGTACCTTGCGCGCGGCGAGCAGACTACGCTCGTCGAACTGCCGGTGGATCTGCCGTTCGGCATGTTCCCGGAGACCAGTTATCGCAGCAGCCATGTCGACCTGGAGCCCGGCGACCGGATCGTCTTCCTCACCGACGGCATGCTCGAGCGCGGCGCCGTCTGGGTCGACCTGGCCGACGCGATCGCCGAGACCCGGTCGCTGCACCCGCGAGAGGCGGTCCGTGCCCTGGCCGATCGCGTGCTCGAGGCCACCAGTCACGCACTCAAGGACGATGCCACCGTGTTGTGCCTGGACTGGCATGGCGGGCACGGGCAGGACCGCGAGACTGTGAACGGAGCGGAACCGGCACGCGCCAGCCAACCTCTCGTCTGAATCCCGACCCATGACCACGCGCCGCGGGCTCTTCGTCGCTCCCTTCGACCCCCTCGCCGACCCCCGGCTGGTCGGCGACCTGGCTGCCGCCGCCGAGGCGGCCGGCTGGGATGGCTTCTTCATCTGGGACCACCTGCAGTACGGCGAACGAGTCACCGCGATCGCCGATGTGTGGGCCTGCTGCGCCGCCGTCGCGATGCGGACCCAGCGGTTGTTGTTCGGGCCGATGGTGACCCCGCTGGCGCGCCGTCGGCCGCAGGTCGTGGCCCGACAGGCTGCGAGCCTGGCGGTGCTGTCTGGTGGCCGGTTCGTGCTCGGCCTGGGGCTGGGCGACGACTGGGTGGGGGAGTTCAGCGCCTTCGGGGACGAGCCAGACCCGAAGGTGCGTGGCCGGATGCTCGACGAGGGGCTCGACGTCCTCTCCGCCCTGCTGTCCGGCGGGCCGGTGGACCACGACGGAGCTCACTACGCCGCCCGCGAGGTGCGCTTCCACCCCGCCCCTGCCGTGCCGATCTGGCTGGCAGGCCGGTTCGGCAACCGCGCGCCGATGCGTCGGGCCGCGAGGCAGGACGGCTTCTTCGCCATCGGCCTGGACCGGCCGGACGACCTGGAGGAGGTGACCGCCGGCCTGGCCGAGCACTCCCCGGGGCCGGGCTTCGAGGTGGTGGTCGACCTACAGCCCGAGCAGGATCCCGCGCCGTGGCTGGACCGAGGCGCCTCATGGGCGCTGACGCGGGTCGGCCCGTTCGACCTCGACCTCGCCGAGGTCGAACGGATCGTCGAGGCCGGCCCCTGAACCGAAAGAGACCGGCGGCCAGGCGGATCCCTTGGTCAGGCCCGCAGACCCGGACCCTGTGGTGAACTTCCTCCTGGCCGTCACGTTCGCCTGCGGCCTGGTGATCGCGGTCGCGCATGTCCTGAAGCGTCGATTCATCGCGCCCGTCTACGAGGTCGTCGCGAACCTCACGGCCTTCGCGCACCGTTCGACGTCTTCCTCGAGGGCGTGGACGCACGCAGTCAGGAACAGCAGCAACCGTCGCCACACTCAACGGCGTGAGGCGTCGCCACGGCCATGCGGCGCGGTTCTACTGCGCGTTGCGCTCGTCCACCATGTACTGGGCGTACCAGTCCGGCCAGTTCTCGTCGCGCTGCCCGAGCTCGGCCTCGTGCTTTCCGTGCGCGGTCTCCGCGCGGCGCAGCGCCTCGGCCAGGTCTGCGGCCGAGTCGTAGACCGCCCGGCCGGGGGTGACGCGACCGGGCAGTCTGCTGGTGACCTCCTGCATGAACCACACGTTGCCGTCGGGATCACTGAAGGACAGGTACGAGCCGTAGCTCGAGCGGTCCGGTGCGGGACCGGGCGCACGTTCGGCGCCGCCGGCGTGGAGGAACGCCCCGTCGGCGGGATGGAACACCTCGCCGATGTCGACACCGTGGCCGGCGAGCTCTTGCCGTGCGGCTTCGATGTCGGAGACGGCCAGCATCAGACCCTCTGCCGAGCCCGGTGCGGCCGAGGTGATGCCGCTGCCGAAGATCACCGAGCACCCCGAGCCGCGAGGTGTCACTTGCACCACCCGATAGTCGGCCGATGGTGCGAAGTCGGCATCCTCGCGCCAGCCGAGTGACGTGTAGAAATCCTTGGCCCGGTCCACATTCGCGACCGGCACCATCACAACCTCGAGCTTCATGTCCACGGCTCGGCTCCTCTCGTGCTGATCCGTCGAGCTGGGTCGAACTATCGAGTCGACCTTCGTTCCACGCTCGTCCCCCCATTCGCGGAAGTCCATAGCGAAGAGTGCATGGCCCGGCGGGACAGGGCAGCGAGTGGGCACCAGTGACGGGCACTAGGGTTCGGGCGATGAAGCGTGTCGGCTTGACCGGAGGAGTCGCGTCCGGAAAGAGCACGGTGTCCGCGATCCTCGACGATCTGGGTGCCGTGATCATCGACGCAGACGCCCTGGCCCGTGAGGTCGTCGCCCCGGGCACCGATGGGCTGCGGGAGGTCGTCGAGGCGTTCGGTGGCGACGTACTGACCGAGGACGGTGAGCTCGACCGGCCCGCGATGGGCACGATCGTGTTCGCCGACGCTGAGAAGAGGCGCGTGCTCGAGGCCATCATCCATCCGCGTGTGCGCGAGCGCGGCGCCGAGATCGAGGCAGCCGCCGGGCCGGACGACGTCGTGGTCCACGACATCCCGCTCCTGGCCGAGACGGGGCAGGCCGAAGGGTTCGACGCGGTGATCGTGGTCGACGTTCCGACCCAAGCCCAGGTGGAGCGGATGGTCGAGCTGCGGGGGATGACGCGAGAGGACGCCGAGGCCCGGGTGGCCGCGCAGGCGACCCGCGAGGAGCGTCTGAAGATCGCGACCCATGTCGTCGACAACACCGGCACCGTGGAGGATCTCCGCCGACGTGTGACGCAGGTCTACCGCGAGCTTTGCGGATGACGGACGGAGGAGGATCAGCAGGTACGGTGACCCGCGATGCGACGCAGAATCCTCCCCTTCGCCCTGGTATCGGTACTGGCGCTGGGGGCCGGCTGCCAGACCGGCGCAGGCCCCCGGTCGAACGCGCAGCCTGAGAGCGGCGACCGGGGATCCGCTGCCACCTCCTCCGACTCCGACCGGCCGATGAGCTGGGGCCCGACCCCCTCCGAGCTGTCCCGGGCTCAGGAGATGGTCGCCGACTGGAGTCCGGCGCAGCTGGCCGGCCAGGTCATCGTGGGCCGCTACTACGGCACCTCTCCGGAGGAGGCGGCCGACCTCGTCCGGGACCTGCATCTGGCCGGTGTCTCGATCGGTGGGGACAACATCGTCGACGAGGCCCAGGTGCAGGCCACCACGGCCGCCGTGGCCCGGGCGCAGGCCAGTGACGGCCGGGAGTTCCCGCCGGTGATCGGGGTCGACCAGGAGGGCGGCGTGGTAGCCCATCTGGACGGCGTGGCCACCACCTTCCCGCCGTTCCAGGAGGCGGGCGATGCGGTGGCCGCTGAGCCGAAGCGGGGTCGCACGGTGGTTCGGCAGGCCGCGGCCGCCACGGCCATGGAGCTGCGGATGATGGGCTTCACCTGGGTGTTCGCCCCCGTCGCCGACGTCACCATCGGGGCGGCCGACCCCATCATCGGCTCACGGTCCGCCTCGGAGAACCCGAAGACGGCCGCCGCTGCCGTCGGCGCGGCGGTACCGGGTTACGTCGCGAGCGGCCTGGTGTCGACGACCAAGCACTTCCCCGGCCACGGCTCCGCGACAGCCGACAGCCACGAGGTGCTCCCCGTGATCCACGAGTCGCTCGAGACTCTTCGCGAGCGCGACCTGCGGCCGTTCGAAGCCGCCGTGGACGCCGGCGCTCCGGCGATCATGGTGGGACACCTGGACGTCCCCGCGATCGCCCCCGGCGTTCCCACCAGCCTGGCGCCGGAGGCTTACGAGCTCCTCCGTGACGAGCTCGGTTTCGAAGGGGTCGCGATCACCGACTCGATGGGGATGGGGGCCGTGATGCGGCCCGGCAAGCCTGCCGTCGACGCACTCAACGCAGGTGCAGACCTGCTGCTGATGCCGCCCGACACCCGCCGCGCCCACCGGGTCGTCACCGACGCGATCGAGAGCGGCGAGATCCCGCGCGAGCGCGTCGAGGAGGCCGCCGCGCGGGTGGTGGCGTTGCAGCTCTGGCAGCAGCGTCAGGTCGACGCCGTACCTCTGCCGGCGCCCGCGGCCATCACCGCGCGCGCCCAGGCGGCCTCGGCCGCCCTGGCCGCAGCCGGCGGCTGAGGCGGCTCAGGCAGCCAGGTCGGGGTCGCCGAGGCGACGCAGCTTGTGCAGCGCCTCGCGCTCGAGCTGGCGCACCCGTTCGGCCGAGATGCCGTGCTTGGCGCCGATGTCGGCCAGCTTGTGCTGGCGCCCGTCGACCAGCCCGTAGCGGGACCGGATGATGTCGGCGGACCGGTCGTCGAGCAGCTCGACCAGCGTGTTGAGCCGGTCGCGTGCCTCGGTGTCCAGCACCGTGAGGTCCGGGCCAGGCAGGGTCTCCTGGGCCATCAGGTCGCCCAGCGAGGTGTCGCCGTCCTCGTCGACGGGGGTGTCGAGGCTGACGTGCTCGCGACCCCACGACATCAGGTCGAGGACGCGGTCGACGTCCATGTCGAGCTCGGCGGCGATCTCCTGGGGCTCGGGGTCGCGGCCCAGC
>DASSJR010000232.1:0-21512 GCA_035691135.1 Nocardioides sp. | reverse complement strand
CTCGTCACGGTCACGCGCGGTGAGCGTGTACGCCGCCGTGCCGGAGATCGGCAGGTGACGCTCGGAGTAGCCGCCCTCGGGGGACCGCATGATGATGCCGGTCTCGAAGCCGTGGAGCAGCTACTCTTGGTCGGACCTCTGCAGCGAGATGCACCACTTGCGCGCCACGAAGAAGGCGATCGTGGGAATGACGAAGATCGCCACCCGCATGAAGTAGGTGATGTAGTTGAGGTTCAGGTCGAACATCACCGCGATGATGTCGTTGCCGCCGGCCGCCCAGAGCAGGCCGTAGGCGGTGATCATGGCCGCGAGGAACGCCGTGCGTGTCGGGGCGTTGCGGGGCCGCTGAAGGAGGTGGTGCTCCCGCTTGTCACCGGTGACCCACTGCTCGATGAACGGCCACGACAGGACCACCATCAGCAGCACCATGGGGAGGATCTGGGCAGGGATCATCACGTTCCAGGACCAGGTGGTCCCGAAGATGTGCGTCTCCCAGCCGGGCGTGATCCGCATGAGACCCTCGGCGATGCCCATGTACCAGTCAGGCTGGGAGCCGGCGGTGACCTTGGAGGGGTCGTAGGGGCCGTACTTCCAGACCGGGTTGATCGCCAGCAGGCCACCCATCAGCGCGGTGATGCCGAAGACCATGAAGAAGAATCCGCCGGCCTTGGCCATGTAGACCGGCAGCATCGGGAAGCCGACCACGTTCTTCTCGGTCCGTCCGGGCCCGGGCCACTGGGTGTGCTTGTGGTAGACGAGCAGCAGCATGTGGGCGGTGATCAGGGCCAGGATCAGCCCCGGGATCAGCAGCACGTGGGCGATGTAGAGCCGCGGGATGATCACCTCGCCCGGGAACTCCCCACCGAACATGAAGAACGACATGTAGCTGCCCAGGACCGGGGTGGCCTTGACGATGCCGTCGGCGATCCGCAGGCCGGTGCCGGAGAGCAGGTCGTCGGGCAGGGAGTAGCCGGCGAAGCCCTCGAGGATGCCGAGCAGCAGCAGCACGCCGCCGATCACCCAGTTGAGCTCGCGCGGCTTGCGGAACGCACCGGTGAGGAAGACCCGCATCAGGTGAACGAACATCGCCGCGATGAAGAGCATCGCCGACCAGTGGTGCATCTGCCGCATCAGCAGGCCGCCGCGGATCTCGAAGGAGATGTGGAGGGTGGAGGCGTAAGCCTGGGACATCTGGATGCCGCGGAGCGGGTCGTATGACCCCTCGTAGGTCACCTCGGCCATGCTCGGCTGGAACCACAGGCTCAGGAAGATCCCGGTCAGGAGGAGTACGACGAAGCTCCACAGCGCGATCTCGCCGAGCATGAACGACCAGTGGTCGGGGAAGACCTTGCGCAGGTTCTTCTTCATCGCGGTGCCGAGACCCAGGCGCTCGTCGGCCCAGATGGCGACCCCGCCGACGCGCGACGGCTTCTTGGCGGTGGCGGCCTCGGTGCGGTTGCTCCGCACGAAGCGGCCGGTGTCGATGCTCACTCTGAGTCACGCTCCCAGAAGCTAGGGCCCACTGGTTCGGTGAAATCGCTCCTGGCCACAAGATACCCCTCGTCGTCGACCGTGATGGGCAGCTGGGGGAGGGGCCGGGCGGCCGGACCGAAGATCACCTTGCCGGCGTCCGCGAGATCGAACGTGGACTGGTGGCACGGGCAGAGCAGGTGGTGGGTGGTCCGCTCGTAGAGGGAGATCGGGCAGCCGACGTGGGTGCAGATCTTGGAGTAGGCCACGATGCCGGACACCGACCAGTTCTCCCGTCCGGGGCCGGGGATGATCTCGTCTGGCTCCATCCGGACCACGACCACGGCGGACTTCGACTTCGCGATCTGCAGCTCCGCGCCCTCGATGACGTGCTCGCCGTTGTCGTCGACCTCGAAGATCGCTTCGGGCTCGGCGTTGATCAGGTCGCCGATCTCCATGTCGCTGGGACGGATCGGGGTGCCGAGCACGTCGCGGGCGATCCGCATCCCGCGGGTCCAGATGGTGCGGGTCAGCGCATCACCGGGGAGCGGCCCGAGGTCCCGGAGGAGGACGATGGGCGGGAGGGCGATCAGGGCCACGGCGCCGAGCAGGGAGTTGCGCACGAGGCGCCGGCGGCCGATGCCGGACTCCTCGAGCCCGGCGGAGAGGGCCTCCAGGGTGGCGTCTCGGTCCTCCTGCGGCGAGGCTGCTCCGTGGCGCTCCTCCGTGATCTCCTGGTCGGACATCAGCTTCCGGGCCCACTGGATGATGCCGATGCCCATGAACAGGAACGCGCCGCTCATGAAGAGCCCGAGCGCCACCGTGGACGCACCGAGGTTCAGGAACGTGTCACCGCCCTCACCGATGCTGAGGGCGAAGTAGGAGACCAGGAACCCGAGCGTGCAGATGGCCGACAGTCCGAACAGCAGGGCCACCTGGCGCTCGGCACGCCTTTCGGCATGGGGGTCGACGTCGGTGGGCCGCCACGTGTGGGCCGGGAGCCCCGGGTTGGCGATCGGGTCGGCCTCGACCTCGCGGGAGCGTTCGGCCGGCAGGTTGGTGTTCATTCGGGGTCCCCGTTCGAAGCGGAGCGGAGCGAGCAATCGAATGGGGTGATCATGCTTCGACCTTGTCCTTCTTCGACCGGGTGGTGTGGGCGGCGATCCAGATGGCCGCCCCGACGCACGAGCCGATGCCGAGGACCCAGGCGAACATGCCCTCACTGACCGGTCCCAGGCCGCCCATGCCGAAACCGCCGTACTCGGGGGTCTCGTCGAGCGACTCCAGGTAGGCGATCACGTCGCGCTTGGCCTCGGGGTTCAGGTTGCCGTTGGAGAACACCGGCATGTTCTGGGGTCCGGTCAGCATCGCCTCGTAGACATAGTGGGGCTCGACGCCGCGGATCTTCGGCGCGTAGCCACCTTGGGGCATGGCGCCGCCCTGACCGGCGAAGTTGTGGCAGGCGGTGCAGTTGGTGAGGAAGATCTGGCCACCGCGGACGATCGCGGCCTCGCGCTCCTCATCCGACATCCCCTCGGTGCTGTAGTCGGACGCGTCGGGGATCGACGGGCCAGGGCCGAGTGAGGCAACGTACGCCGCCAGTGCGGCGGTCTCCTCCTCGGTGTAGAGGGGCGTCTTGCGCTGCGCCTGCGCTCCGGGCTGCGTCAGCGGCATCCGGCCGGTGCCGACCTGGAAGTCCACGGCGGCCGCACCCACGCCGACCAGGGGCGGGCCGAGCTGGGACTCGCCGTCCTCGGTCACGACGCCCTCGCCGTTCTGGCCGTGGCAGAAGGCGCAGCCGACCAGGAAGAGCTCACGACCTTCCGCGACCAGCTGCTCGTCGGACTGCTGCTCCTGCGCCTGGGCGGGGGAGAGCAGCGAGTAGAGGGTGCCGGAGATGACCAGCCCGAGCAGCAGCAGCACCATGCCGGCCAGCGGTCCACGTCGGTGTCGCGAGAGCCGACCGGCCCAGCCGTCGACCCAGCCGTTGACTGGGCGGTTCAGGAGACGCACATCGATTCCTTGGGGGTTCCGGACGGCGGGGTCACTGGACGAGGTAGATCGTGGCGAACAGGCCGATCCAGACGACGTCGACGAAGTGCCAGTAGTAGGACACGACAATCGCGCTCACGGCCTGCTCGTGGGTGAACTTCCGGGCGACGAACGTGCGACCGAGGACGAACAGGAAGGCGATCAGGCCGCCGGTCACGTGGAGGCCGTGGAAGCCGGTGGTGAGGTAGAACATCGTGCCGTAGGCGGAGTCCTGGATGGTCACGCCCTCCTGGACCAGCGAGGCGTACTCGGTGGCCTGACCGGCGATGAAGATCGCGCCCATCGTGTAGGTGAGCATGAACCACTCGCGCAGACCCCAACCCGACACCTTGAAGATGGAGCCGGTGCGCCCGACCTGTCCGCGCTCGGCCGCGAAGACGCCGAGCTGGCAGGTCAGCGAGGACAGCACCAGGATCGTGGTGTTGACCGATGCGAAGGGGATGTTGAGCAGGGCGGTGTTCTGGGCCCAGAGCTCCGGGCTGACCGCCCGGATCGTGAAGTAGGACGCGAACAGCGCCGCGAAGAACATCAGCTCACTGGAGAGCCAGATGATCGTCCCCACGCTGACCATGCTCGGCCGGTCGTGGTGCCCGTGCAGACGGGAGGCCGGGATCGCGGTTGCTGTCGCCACGGGCGCCATTATGTCGGTAGGTCCGGGCCCGGGGCATCCCGACCCCCTGTCTTCCGGGGTCCTATTGTTCGAGGCGTGCTGGGTTCGTCGTCCGAGGGGGTTCCGACCCTCCCGGAGTTCACTCTTGGACGGGTCTTCACGGAGGCCTCGCTCGAGCCCGTTCCCTTCGTCCTGACGGTCTGGATCACCGGGCTCTACCTGTTCGGCGTGGTCGTCCTGCTCCGTCGGGGTGACCGTTGGCCGGTCGGTCGCACGTGCTCCTCCGTCGTCGGCATGGGCCTGTTCTGGTGGGCCACCTCATCCGGGCTCGCGGCCTACGACACCACGCTGCTGAGCGTCCACATGGTCCAGCACATGGTGCTCTCGATGCTGGTCCCCCTGGCCCTCGCGCTCGGTGCACCGATCACCCTGGCGCTGCGTACCCTTCCCGCCCGGCCGCGGCGGTGGCTGCTGGTCTGCCTGCACTCGCGAGTGGCGCGGGCGCTGTCGTTCCCCCCGCTGACCTTCACCCTCTATGTCCTCTCTCCCTGGGCGCTCTACTTCACCGGCTGGTACGACGCGTCGCTGAGCTCCGGGTTCGTCCACGAGGCGATGCACGTCCACCTCGTCATCGTCGGGGCCCTCTTCTTCTGGCCGCTGGTGGGCATCGACCCCGTCCCCGGCCGGGTGGCCTACCCCTTCCGGGTGCTGCTGGTGGTCCTCACCCTGCCCTTCCACGCTTTCCTCGGCGTCACGATCATGGGCCAGGAGGAGCTCATCGGGGGCACCTGGTACCCCTCCCTCCACGAGGGCCCCATGGGCACCTGGCTGCCCACGCCCATCGACGACCAGCACACCGCCGGCGGCATCCTCTGGGGCTCCGGTGACCTGATCGGACTCGTGGTCTTCGTGGTGCTCTTCGTGCAGTGGGTGCGCTCGTCGATGCGTGAGGCGGCCCGGGAGGATCGCCGGCTGGATCTCCTGGAGGCGCGCGAACGCAGGCGTGGCGACGCGGGTGTGTGATTCCGCACGGCGAGGCGGCTGACGAGGCTCCGGCCGGTAACATGCCGTAGGTGAATCACACGGACTCCACCAGGACGGCGCCGTTGAAGGTGCTCGTCTACAGCGACGACGTCAACACTCGCCAGCAGGTCATGCTCGCGTTGGGCAGTCGACCACATCCCGACTTGCCGGAGCTCGAGTACGTCGAGGTGGCGACCGAGCCCGTGGTGATCTCCACGATGGACGTCGGACAGATCGACCTGGCCATCCTCGACGGCGAGGCCGTCCCCGCCGGGGGCCTCGGGATCGCCAAGCAGCTCAAGGACGAGATCTACGACTGCCCGCCCGTGCTGGTCCTCACCGGGCGCCCCCAGGACGCCTGGCTGGCCACCTGGTCGCGCGCGGAGGCCGCCTGTCCCCACCCCCTCGACCCGGTCCAGTTGGCCGAGTCCGTGATCACCCTGCTCCGCTCACGCGTCCCCGCCTGATTCCGTGAGCTCCACCTGGCCCGAGGTGCTCTCCGCGCTGGTCGCCCGCCAGGACCTGACTGCGGCGCAGGCCGGCTGGGCGATGGGCGAGATCCTCGGCGGTGACGCCACGCCGGCCCAGATTGCCGGCTTCGCCGTGGCGCTGCGGGCCAAGGGCGAGACCGTGGCGGAGCTGGCCGGTCTGTCCGCCGCCATGCTCGACCGGGCCACGCCGATCGCGGTCCCGGGCCGGCTTCTGGACGTGGTCGGTACCGGAGGCGACCGCTCGATGTCGGTGAACATCTCCACCATGGCCGCGATCGTGGCCGCCGGGGCCGGCGCCCGGGTCGTCAAGCACGGCAACCGCTCGGCCTCCTCCCAGTCGGGCTCAGCCGACGTGCTGGAGGCGCTGGGCATTCGGCTCGACCTCCCACCCGACCGGGTCGCGGCACTGGCGACCGAGGCCGGGATCACCTTCTGCTTCTCAGCGGCGTTCCATCCCGCGATGCGCCACGCCGCTGTGCCGCGGCGCGAGCTGGGGGTCGCCACCGCATTCAACCTGCTCGGCCCGCTCACCAACCCGACCCGACCAGCGGCCTCCGCGATCGGCTGTGCCGACGGCCGGCGCGCGCCGGTGGTGGCGGCCGTGCTGGCCGACCGGGGTGTGGATGCCTGGGTCTTCCGCGGCGACGACGGGCTGGACGAGCTGACCACCACCACGACCTCGACCCTCTGGATCGCGCACGACGGGCGGGTGACCGAGACGACGGTGGACCCCAAGGCCCTCGGCATCCCCCCGGCAAGCATCGAGGATCTCCGTGGCGGCGACGCCGCCCACAACGCCGAGGTCGTCCACCGGCTCCTCCAGGGCGAGCAGGGGGCGGTGCGAGACGCCGTACTGCTCAACGCGGGCGCCGCACTGGCGGTCTATGACGCGCCCGACGCCCCGGTCGAGGACGCGCTGGCCGCAGGTGTGGCGAAGGCGGCCGAGGCGGTCGACTCCGGAGCCGCCCGCGCCACCCTCGACCGCTGGGTCGAGACGTCGTCCAACTAGAGGTTCAGCACGTACGACTCGCCCTCGCGGCGGAAGCCGTGGTCGAGCCGGTCGTAGTAGGGCGACACCATGCCGGGAGGCGTGAGGACCTTGCGGAAGCCGCGGTCACGGAGCCGCGAGGCGCGGCGCCACACGAACTCGCCGGGGGAAAAGTCGCGGTAGCGCGGGGTCACGTAGTCGAGCAGGACCCGGGCGACGTCGCCGTCCCGGCGGATCAGGATGACGCCGACGGTCTCGTCGCCCTTCTCCACCTGGAAGGCGAGGTCGCCCTCGGCCAGCTCCGTGGCGGCGAAACCGGGCTGGTGGCGGGCGATGTCGGTGTGGTGCACCCCCAGGAAGTGGAGGAGGTAGGCGTCCGCGGGGCCGACCTGGAGCACGTGGAAGGCCGCCTCGTCGTGCCGCTCGCGCAACATCGTGGTGATGAACCAGATGTTGATCGAGGACGTCGCGAGGTTCATGCCGACCATCGGCCAGACCCCGACCAGCGCGTTGAACACCACCAGGCTCAGCGACGCCGCCAGGTTGAGCAGGCGGAACCGGAGGACGCGGGTCTGCAGCAGCGAGAAGATCAGCAGGCCGCTGCCGAACCAGCCGAACAGGTCGAGCCAGTGGTCTCCGAGCCAGTTCACGGGAATCGCCTCGGGTCGCGAGGTCAGTCGAGGCCGAGCGAGAAGGCCGACTCCAGGTCGTGGCGGGAGTAGGCCCGGAACGCGATGTGGGTCTCGGTCGCGGTCACCCCGGGCACCTTGTTGAGCCGGTCGGCCACCACGCTCGCGACGTCGTCGTGGTCACGGACGCGCACCATCGCGATCAGGTCGATCTGGCCGGTCACGGAGTAGACCTCACTGACCCCGTCGAGGTCGGCGATCTGCTCGGCCACCTCGGGGATCCGGGCAACGTCGGCCTTGACGAAGACGATGGCGGTGATCATGAGGTGGACCCTAACGGGTTTCGACACGCCGGTCGCGGCCTCGTGCCTCCGCGCGACTCGCTCAACCACCGTCAGCGGATTCGCTGACGCGTCTCCGCTACGGCCGGTGCACCGGCGAAAGGTCGCGTCGGTCGTCGAAGGGCACCAGGGAGAGCCGCGACTGGCGGGCCGCGTCGTGGAGCGGGAGGTGGCGGGTGGCGCCGGCCACCGGGCAGCTCCACTCGCCGTCGACCTCGACCAGCCGGATGCCGGGGGACTCCAGCCAGCGCAGGATCTTCTCGGTCTCCTCGGCGGTGGCGGCCGGGATCGGGCCGGGGGCCGGCCGCACCGTCTCGGCCGAGGCCCGGAGCTCTCGCACGTACTGATGGGCGTCGGCGCCCGGTGGGATGCGCCCGGCTGCGGCCAGGCGTCCGTGCCTCACGACGTGGACGCTCCACCGGCCGTCGTCCTCCCGCCGCGCGGCCACCACCTCGGGACAGCGGGTGAGCGCGGTGAGCCGCTGGGTGCGGGCGGCCGCCCGGACGAAGGACGCCAGTCGGTCGCGGTGGACCCCCGCCTCCTCGAAGCGCTCGTCGTCGGCGAGCGCGGCCATCCGGACGTTGATGGCGTCGACGACCTGGTCGGGCCGACGCAGCAGGGTGTCGCGCAGCTGCCGGACCACCGCCCCGTAGGTCGTCTCGTCGACGCTCCCGTCGCACGGGGAGAGGCATCGACCCATCTCGGCGAGCACGCAGGCTGACCGGCCGGCTGATCGAGAGGGATCGCGGGGGAGCCGGTCGGAGCACTGGCGAACCGGAAAGGTTTCGTGCAGGGCGGCCAGGCACTTCTCGGCGGTCTTGCGCGACGAGAACGGGCCGAGGTAGTCGGCCTCGTCGGCGACCACCCGGCGGACCAGTGACAGCCGCGGCCACGGCTCCCGGGTGAGCTTCAGGAAGTGGACCTTGTCGGGGAAGCGGGAGCGCCGGTTGTAGCGAGGCTTGTGCTCGGCGATCAACCGCAGCTCACGGACCTCGGCCTCGAGAGGCGTGGCGCACTCGATGCCGATCACCGACTCGGCGAGCCCGACCATCTCGCCCATCCGGGACCGGGTCTCCGAGGCGGTGAAGTAGGACCTCACCCGGGAGCGGAGGTCGCGGGAGGTGCCGACGTAGAGGACCCGGGAGCTGTCGTCGCGGAAGAGGTAGACCCCCGGGGCGTGGGGCAGGGATTCGGCGAGATGACGCTTGCGCCGCTGCGCCGGGCTCACCCGGGAGGAGAAGGTCTGCAGCTCCTCGAGCGTGTGGACGCCGAGGCCGCCGAGCCGCTCCATCAGGCCGTGGAGGACGTCGACGGTGGCCCGGGCGTCGGCGAGGGCGCGGTGGTTGGGCGTCGTCGAGGAGTTGAACACCCGGGCCAGCGAGGACAGCTTGCAGTTGGGCGCGTCGTCGCGGGTGATCACCCGGCGCGCCAGCTTGGCGGTGTCGAGCACCTCGAAGCGCGGCCACGGCCGACCCTGCAGCTCGGCGAAGTGGCGGAGGAACCCCACGTCGAACGGCGCGTTGTGGGCGACCAGGACGCAGCCGGCCGCGAACTCGAGGAACGCCGGTAGCGCGGAGTCGATGCGGGGGGCGTCGGCCACCATCGTGTTGCTGATGCCGGTGAGCACGGCGATGAAGGCCGGGATCTCGGTCTGGGGGTTGACCAGTGTCTGGAACTCGCCGAGGACCTCCCCGCCGCGCACCTTGACCGCCCCGATCTCGGTGATCATCGAGCCGCCGCTCGCCGAACCGCCAGTCGTCTCGAGGTCGACCACACAGAAGGTGGCATCGCGCAGGGGCCGCCCCAGCTCGTCGAAGCTGCGTTGCGTCTCCCACCGGTTCGGCGGGGCCTGGACCGCGTTGCTCACGTCACCGACGCTAGGTGTGGGCGCCGACAAACGGTCGGCGCCGCGCGGACTACTGTGGTGCCGACACGCTCGACGACCGAAAGCGAGAGAGCATCGTGATCCCCGACGCCGGGCAGCGGTGGCGCTGCGGCGGGTGCGGCAACCTCACCCGCTTCGACGTCACCAGGACGCGTCGTACCACCGAGTTCTGGCACTTCGACCTCGCGGGCGACCACCGCGTCGAGGAGACCCACGTCAAGGACGAGTCCGTCGAGGCCGTGACCTGTCGCTGGTGCGGGCGGGCCGACGCGATCGAGGTCGTGTCACGCGCCGACGGCGACGCGGACGCCCCGGCGAACGGCTGAGCGGCGACGAGGGCCGGCCGTGGCCGAGGACCGCGCAGCCCCCGCGCTCATCGACCTGCCCGACGAGGTCCGCCACCGGATCCACGTCCTGACCGCCGAGGTACTGCCGGACGTCGCTAAGCTGCCGGCACCGCTGCGCAAGGTGGCCGACTTCACCCCGGCTCGTCGGGCCAGGCTGGGCGCGGGCGCGATGACGGCCGCGCTCGACGCCGACGAGGACTTCCGCGACCGGGTCGCCGTCCAGGTGGCCGGCTCGCTCCCGCAACCGGTGGAGAACCTGATGGACCTCGACCCCGGCGGCAGCCCGGTCACCCCCGCGGCCGTGGCCTGGTTGTGCCGTCCGGACGGCTGGCGGGACGTGCTCGACGCCGCCGTCGCCAACCTCGCCGAGCGCGCCACCGGGGAGGACGACAGCGAGGCTGACCGCTTCCGTGGGCAGGTCGAGGCGGCCGAGCAGGCGGTTCGCGACCTCCGCGCCCGGCACCGCGACGAGGTGGCCCTGCTGAAGGCGGAGAACGCGGCGCTCCGGCGCAAGCTCGGAGAGGCTCGTGCCGCCCTGCGGCAGGCGCGCTCGACGGCGGACGACGCCGTCACGGCGGCAGGCGAGCTGCGCGGCCGGGCCGAGGCCGCCGCGGCCCAGGCCGAGAAGGAGCTCCGCCGGCTGCGGTCGCAGGTGAGCCGGATGGACGACCAGGCTCGGGCCGACCGGCGCGTCGGGCGCAGTGAACGCGAGGAGGCGAGCCTGCGCGCCCGGTTGCTGCTCGATGCCGTCATCGACGCCGCGAACGGCCTGCGTCGCGAGCTGGCGCTCCCGCCCTCGTCCGGCGCCCCCGCCGACCGGCTGGAGGCGTCGCTGGCGAGCGAGGGGACGCGGGAACCGACGTCAGCGGGCTCGCTCGGCCCGAGCAGTCCTGCGCTGCTCGAGCAGTACCTCGCCCTGCCCCGGGCGCGGATGATCGTCGATGGCTACAACGTCAGCAAGACCGCGTGGCCGGCCACGTCGCTGGAGACCCAGCGGACCCGGTTGCTGCAGGGACTGGCGCCGGTGGTGGCGCGGACCGGCGTGGAGGCGACCGTCGTCTTCGACGCGGCCAGCTCGGCCTCCCGCCCCGTGGTCGCGACCCCGCGCGGCGTCAAGGTGGTCTTCAGTCCCCAGGGCGTGATCGCCGACCAGGTCATCTCCGAGCTCGTGGCGACCGAACCGCAGGGCAGGGTGGTGATCGTGGTCAGCAGTGACCGGGAGGTGGCCCGGGACGCGAGAGCGTCGGGGGCCCGGAGCGTGACCGCAGAGGCGCTGGCCGGCCTGCTGGCCCGGACACCCTGACGCTCGACACGCCGGTCGACCTCGCCTCCGGGACCGATTGTCGGTGCTCGCTGGCAGCGTGACCGGCATGACGACGAGAATCGACTGCGACACCTGTGTGGTGCGGGGGCTGGCGTGCCACGACTGCGTGGTCACTGTGCTGCTGGGCCCGCCTCCCGAGCTGGCGTTCGACGACGACGAGCGGCGGGCGCTAGACGTGCTGGCTGACGGGGGGTTGGTCCCGCCGCTGCGGCTGGTGCAACCGGTCGCCGGGCCGGAGGTGGAATCGGCGTAACCAGCGTGACTCCTGTGGCTGGTGTGACTTGCCTCTCAGCAACGTGTGCCGAAACACCCCGGCTTGTGGTTCCGGGACTTGGTTCACCGGCCGGGACCCCATTAGTGTGTGGCGCTCAGGTGCTCGTGGGAGTGGATCGACCGGATCCGCGCGGGTGCCGACGCCGAGTCCCGGGCCATGTGCCCAGGAGCCGGGGAACCAAACCCCTGGGGTGAATCGCCTGCAAGGCGGCGCACAGCCGTGTGCCGAGGAGCAGGTGTAGGGCAATGTCGTGCCCGAACCCGTCAGCTCACCTGGTAGGCGTACGACGTGCAAGGGAGACCGCCCGCTCGTGTTGAACGGCCGGAAGCGACTCATCACTGCCCTTTCCGCCCTGGCGATGGCTGCTGCCGTCGGCCTGGTGCCGGGTTCTGCCCAGGCGGAGCCTGACATCGAGGACGTCCAGGCTCGGGTCGATCGCCTCTACCACGAGGCCGAGATGGCCTCGGAGCGGTACAACGACGCCAGGCTCGAGCTCGCCGAGCTCAACAAGGACCTCGCCTCGATCAAGGCCGACGAGCGTCGCCAGGACCAGCGGCTCGAAGCCGTCCGCAACCAGGTGCAGGACTCGATCGTGCGCCAGTACCAGGGCGAGAATCTCTCCGCGGTCGGCCAGGTCGTCGTCTCCGACGACCCGAGCGCATTCCTGGCGCGGCTCTCCACGATGTCGTCGTTCAACGACCTGCAGTCGCAGATGTTCTCCGACTACGGCCGTGAGCTGAAGGCCCTCGACATCCGCCACGACGCCACGGCCCAGCGCGCCCGCCAGGTCGCCGACCTCAAGGCGCAGCTGGGCAAGGAGAAGGCCACGATCGACGAGAAGGTCGACGAGGCCGAGTCTCTGCTGGACCGCCTGAAGGCGGAGCAGCGCGAGCGCATGATGTCCTCCTCCCGCAGCGAGGTTCGGCCGCCCAGCGTGCCCGCCTCCGGTCGCGCGGCCGCTGCGGTCAGCTACGCGATGGCGCAGGTCGGTGACGCCTACGTCTACGGCGCCGCCGGCCCCGACGCCTACGACTGCTCCGGTCTCACCATGGCGTCCTGGGCCCAGGCCGGCGTCGCCCTGCCACACTCCTCGAGCGCGCAGTTCAGCTCCGGGCCGCAGGTGCCCGCCAGCGCCCTGCAGCCGGGTGACCTGGTCTTCTACTACAGCCCGATCAGCCACGTGGGCATGTACATCGGAAATGGCATGATTGTGCATGCGGCCAACCCGAGTACCGGCGTCCAGGTGGCGGGCCTCTATTCCATGCCCTTCTCCGGCGCGGTTCGCCCTGGGTGACCCTCAAGGATCCAAGGCCGGTCGCCCCTTTCTGTGGGTGGCCGGCCTTTCCTTGGCCCTGGTGACGGCGGTGGGCCTGGTCGCATGGATCCTGATCGACAACTCGACGTACGTCGCGCCGACACCCTCGGGCGAGGTGCCCAGCGCCCAACCGGGCGCCGCGGCCGCCCTCCTGGACGACCTCGAGCGTGCCGTTGACGCCCGCGACCCGGCGGCGGCCGCGGCACTCGCGGCACCCGGCGACGACGGGTCCCGCCGGCTCTTCGGCGCGATCGTCGACAACGCCCGCGCCCTGGAGGTCGACGACTTCACGCTGCGTTACGTCGACGAGCTCGGCGCTGTCTCCGCCTCCGGCGCGTGGGAAGGTGCCGTCGACGCAACCTGGGCCTTCGCGGGATTCGATCGGGCTCCGGCGCGCTCCGAGGTGGGGTTCCGGTTCCGCACCGTCGACGGTGAGGTCTACCTCGACTCCGTGGGGGGCGGCGGGCGGCGACTCCCGGTGTGGTTGTCCGGGCCGGTCGAGGTACGCCGTACCCCGGTCACGCTGGTCCTCGTCGACGGATCCGACGCCGAGGCGGCCCGCTACGCGCGTCTGGCGCGGGCCGCGGTACCGGCGGTCCGTGAGGTGCTGCCGAGGTGGCGGACCGGCCTGGTCGTGGAGGTGCCGAGCTCGGTGACGGCGCTGCACGAGGCGCTGGCCTCTGACCCCGGGACCTACTCCGGCATCGCCGCCGTGACCACCACCGACGACGGGTCGCTGGCCCCCGACGCGCCGGTCCACGTGTTCGTGAACCCGATCATCTTCGGCCAGCTGCGCCCCACCGGATCCCAGGTCGTGATGAGCCACGAGGCCGTCCACGTGGCGACGGAGGCGGCGACCAACAACACCATGCCGCTGTGGCTGCTGGAGGGCTTCGCCGACTACGTGGCGCTTCTCGACGTCGACCTGCCGGTGTCGACCACGGCCGGCCAGATCATCGACCGGGTCCGCAAGGACGGTCCGCCGGAGAACCTGCCGGGCTCGGCCGAGTTCGACACCACGACCACCCACCTGGGGGCGACGTACGAGTCGGCGTGGCTGGCGTGCCGTCTGCTGGCTGACCGCGGCGGCCAGGACGCGCTCGTCCGGCTCTACATGGAGGTCCGTGCCGGCGCCTCGGTCGGCTCGGTGCTGCACCAGGAGTTCGGGCTGTCCGAGGCCGAGCTCACCCAGCTGTGGCAGGACCTGCTGACAAACTTGGCTGCGTGACCCAGGGCGACCGGCGGACCCCAATGAAGGTCGCTGCGGTCGTGGCCGTGGTCGGTGCCGTCGCCTTCGTGGCGCTGGCCACCACGCTCGTGCCGTGGGATCCGGTGCCCGGACCGACCCTGCCGGTGCCCGCCGTAGACACGGTGTTCTCCGCGCACCAGATCGCGGCTGCCGAGGCGTTCACGCGGGGGGCGCGCCTGTGGAGCTGGAGCTCGCTCCTGGTGTCGCTCGCGATCGCCTGCTGGCTGGGTTTCTCCAGCCTCGGTCTGCGTCTTGCCCGCGCGGTACCGGGGCCGTGGTGGGCCCGAGTCGTGCTGATCGTGGCCGCTCTGGCCCTCATCGGCAGGATCGCCACCCTGCCGTTCGCCCTGCTCCTGCACGACCACCTCGTCGACTACGGCCTCTCCACGCAGACCCGCTCCGAGTTCCTGCTCGACCTCGCCAAGGGCGAGGCCATCGGGGTGGTCGTCACCTCGCTGGCGGTGCTGGTGGTGGTCGGGTCTGCCCGCCGCTGGAAACGGGCGTGGCCGGCAGTCGCCGGGGGAGTGCTCGCCGGGTTCGTCCTGGTCGGGTCCCTGGCCTATCCGGTCGTCATCGAGCCGATCTTCAACCACTTCGAACCGTTGCCGGACGGGCAGCTCCGCTCACAGATTCTCGCGCTGGCCGACCAGGAAGGTGTGGACGTCGACGAGGTTCTGGTCGCCGACGCGTCCCGGCGTACGACGACGCTGAACGCCTATGTCTCCGGGTTCGGGACCACCCGGCGGGTGGTGGTCTACGACAACCTGGTCGAGGACCTGCCGCGCGGAGAGGCCCTCTCGGTGGTGGCCCACGAGCTGGCCCATGCCCGGCACCGGGACGTCCTGACCGGTTCCGTGCTGGGAGCGGCCGGGGTCGTCTGCGGGGTCGGCCTGCTCGGGCTGCTGGTCGGAATGCGGCGGAGGGTGTCCATCTCCGACCCCGCGGTGGTCCCGTTCGTGCTGGCGTTGGTGGCGCTGGGCGGCTTCGTGTCCACGCCGGTGCAGAACACCGTCAGCCGCCAGATCGAGACCCGCGCGGACGTGGGCGCCCTGCGGGCGACACGGGATCCGGAAGCGTTCGTGCAGATGCAGAAGGAGCTGGCGCTCCGGTCGCTCAGCGACCCGACGCCACCGGAGCTCGTCCAGCTGTGGTTCGGAAGCCACCCGACGACGATGCAGCGGATCGGGCTCGCCGCGCGAGTTCCGGGGGAATGAAAAAAACGACCGTGGCCGCGGACTTTCGTCCGCGACCACGGTCGTCTCCCCCCACATCCCGGTGTCCCCAGGCCGGACGATGATGACTCGGAGCAGCGTCAGCAGTTGCCGCCGACCTGGGTCATCAACACATCACACGTGCCGGCGAAGAGTGCCATGACGCCGCCACCGAACAGGTAGACCGCCACTGCGATCAGAGCGGCGATGCCCGAGATCAGCAGGCCGTACTCCACAGCCGTTGCTCCCCGCTCGGTTCGGCCAGCAGCTTCGTCGGCCGGAGACAACGCTGGCCGCGAGCTGACACTCGCGGCCAACGTCATCATGATTCCCCCATGTCCCTCAGTCGTCAGATCACGGGTTGCCGGTGCACTGGGTGTCGTTGTTGACCGCGGTGCAGGTGTCGGTGAAGACGCCCTGGATGGTCTCACCGAAGATGAACACGACGGCGACGATCAGCGCGGCGATGCCGGCGATGAGCAGGCCGTACTCAACGGCGGAGGCGCCGCGCTCCTCGTCACGGACGAGGCGGGCGTTGAGCATGATGCGCAGGTAGTCAAGCATTGGAATGTCTCCTTGGTTGTTTCTGGTTCTGGTCCGAGAGGCCGGGAGACCTCCACGACCACAAGTCTCCGAGATTCGGGGGGATCGTGTGATCCGACGAACGCTTCGAGTCCGATAGCCCGTTATGACTACGCGGGGCTAGTGGCCTGAGCCACTAATGGAGTGGCCTCGCGTCAGAACTCGGGCTGCATGTTGGAGAGCAGGCCCGTCCGCATCGCCGTGACCAGGGCCTGGGCCCGGTTCGTGACGCCGAGCTTCTGGTAGATCTTGGCGAGGTGAGACTTGACCGTCGACTCGCTCAGGTGGATCCGGGAACCGATCTCAGCCGCGCTGAGCCCGTCGGCCAGGAGCCTGAGGACGTCCAGTTCGCGGGAGCTGAGCTGGGTGGCGACCGAGGTGGCACGACGCAGCATGGCGTCCGTCAGCCCGGCGCAGAGGAACGAGCGGGGGGAGACCGCCGCGTGCTGTGCGGCCTTGACCACCTCGCTCGACGGGGCATCCTTGCCCACGAACGCGGAGGCGCCGGCCTCCATCGCCGCGAAGATCTGCTCGTCGCCGGAGTGCATGGTCAGGACGACGACGCCCGTGTCCGGCGTGGCCCGGCGTACTTCGCGGACCACATCGAGACCGGTCCCGTCGGGCAGCTGCAGATCGGTCACCACGACGTCCGGACCGAGCTCGTGGAACATCTCGAGCGCCGACGACACGGTCTTTGCGTCGCCGAGGACCTCCATCGACGGTTCGCGCCGGAAAACCCCGGCCAGGCCGTCACGAATGAGGTCGTGGTCGTCCACCAGGAGGACCCGAGTCGCTGCCTGCTCGTTCATGCGTTCACCTTTTCATCGCGGACGGGGCGGATGCTGTTGGGGCTTGGTGGTCCGAGCCGTAGCCGGACCAGCGTGCCGTGGGGAGAGACGTCCTCGATGCTGAGCTCGGCCCCGATCAGTCGGGCGCGCTCGCGCATGATCTCCAGCCCCCACGAGTCGGGCCGCCCGGTGCCGAGCCCGGTGCCGTTGTCCTCGACCTGGAGCTCGGCTCCAGGCGCGTCGACCGTGCAGCGCACATCGATCCGCGTCGCGTTGGCGTGGCGGACCGCATTGTTCATCGCCTCCTGGGCGATGCGGAACAGCTCGGACTCCACCTCGGGGCGGAGCCGGGCCGAACCCTCGTCGGAGGTGACCTGGATTCGAACGCCGGAACTCTCGTCCAGACGCTGGCCCAGGGCGGCGATGGAGCTGCCGAGGCTGTCCTCGTTGCGATGCTCGGTCCGCAGGGTCTGGACCGAGCGGCGAACTTCGGCCACGACCCCGGTGATCCGACTGCGGAGCACCTGGAGCTCGGCAGCCTGCTCCGGCGTCCCCGCGCCGGCGACCAGACCGTCGACGAGGTATCCGAGCGACGCGATGTCCTGCGCGATCCCATCGTGCATCTCGCGGGCGAGCCGACGGCGCTCGTCTGTCGTGGCGGCATCGCGGAAGGATGCGAAAAGCTGCGCGGTGTCGAGCTGGACCGCTGCGGGTTCCAGCACGGTGGCCAACTCGGTCATCACGCCGAGCAGCTGGACCGACTCGGGCTCGAGTCGTGAGGACACCGTTCCCGCGACGACCGCGACCACACCTGCGTCCGTCAGGAGTGGGAAGGCAAAGGTATGACCGGAGAGTGCCGGGCGGGCCGTGTTCCGCGTGACGACCGACAGCTCCCGGAGCGTCTCGGCCACGTCTCCGGTTGCGTGCTCGGTCACGAGGGGCGTGAAGCCCTCAGCGCGAGGAATCTGGACCAAGAGGGAGGTGACCGGAATCCGGTCATGCACCTGGTCGGCGATTCCGCCGCCGAGGGAGATCGGGTCCAGTCCGGACGTGAGCTCGCCGGAGAGGCCGATGAGTTCACGAATGAGCTTCTGGGCGTCTCGGTATGCCCGTACCGGGTCGTCCGCGTCGGGCTGCGTGGCGTGAACGTAGCTGCCGATCAGGCCGAGACCGGTTCCCATCAGGATCCACGTGAACGTCGCTGCACCCTCAGTGGCGTTCATGGCACCGTGGACCAGGGCGGTGGTGATGCCCAGGGAGAGCAGTTGGGTCGCCAGCGCCCAACCCACTCCGCGGGGCCCCTGCCGAAGTCCCGCGATGAACGGCGGTACGGCGAGGGTGACGAGCACCCCCGGCGTCGATTCGAAGCCGATGCCGCACACGACGCCCACCAGACTGGATTCAGCGGCGGTGACGACGGCGCCGCTCAGGCCGAAGTGCTCGGCCGTGGTCGCCGCCGCCCACACGATGGCGACCGTCAGCAAGGCGAGCAGTGCGGTGTCTTCGCGCACCAGCAGCACCGGCACCGACAGACTCATGAGCCCGAAAACCCGCGCGCCTAGGGCGAGCCGGGGAAACTGTGGGTGCGCCGTGATCACGAGCCGAAGTTCTCCATCATGCTGATCGCCGCAGGCCCCATGACCGCGATGAAGAGACAGGGAAGGATGCAGAAGATCAGGGGGATTGTGATCTTGACCGGCACCTGCTGAGCCTTCTCCTCCGCGCGTTGGCGCCGCTTGACCCGGATCTCGGACGACTGCACGCGCAGGACCTGCGCGATCGGGATGCCGAACGCGTCGGCCTGGACCATGGCGCTGACGAAGCTGCGAATCTCCGGCACGTTGGTCCGCTCGCCGAGCGCCCGCAACGACACCGAGCGGCCGGAGCCGATCTGCATCTCTCGCAGCATCCGCGAGAACTCGTCGGAGAGCGGCCCGTCGGTGTTGCGGGCCACCTGCTGGAGCGCGGCGTCGAAGCCCAGCCCGGACTCGACACTGATGGTCAGCAGGTCGATCGCGTCGGGGAGCTCGCGGGCTAGCTGGTTCGAGCGGTCGTAGGCCTTCTGGTACAGGTACAAGCTGGGCGCGAAGTAACCCGCCAGGGCGCCGCCCGCGAGCATCAGGATGCGCAGGCTGAGGCCGGGGCCGATCATGAGCGAGAAAAGGAAGGCGCCGATCACTCCGGCGATCAGCCCAACGACCTTGCCGCCAACGACCCGGTCGACGGTCCAGCCAGGAGGGTTGCCGGCGAGGTCCAGCTTGTGGCGGATCCGGTCGCCGCTATCGGCACCGGTGAACCGGCGGCCGACTTTCAGTGCTGCGCCGCGGAGCGGGGTCAGCACCCGGTCCGCGAAGGGCTGGTCCAGGTCTTTCGAGAGCTCCTTGGGGGCAGAGGACATCGCCTCGAGCACGGCGAGCGACCGGTTGAGCCCGTGTGCTTCGGCATCCCTGAGGGCCGTTGCCACGATGTAGATGGCCAGGAACACGAGGGCCACGCCCATGACGAGCAAGAGCGTCATCTCACACCTCCACCTTGATCAGGCGGCTCATCCAGAACACGCCGACGCCGAGCCAGAACGCGGCACCGGCGAGCATCAGCCACCCCAGGGGCTCGGTGAACATCGGCATGACGTAGTCGCGGTTGGCGACCGTCAGGTAGGCCAGGAAGGCGGGCGGCAGCCCACCCAGGACCCACGCGGACAGCTTCCCCTCGGCGGCAAGAGCGGCGACCTGGCGGCGCATGTACTCGCGCTCGCGCATCGTGCCCGCCACCGTGTCGAGGAGCTCGGCAAGATTTCCTCCCACCTGGCGCTGGATGTTGATCGCCATCACGACCCAGTGGAAGTCCTTGCTCTCGAAGCGCTGGGCAACCCCCTCCATGGCGTCCTCGAGCGCAACCCCAAGCCTGGTCTCGATCAGCACCCGTTTGAACTCCGATGAAACTGGCTCGGTGCCCTCGCGCACCACCGTGTCGACCGACTGCGCCAGGGAGAGCCCAGCCGAGAGCGAACCCGACATCAGTTGGAGCGTGTCGGGCAGGGAGGAGTTGAACGCCTTGCGCCGCCGGGACCGCTTCATGCCGAGGTACACCCACGGGCCGATCGCACCGAAGACCAGGAAGAGCAACCCGATCACGATGCTCCCCTGACCGAACAGCAGTCCGACCACACCGGCGCCGAGGAAGATCGCGGCGTGCACCAGGAGCCACTCGGCCGGCTTGAGCGGGTTGCCTGCGCCATCCAACCGGGCCGCGATCTTGGCCTCAAGGCTGGTGTTGCGCTGCAGCACCTTGTGTGCGGCGTCCTTGGCCTGCACCAGCGCCTGGTCGGGCTCCGCCTTCGGCGCCGAGGCGGATCGCCCGGTCGATCGCTGGGTGTAGGTCGACGCCACCTCGCCCGCGGTCAGGGTAGCGGCCGGCTTGGGGATCAGGAGGTAGAGCAGGAGGAGCAGCCCCAGGCCGACGGCGACCACACCGCCGTACATCCAGCTCTGGGGGATCATCAGCCCCCGATCCGCGACGATCGGGTGGGTGCTGGCGGTCGACTGCGCCGGACCGCCGGTGCGGACGGTTGCGAACGCGTCGGCCGCCAGGATCGTGTCCTGGGTGGGCAACGACACCGAGACCGACGCGTCGGAGCTCGTCACCGATTCGGGCAGCTCAGCCGTGACCAGCACCTGACGGGCCAGGGCATCGGCCTCCTTGGTGAAGGCCTCGCGGAGGGCGTCGGGATCGGCGTCGATCACCCGCCCGTCGGCGGAGTCGGCCAGTCTCTCGAGCGCGGAAAGGGCGCCGCCTGACTGATCCAGGGCTACCACGTCGAGCAGGACCTCGGCGTCGGTCACCGACGTCGTGACCGCGGCGAGCTTCGTGTCGCTGGTGTCGGCGCCGTCGGAGAGGACGAGGACCGAGCGCTGGCCGTCCTTGCCGGCCACGTCGACGGCGGCCAGTACGCCGTCGTAGAGGTGGGTCTGGGGCGTGAGCTCGAGGCCCTCGATCACGGCTCGGGCCTCGTCGCGGTCCTGGGTGGGTGCGACGGTGGTCTCGACGTCGTGCGCGAAGGTCACGATGCCCACGTAGACGTCGGCCGGGACCGTGTCGAGGAAGGTGAGGGCAGCAGACTGGGCTGCCTCGAACCGCTCTCCTGACATCGACTTGCTGACGTCGATCGCCAGCACGGCGGTGCGCCTGACGTCGCTGGTCGAGGTCGCGAGCGCGGCCTCCGCCGGAGCGTCCTCGCCGTCGATGGTTGCCGTCACGTTCTCCAGGTCGACCTCCGCCCCTCGTGGGACGGACACCAGGATCTTGACCCCGTCCTTCGTCGCCTCGACGTGGGAGATGGACGCGTCGTCGGCCGCCGTGGCCGGCGAGGCGACGGTGAGGAGAAGGATGAGCGAGAGCAGCGCTCCCCGAGTGAGGGCTGCGGCGGACATCAGAGGCGGTCCGTCGCGAAGAGCATCGGATCGACGGTCACGTTGGCGTGGGCCATCTTCTCGAGGAACTTCGGGCGAAGTCCGGTCGAGCGCATCCGTCCCTGGTTCTTGCCGTCGCGGTCGAACCCGGCCGAGTGGTCGAACACGAAGACGTCCTGGAGAGTGATCACGTCACCCTCCATCCTCTCGACCTCGGTGATGTGGGTGATCCTGCGGGAGCCGTCCTTGAGACGGGCCTGGTGGACGATCAGGTCGACCGCGGAGGCGACCTGCTCGCGGATGGCGCGCATCGGCAGGTCCATGCCGGCCATCAGCACCATGGTCTCCATGCGGGCGAGCGTGTCGCGCGGTCCGTTGGAGTGCAGGGTGCAGATCGAGCCGTCGTGACCGGTGTTCATCGCCTGCAGCATGTCGAGGGCCGAGGCGTCACGCACCTCACCCACGATGATCCGGTCAGGGCGCATGCGCAGACTGTTCTTGACCAGGTCGCGGATCGTGACCGC